>SFIL01000042.1 GCA_004556205.1 Clostridiales bacterium | reverse complement strand
CAGCGCGGCATTTATTACTACACGACGTACGAAAACCGCCGCATCTGCGCCGTAGACATGCACCGCTGCGATCTCGACGCCGCGGCGCTCGTCCGCTTCGCGCCCCGCACGGAGGAGGATATTTTCTTTCAGAGATGAGGAGGCCGCACCATGGAGAGCTTTGAGCCTAAAAAACTGGCGCTAATCAGAATATGGCAAATTCTCAAGGAATACAGCGACCATAAGCATCCGATGACACAGGAGGATATTGCGCGCCATCTGGAAAGCGACTACGGTATTGCAATTGAAAGAAAGGCTGTCAGCCGCAATATCTCTTTGCTGAAAGAAGCCGGAGTCGGAATAGAATCGTGCCGGGCAGGCTGTTATATTGATTATCGGGAATTTGAGGATGCAGAGCTGCGCATGCTCATCGACGGTGTCCTCTCCAGCAAGCACATTACCGCTGCCCGCTCCAAAGATCTTATCGAACGGATTTGCGGCCTTTCCAATAAATACTTCAAAACAAGCATCAAGCATATCCACTCCGTGAACGATTGGAGCAAAACCGATAACAGCGCTTTGTTTTATAACATAGAATCAATTTATAAAGCAATCGAGAAACAAATACAGATCCGCTACGACTACAACAAATACGGAATCGACCGGAAACTCCACAAATCCTCTGAGCAGCGTGTAAGCCCGTATCAGATGATCCTCCACAATCAACGGTATTATCTTATGGCATACAACGAGGATTGGAACGATATGGTATTTCAGCGTCTGGATCATATCACCGACATAGCCTTTACCGAAAAGAAAGCTACTCCGATAAAAAATATCAAAGGCTACGAGAACGGGATCAACTACAAGGAGATCTCCTCTGCCATGCCGTATATGTACACAGATCCACCGGAGCAAATTGTTTTCCGGGCAGACACACAGATTATCGATCAAATTATTGACTGGTTCGGAACCGATGTCAGAATACGGGAGACCTATGACAAGGAAAAGATTGAGGTAAGCATAAAGGCAAGCCCGACCGCCATGGAATACTGGGCTATGCAGTACCTTCATCATGTTGAAATCCTTCAGCCGGAATCTCTGAGAACACAGATAAGAGAGGCGCTGGAAGATGGGCTGAAAAAGTATCAATAATATATAAAACAAGGCTCGTGGATTCATCGAAATCCGCGGGCCTTTTTATGTCCCATTTTTGACCCATATTTATCTGTATGATGACTGCGAACGAAAAAGCATAGGAGCTGCGGGTCAAAAATGTATAGTGACGAGATAAAGAGAATTCTCCAAGCGACCTATGGCGTAAACGCATCCACGCTCGACGTCGGTTCCTCTGCCGAGCGCGGCAGCAAGCTGTATTTCTATACGCTGGACGGAGAATTTACCGATGAGATCGCGTCGGTCAGAGATGCTTTAAACAGGCAATTATCCAAAAATACCATCGGCAGGCTGATAGAGCTCAAGCAATTTCTTCCCGGGAATAAATGGAACCTGCCGCAGTGCGCGCGTCTGGCCGAGAATAACGGCCGATGGACATTGACGTTTCATTTCGTTAAGGGCGTCCGATACCACCGATCTTTCGGAAACCATATAGCGTCCACGCTGATCCTGCAGAACACCCCGGTAATAACGCTGTCTTCCGAGAAGAAAGACACTTTTTACGGCTATTGGGACAAAACCGTTTGTGTCCGCAGCGGGCAGGATGCCGTGGAGCAGGTCACAACCGACGGCATGAATTACCGAATCAACCGGAATCTCCTGAGCAACTCTCAATTCCGAGCTTTCACCGCTGCGTTCTTCTCTGCGGCTGCCGAGACCGAGAAAATGTACATCCTGAAAGACATCGGCCGGACAATAAAAAAGTGCGGCTGCTTTCTTCCGTCGATCCCGTTTTCGAGCGTGATCCAATCGCATACTCCGAAAGAAATAATAGATGCCTCTGTGCCGGAGCCCGGCGTGCTGAACTTAAATTACAACAAGATCGATTTGAACACCGGTTATGCGATCGCGTCGTTGGCTCCCGCTGTCAGCAGGCGTGATCGGCCGGCACTGATCGGCATATCGATGGATTTGTTTGCAAAGTGTTTTACCTTAAAGAACGCATTCGACGGGTTCAACAGCTTTGAGTCGGTTGGGTCGTTTATAGTGAATTACTATCGCCATGTGCGCGGATTTTCGGAGAAAGCGCTTGATGATTATGTGAAGGATTACGTTGCAATGTGTCTTGACACCAATACACCCGTTAAGCTCCGATGCAGCCTAAAAAAACTGATAGAGGCACATGATGAACTGTCGCGAGCGGTGCGGAAGAACCGTCTTGAGGCGGCAGGCAGTGAATCGCTGGTTATGACCCCTTCAAGATTTGATAATCTGGAAAAGTCGCTCAGCTTCCTGTATCCAAACGAGCTCCAACGGATCATCACTTCCGAACAGCTTCTTGCGGAAGGCGAAACCCAGCATAACTGCGTCTACTCAAGAAAAGCTCTGATCCAGAGTGATCGTGCGGCGATTTTTCACTGGAGCTTTGAGAACGCAGGCCACACGGTGCAGTTTTCTGCGGATCGCCGGGGAAGGTATTATCTCGATGAGGTAAAAGCGAGATTTAACGCGGAATGCTCCCAATCGGCAATAACCAGGCTAAGGGAGATGCTGGCCGCCGCAAACACTTGCCAATGGATCGAACCAGAGAAATGACAAGAAACGAGGTAAGAAAAATGATCGTCAGACCGGAAGCGTGGATCATAGAGCCGGATGCAGAGGGCGACGGCCTTCTGAAAGCATGGGCAGGACACGGAAGCACGGAATTCCCCCTTCCGATAGAGACGCACGGCGTATTCATTGAGAACGCGGCGTTTCCCTGTGAGAAGGACTTTGAACTGTTTCTCGAATGCGTGAAAACCCCTGACGTCTATCGGGATGAAGAAGCCTTTAGAGCGGCACATAAGCATTTTTCCATGGCCTCTGAATCCGTTATCCCAATAGGCTTATTATCTCCGCCCTATGATGCCCGCGTTCTGTTAAACGGGGTTGTCACGGAGATCTATGACGCTCCGGTCGAGTATGGATTCGGTGAAAAAGACACCTTGTTCTCCTTTTCCTGCCTTGGAAACGAATATGACGCCGTCTATTACGCCGACGCGGGAAAAATTACGCTCAAAGAGGGCAATATCGTTTCCTGCGTTTACCGACTTCACGGCGTTCTAAGGGAAAGCAGCTGACACGCTTGCAGGAGGGGAAAAAGATGTTTGGTGCGATCATCGGAGATATCGTCGGATCCCGATTTGAATTTGACGATCACAAAAGTAAGACATTCGGCCTTTTCGGAAACGACGGCATCATGGATATCCCATGTGAATATACCGATGACTCCGTCATGACCGTCGCCGCGGCGGACGCTCTGCTGAATCGTGAAATGCAGGAAGACGACGATACGTTTAAAAAACGCCTTGTTGAGAAAATGCATTATCACGGAAGAAAACGGCTGAACGCGGGTTTCGGCACGCTTCTTTACCGCTGGCTGAAGGACGGATCAACGGCTGCGTATAACAGCTGGGGCAACGGCTCCGCCGCGAGAGCCGCTCCCGCCGGATGGGCAGCGCATTCCCTTGAGGAAGCGGAACGCTTAGCCGGACTGACCGCAGAGGTCACGCACAACCACCCGCAAGGCATCCGGGGTGCGCAGGCGGTAGCCGCGGCGATCTGGATGGCTCGCAGAGGAAAGGACAAAGAGGCGATCCGAAAGTACATCGAGCAGAAGTATTATCCGAACGCCTTTTTGAAGTCTCTGGATGAAATCCGGCCGGATCATGCGTTCGATGAAAGCTGTCAGGGCACGGTCCCTGTCGCGTTGGAGGCGTTTTATGAATCCAACAGCTTTGAGGACGCGCTGCGAAACGCCGTTTCGGTCGGCGGTGATTCCGACACGCTGGCCGATATCGCCGGCGGTATCGCGGAAGCGTATTACGGAATACCCGATTTGATCCGCAGCGAGGCCATGGCGTTTCTCGACGACGAGATGCGGGAGATCGTCGTCCGATTCAAAGAAAAATACCAAAAGTAACGCACCGATTATGGCGCATTGTCTCTGCTAAGGTAAAACCGTAAAACAGAACAGAAGTGATTATGGGAGGAAGAAAAATGAGCTCTTTTGACAAGGTGATCGGCTATGAGGCGATCAAAACCGAGCTTCGGCAGATCTGTGATGTGATTCAAAACCGGCGCGTGTATGAGGAGCTTGGGGCAAGACTTCCGCACGGGCTTTTACTCTATGGCAAACCTGGCCTCGGCAAGACCCTGATAGCCAAGTGCTTCATTGAAGAAAGCGGCCTTTGCGCCTACACTATACGCAGAGATAAAGGCGGCGATGGTTTTATCAGCGACATCACCGAAACTTTTCAAAAAGCCAAAGAAACTGCGCCCTGCATCATCTTCCTTGATGACATGGACAAATTTGCAAATGACGATTACGTCCATTGCGATGCTGAGGAATATGTGGCCGTTCAGTCCGGGATCGATGAAGTAAAAGACAGCGGCGTGTTTGTCCTCGCCACTGTCAATGATAAGAGGAGGCTTCCAGACTCCCTCGTGCGCTCCGGCCGCTTTGACAGAAAAATTGAAGTTCTGCCTCCTTCAAACAAAGACGCCGAAGAGATCATCGCGTACTATCTCTCGGATAAAAAAATAGCCGAAAGCGTCAATATGGACGACCTTGCCAAAATGATCACCTATCACTCCTGCGCCGAGCTGGAGACCATTCTCAATGAGGCCGCCATTTATGCGGCATATAATAGACGGCCGAGCATCGAGATGAACGATCTTGTAAAGGCTGTCCTGAGAACCCAGCACAATTTACCCGATAGCTATACCAAAACATCGAAGGAGTACGCAAAAAAGACTGCGCTTCATGAAGCCGGTCATCTGGTCGTTTCGGAAGTGCTTTGCCCCGGGGTCGTCGGCCTTGCCGCTCTTCGTCCCGCCGACGGAACGCCGAGAGGCTTTATTCACAACTGCGAGGATCTTTCAAGGAAGCCCTATTACATTCTGGTCTCCCTGGCCGGCAAGGCGGCCGTCGAGCTCTATTACTCCAAATACTGCGCCGACGGCTGTCGGGACGATATCAAGTGCGCGTTCACCATTATCCGTAACGGTATTTCAGAGGAGGCTATGCTTGGGTTCGGTTCCCTCCGTGTGGAAACCCGGGATTTGAGTTACTCTGAAAATTTCAACGCCCGCAACGAAGCGGTAACGCACGCCGAGCTGGAACGCTATATGCTCATGACCAGAGACATTCTTCTGAAGAACAGGGTCTTTCTCGAGAAGACCGCAGAAGCCCTGCTCGAAAAGGGAACGCTTCTGCATTCAGATATAAAAGCGATAAGAGATTCTGTTACGATCGTTGAAGTGGACGTTTAAGCCCGCGGCGCCGAAAGGAGAACAACATGGGAAAAGACAAACTGCAGGAAATTATTGAGAAATATGAGGCATCGGACGACGAACTGGATCTTGAAAACCGTCTGCGGTATGCCATGGCGCTGTCCATGCACTTCGGGAAAGAAGTCAATACGCCGGAGATGAAGAGCATTCTGACAACACTGACCGCATCCGGGCATCAGACCGCAAAAAAGATAAAAGTCAACCTTCTGCAGCTGTTTATTATCGCGGACCTGACCGGGAGCGAGCTTACCTATGCTTTTGCCAAAAAAGTATTTACGGAAAATTTCGGGATGCCGTTCGGCGACGAGAAAGAAGGCTTCTGACAAACAGCAGGCAATGCACCGATTCCGGTACATTGCCTGTCGTATCATCTTTCTGTAATAAATAACGAATATCGTATATGGAGGATGAATTATGAACACATCAAAAATTGCCTGTTATACCAAGCCCGATGAAGCTCCCGTTCTCACGCCCGCAGAATCTATTATCAGCATGTTTGAGCACACCGACGAGAACGGCGTGCTTTATATCCCCGAATGGCCGGTGCCGCTTGACGACAGCGCGGAGGATAAGGAGCTCTTCTATAAATGCAAAATGCATTGGAATGCGGCCGATCTGCAGGATGTGCTGATGCGCTGCGAAAGCGATTATCATGCGCTGAAGCTGCTTTCCGAAAAGTACGATTCCATCCGCACGGCCGCCGACGCGGAAGCCTTGCCGGAAGCGCAGAAGGCTGCTTGGAACACCTATATTCGGGATTTTGAAACGGGCGATATAGACGCCGAAGCGGAGGCTCGTATCGGCGGCGGCGTTGCGGCCTATGATGTGTTATTCCATGCCTATCGACTTTACAGGCTGATGTCGCTCAACGCGCCCCAATTCATCATTCAGGGCGAAGCCTGTCTGTTTGCTCAGACTATGGTCATCCATAGCTATTGCGAAACGATGGAAGTCGTTGAAGATGTTGAGTGAATCTTTTTCTGCCCGATAACAACAGCCCGTTGGCTCCCTTGAGAGGGCTAACGGGCTGTTCTTTTTATGTATCGGCTTTCTCGGTTTTGATTCTTTTAGATATTGCTTCTCTGAGACATCGCCCTTTTTTCTACAACTGGCAATTAACCCAGATAAAATTCTTCTGTTGTAAGTTTACTTTTGAGACCAAACAATGAATTCCTTCTGTAATGGAGAAAGCTCGTCCTCAGATTCATTAAGATAATCCCTGATGTTTTTTTGAATCCCAATGTATTCTTCATAGTTGATCTTGCTCCACGTATAATCTTTCTTTTCCTTATCAACGTTTCGCTTATACCATATCAGAGTGAAGCTATCTAAGGGCATATGGCAGTATTCAAAATGCTCTTTATATTTCGAATTTTCGACCATTCCCGGAGCATCATCGCAGCAGAACAAATATTTAAAAGACATATTAATGATTTTCTGCGCCTTTCCGTAAGTGCCAAAATCATTATTAAACTCGTTACACCAGATGTCGCATAGCTCTTTGTGCTTTTCATCAAATTTAGATGCCTGGTCTATAGTTGGTTCTTTAGAGCAGGTAAAATATTTGAACAGTTCCAATTTAATTTGATTTAGGGCGTTTCTTTTTCTCTTTTGATCTTCATCGCTCTTGCTAATTCCCCTCATCGTTCTTTGGGCATCATGATACGCTAATTCGACTGCAGCATCAATTGTTTTTTCATCATCAATTGACTTGAGATTACTGTATTCATCTTTATACCGTTTCCCCCCTTTCCTGAATGCACTAATTTCATTCTTTAGCAGTTCTGCAGTATTGGTATTCACGTTTGCGCCCCCCTTATTTATTTTGCAACTCTCAGAAGAGTTTCCCACACCTTGACCATAAAGATCCCGCTGTTGAACAGCGTTTTATGGATATTTTTACTATACCATAACTCGTTTGAAAAGTCAACTTTTTCACTTCTGTAACTCGTTGTTCATTCCATATTCGCCCAACTGCGTACGTTATCCAAAAAATACAACGAACTCGTCGGAAGTATCAACTCATATAAAAAAAGCGGAATTACGGAAGACGCCTGGCTTATCGGTGAAAAGTTTTCCCAATTCTTAAAAAATATCAATTGAAAGTCGATCCGGTTCCTGCGTGGATCGTCTGACAGACACAGCAGCCGGACAACATGGCGGAATAAGTCCCGCCCCCGCGGCTCGGTTGAGCCGCGGGGGGCGGTTTCCTTTTTTTATTTTACTCTTTCCAGCCGACTGCTGCGCGGCGTTTTGCCGCCGACGATGAACGGCACGGTCTCCACGACGAGCGAGGATGTGTCCAGCCCGTACCAGCGCACCTTGGAGCCGGCAACGCGCCGGATGGCATACTTCGTGTTGAGCACCAGCTCGTCAAGGAAGGAAAGCTCCGACTTGGACGGCACGGCCTTGTGCAGGAAAACGAATTTAAAAGAGCCTACGTCCGACTTGCCGTAGATCGAGTATTTCCGCTCCTGCGGCGGCAGCTCGCCGCTCTCGATAAGATCGCGCACGATCTGCCGGAGGTACACGTTCACGCGCTGGTGGCACTTGAACCCGAGATCGAGCCGGACGCGGAAGATGTAGTCCGTGCCGTAGGTCTCGACGCTGTAGCGCCTCGTGTCCGGCTCGTCGGTGACGTTCATGCTGATGAACCAGTACGCCGAGGCGCGCTTGGGGTCCTTGTCGAGGATGGAGTAGAGAATGTCGCGGTCGATGGTATCCATGTCCGGCGGCGCGGCGCTGCCGGAACACTACGCCCTGCTCGGCATGGCGCATGTGGCCGACGGCTGTCCGCTCTACTATGACGCGATGAACGAAAAGGGCCTTTGTATGGCGGGGCTGAACTTTGTCGGCAACGCCGTATACGCCGCGCCGCGCGGCGGCAAGGACGACGTCGCGCAGTTTGAATTTCTCCCATGGGTGCTCGCGCAGTGCGCTTCCGTTTCGGAGGCGCGCGCCCTGCTCACGAAAACGAATCTCACCGGCACGCCGTTTTCCGCCGCCCTTCCCGCCGCGCAGCTCCACTGGCTGCTCGCGGATAAGGACGATTGCATCACGGTCGAGTCCGCGGCGGACGGTCTGCACGTCTATGATAACCCCGCCGGGGTCCTGACGAACAACCCGCCGTTCCCGCAGCAGCTCTTCCGGCTGAACGATTACCGGTCTCTCTCCCCGCGCCAGCCGGAAAATACGTTCGCGCCCTCGCTCGATCTTCGCTCCTACAGCCGCGGCATGGGCGCGCTCGGGCTGCCCGGCGATCTCTCGTCGCCCTCGCGCTTCGTGCGCGCGGCGTTCACGCGAGCCAATTCCGTTTCCGGCCGCTCGGAGACGGAGAGCGTCAGCCAGTTTTTCCACATCCTCGGCGCGGTCGAGCAGGTACGCGGCTGCTGCGAGGTGGAACCGGGCAAGCACGAGATCACGATCTATACCTCCTGCTGCAGCGCTCAGCGCGGCATTTATTACTACACGACCTACGAAAACCGCCGCATCCGCGCCGTAGACATGCACCGCTGCGATCTCGGCGCCGCGGCGCTCGAGCGCTTTTCTCCCCGCACAGCGGAGGATATTTTCTTCCAGAACTGAACAAAGCCGCAAACGCCCCGGCAGATAAAAAGCTGCCGGGGCGTTTGCCGGTCGAGGCGCCGGTCCTATTCCCTTTCGGTGCTCTTCCCGGACAGGCACATATCTTCCGTCACCTGCTGCGCGGCGATCAGCTTTTGTTCCGCCTCCCTTATTCGGCCTGCCTGCATCAGGCGCAGCGCGGCGGTCACCGCCTTGAACAGATGAAAATACATACGACGAAAAAGCAAAAAACGCCCCTCCCTTCTGCGCCCGTTTTTTGCAATCATATTTGTACGCACATGTGTACATTATAATAGATTCCCTTTCTGATTACAATATGTACGCAGGAGGGAAAACGATGGATTCTTTTAAGCTTGACACTTCGGAAAAGAAAATGTCCTCCGTCAGCCGGACGATCCGGATGAAGGAGGAAACGTTTGACCGCATATGTGAGATCAATCTGAAGACCGGCATATCGTTCAACCGGATCGTGAACCAGTGCATCGAGTACGCGCTGGAGCGGTACGAAGAAGCGCCGGAGGACCATGCGGAATGAGCACGGCGCCGCCCCCGCGGCTTGACAAGGCTGCGGGGGCGGCGCCGTTTATTTCCTTTTTCCGCTCTTTCGGGACGGCCGCTCCGGGGCGGATCGATGCGTTTTCACACGCTTCTGCGCATCAGCCCGTGGCGGTTGCAGTAAGCGTACAGCCATCCGCCGCCGCGCAGCGAAAAGCGCGCCGCAGCGTCCCCCTCGGGATAGAGCTTCACAAGCTCCAGCCGTTCGTCCGAAGCGAAGGCGAGAAACGATATGTGATGCCCGCGCGTCATCGGGTGGCGGACGGAGACGTAAAATTCGTCCTCCACCGGCTCGACGGCGATCTCATGCTCCGCGTCCGGCGCTTCGCTCTCGAGCGGCGGGAGCGCCACGCCGCAGCAGCTCACGACCGCCGCGCCGAGCGAGTGCAGCACGTTGCCGCACACCGGGCAGACATAGAGCGCGCCGCG
>SFIL01000041.1 GCA_004556205.1 Clostridiales bacterium | reverse complement strand
TGAATATTTGCTTGCATAATTTGTTGTATTACCAACCCATACACAATCTACTTCGTTCTCTCTATTTTCATCACTTTCCAGACCATACATACCAACCTGAGTTACCAGAACCTTTCCATAATCAATTCCAATACCACATTCAATAACTTTCCCATTAACATTAGTTTTCAAATATTTATTCAAGCTATAATCAATCACAGTCTGTAAACTTCTTGCCGCATTAATTGCTTTATCTGCTGCACTGTCCACGATATTCCCGTTTTCATCAGCAGAGTCAATAAATACACCCATAATTCTGTCACCCAGAAATTGTCTTGTAACTCCTCCATTTTTTCTAACACAATCAACTGCCATTCTCATAAATGAGCGATATATTTTAACCATACTTTTTGCTTGGCTATTTTCCGTTAAGTATGTTGACTTACGAATATCAATAAATAGTATGGCTGCCATGATGGAGTAGGTTCTATTATTATCTTCTAATTGCTCTATTGTTGGAGGTAATTCTGAATCTATTTCTATTTGCTCAACAGTCTGTTCTGTTATTTTTTTAATCCACAAATCTACTTTTTCAAAATCATTTTTTGAAAATCCCATATTTACTCTACATTCTCCTCTATAATATAAAGATAGCTTTTTTACACATTTTCACTTGCTCCACATATATTATACAATCTTTTCTTCTTTTTCGATAGTTCTAAAAATCCAGATAGCCAAATAGCCGCCTACTCAAAACCTGAACAAACGGCTATAAAATGGTATCCGATATTTATATTTAGATTATTTCAAAATGCTTCAACGCATCCTTTATGGCTTCCACTTTCTCTGCTGTCGGATGCTTCCTCGGCTGTTTCAATTCCTCTACCGCATTAGGAGCATCGTACATCGGTAATCCTAAATTTCTCTTTACCTCTGCGATGTATGCGGTATGTACTTTGAAGCCGTATTTAGCTTCTATGTACTCCTTTATCATTTTGTAGGTCACTCGCTCTTTGGGCTTGTAGCTTTCCGCTCTTTTAGCAATATTATCAAGCGGAACTTTTCCCTCACCCTCGCCAAACTCAACTTTTACGTTGATATGTCCGTCTGGCTTTTTGTGGGAAAGCAGTACAACCGTCTCAACATGGGCGCAGCGCGGGAAGAGATCGACGGCCTCGGCGGTTTTTAACCGGTAGCCCTCGGCTTCAAGCAGACGGACATCCCGCGCAAGGGTGGCGGGGTCGCAGGAGACGTAGACCACGCGCTTGGGCGCCATCTCCGTAATTGCGGCGATCACGTCGGCGGACAAGCCCTTGCGCGGCGGATCGACGACGATCACGTCCGGCAGAGTCAGCTCCTGCGCAAGCTTTTTTGCCGCCTCGCCTGCGTCGGCGCAGAAAAAGCGGGCGTTTGTGATACCGTTGCGGCGGGCGTTTTCCTCCGCGTCGCGGATTGCCGCGTCCACGACCTCGACGCCGATGACGCGCTTTGCCCGCTTCGCAAGACAGAGCGTGATCGTCCCCGTGCCGCAGTAGAGGTCGAGTACCGTCTCCGTGCCGTGCAGGTCGGCAGCGTTGAGCGCTTTTTCGTACAGCACCTCCGCCTGCGTCCGGTTGACCTGATAGAAGGAGCGCGGCGAAATACGGAAGCGCAGACCGCACAATATATCTTCAATCGCCTCCGCGCCCCAGAGAATGCGCGTTGTGTCCCCGAGGACGGCGTTTCCGCGGCGTGGATTGACGTTGATCGCGACGGAGGCAAGCCCCGCGACATTTTTTTGCAGGAGGTCGAGCAGCAGCGCCGTCTGCGGAAGCGCCTCCTTCGTCACGACAAGGCAGACCATCACCTGCCCCGTTGCTTCGGCGCTGCGTACAAAAATATGGCGCAGAAGTCCCGTATGCGTCGTCTCGTCGTAGGCACTGACCTTCGCGCGCTTTGCCCATTGCGACACGGCGGCGACGGCGTGGTCGGCGCACACGGGCAGGATCAGGCAGCGCTCGACGGGCACGACCTCGTGCGTCCCTTTCTTGAAAAAGCCGGCGACGATGCCGTCCTTTCCCGCCGCGACGGGATAAAGCGCCTTGTTGCGGTAGCCCTCACAGGTCGGAGCGAGCGTGATCGGCAGGTCGGTCAGCGCTTGACCGCCGAGGCGGTTCAGCGCATCGAGGACGCGCTGCTTTTTAATGCGCGTTTCGGCCTCATAGGTCAGGTGCCAAAATTCGCAGCCGCCGCATTGCTTGGCGTATGGACACAGGCGGCTTACGCGGTCGGGCGAACGGCGCAGTATTTTTTCAATTTTTCCGTGTGCGGCAGTCTTGCCGACGTGGGTGATGCGCACCTCGTATTCCTCGTCGGGCGCGGCGTTCGGGACAAACACGGCGCAGCCGTCTACGCGGCACACGCCCTGTCCATCGCTTGTGAAGCCCGTGACCTCCGCGCGGTAGAGTTCGTTTTTCTTCATGGCGTTTTCCTTTGTTTCACGTGAAACATTTTTTGTTCGGCTCTGATTTCAGACTTGGCAGATGCCGATTTGTCTGCTATTATTGTAGCACAACGAAGGGCATTCGTAAATCCGAAATCGGAGGAAATTTTATGCTCACATATGAAAACTGTACGCTCTGCCCGCGGCAATGCGGCGTCAATCGCGCAGCGGGGCAGCTTGGCTTCTGCCGAATGCCCGCCGAGCCGCTGCTCGGGCGAGCGATGCTCCATCACGGCGAGGAGCCGCCGATTTCCGCAGAAAGGGGCACAGGCGCGGTGTTCTTCAGCGGCTGCACGCTGCGCTGCTCCTTCTGCCAAAACGCCGAGATTTCCGCAGACGGTCGCGGCGTGGCGGTGACAGCGGAGCGCCTGCGGGAAATTTTTGAGAGCTTGATTGCACAGGGCGCGCAGACGCTTGACCTTGTAACGCCGACACACTTTCTCCCCTCTGTTCTCCCCGCCCTCACGCCGAAGCTGCCCGTGCCGGTGGTGTACAACTGCGGCGGCTATGAGCGCGTCGAGACATTGCGTGAATTGGAGGACTTGGTGGACGTGTATCTGCCGGATATGAAGTACGCGGACAACAAGTTAGCAGCGGAGCTTTCGTGCGCACCGGATTATTTTGAGACGGCGGCTGCGGCGATTCGGGAAATGTACCGTCAGACGGGCGGCGCGGTCATTGAAAACGGCGTTCTGCGGCGCGGTGTCCTGATTCGCCATTTGCTCTTGCCGGGGCATCTGGAAAACACGCTCCGCGTGATTGAATGGGTTGCAGAGGCATTTCCGAAAAAGGACGTTTTGTTTTCGCTCATGAGCCAGTACACGCCGATGGGCAATCAAAAGCCGCCGCTTAACCGCCGAATTTCCGAAGCTGAATACGACGGCGCACTCTCGTGGATGGAGCTGTGCGGGCTGCAAAACGGCTTTACGCAGGAATTTTCCTCCGCAACGACAGAGCTTTTGCCCGAATTTAATTTTGATGGAATTTTATAAAACAAATGTTTGCAATTTTGCGGACGATGTGCTATAGTATTATTATAAATGCAGGAAGGAGGCGCTGTGATGGGACGGACAAGCAATAAACGTGAAGAAATTCTGGCGTTTTTGAAGGCGTTTGCCGCCGAGAACGGTTACCCGCCAACGGTGCGCGAAATTATGCGCGCGGTCGGTCTGAAATCAACTGCGTCGGTGCATTATCATCTCTCTGAGTTGGATCGGCTGGGCGAAATTTCCGTGGAGAGCTACAAAAACCGTGCCATTTCCCTGCCCAAGCCCTCGGGAGTGCCGATTCTCGGTGTGGTCACGGCGGGGCAGCCCATCCTCGCAGTGGAAAATATTGAAGGATATCTGCCATGGGATGAGGAGGACTGCTTTGCCCTGCGCGTTCGCGGCGATTCGATGATCGAGGCGGGGATTTTTGACGGCGATAAGGTTGTCGTCCGCCCGCAGCAGACCGCCGACCACGGGGACATCGTTGTCGCGCTGCTCGGCGATGAGGCAACGGTCAAACGCCTGAGCCGCAAAAACGGTGAGGTCTGGCTGATGCCGGAAAATCCTGCCTATTCCCCGATTGACGGGCGCGAGGCGCAGATATTAGGAAAGGTTCGCGCTGTCATCCGAGAGTATTAAACGAATTTCCTATGTTTCACGTGAAACATAGGAAATTTTTATTTCTCTGTGGGAAACGGTTGCAAAATACGGCGGCGTGTGCTATGATGTGAAACAGCTGATTAGGGAAGCTCTGAATTAAGAAACAAAAGGAGGCGGCACTATGGCAAAGATCATCGCGGTCGTCAACCAAAAGGGCGGCGTCGGCAAGACTACGAGCGCCGTCAACCTGACTGCGGCACTTGCCGCCGCGGGCGCACGGGTGCTGCTGTGCGATTTTGACCCGCAGGCGAACGCAACCTCGGGACTTGGCGTGGAAAAACGGCAAGTCACAAACGGCGCTTACGAGATGGTCATTGACGGCGTGATGCCCGAAAAGTGCATCGTCAAGACAGAGTTCGGCGACGTGATTCCCTCGACGGCAGCGCTTGCCGGCGCCTCGGTTGAGCTGATTTCTCTCGAAAAACGCGAATACCGTCTGAAGGAACAGCTCGATCTTCTTCGCTATGCCTATGACTACATATTCATTGACTGCCCGCCGTCTCTCGAGCTGCTCACGCTCAACGCCCTGTGTGCGGCGGACAGCATTCTCATTCCCGTGCAGTGCGAGTATTACGCGCTCGAGGGCTTGTCCGATCTTATGGCAACCCTGCGCGCCATCAAGCGCCGCCTGAACCCGAAGCTCGAGATTTTCGGGGTGCTTTTGACAATGTATGACGGGCGGACAAACTTCTCCAATCAGGTTGCGCAGGAGGTGCGCCGCCACTTCCCCGGGAAGGTGTTCGCGTCTGTCATCCCGCGCAACGTGCGGCTTGCCGAGGCGCCGAGCCACGGACTACCCGTCATTGCGTATGACAAAAGCTCGCGCGGCGCGGCGGCATATCTCGGCGTCGCCGAGGAAATTTTACGGCGCGAGGGTGCGCTGACCCGATAGGAGGTAAGAAATGGCAACAAAGCAACGGGGACTCGGCAGAGGACTTGGAGCGCTGATTGACGACTTTTCCGCGAGTCCTGCACAAGAGACGATCACAAAGCTCCCTCTGCAAAAGGTCGAGCCGAATCCGAATCAGCCGCGCCGCAGCTTTGACGAGGAGGAATTGCAGGCGCTTGCCGATTCCATCGCGGAGCACGGCATTTTGCAGCCGCTTGCGGTGCGCGCACTGGACGGCGGCTTTTACCAGATCATTGCGGGCGAGCGGCGTTGGCGCGCGGCGCGGATGGCGGGCTTGGACGAAGTGCCCGTCGTCGTACTCGAGGCGGACGATCGCACCGTTATGGAGCTTGCGCTCATTGAAAACCTGCAGCGGCAGGACCTCAACCCGATGGAGGAAGCGGAGGGCTACCGCGTTTTGATGGAGGAATACGGTCTGACGCAGGAGCAGGCGGCTGCCCGCGTCGGAAAATCGCGCCCTGCGGTGACAAATGCGCTTCGCCTGCTCGCGCTGCCCGACGAGGTGCGCGAGATGGTCGAGAACGGAACGCTCTCGGCGGGTCACGCGCGCGCAGTGCTGTCCCTGCCGTCTGAGCGCCTGCAAAAGGCGGCGGCACAGAAAATTATTGCACTGCGGCTGTCGGTGCGGCAGGCGGAGGCGATGTGCAAGCGCATGGCTTCCGAGGAAAAGCCTGCGAAGCCGAAGTCCGCGCTGACGGTCGATTATGTCGGCGAGTGCGAAAAGGCGCTGACCAAGCAGCTCGGCAGACGGGTCAAGATTGTCAGCGGCAAGCGAAAGGGCCGCTTTGAGCTGGAATTTTACGGCGAGGACGACCTGCAGCGTCTGTATGACGCGCTTTTAACATTAAAGTATACGGAGGACAAAAATGACTGAGACAGAACAGAAGACGCCGCAGACCGAGGAAACGCTTTCTCCTCGAAAAAAGCGGGCGATGCTGGAATATCTGGGGATTATGTTCGCAGTGGCATTTCTGCTGGTGGCGCTGTCGCTGCTGGTGAAGATGCACGCGATGCAGGATGATATGGACGCAGCGAGCCGCGGCGCGCGTGAGAACATCGAGGCGATGGAGGACGAGCTGGAGACAGTGAAGGCGGAAAATGCGCTGCTGCAAGGCGAAAAGGACGCGGCGGTGCGCAGCGCGAAGGCGTCGGAGCTGCTGGCGCTGGCACAGAGCGCATGGCAGGTGCGTGATAAAGTCTCCTTCAACGGCTATATGGCGGAGCTGGAGGGCTACGCCGACGCGCTTTCACCGGAGACGGAGGCGCTGTACAATATGCTGGCGGACAAGCTGAAGTAAAACAGAATAAAGCAATATAAAATTGCAGGAATTGTAAATTTTGAGGTGAAAAATATGCTGGACATTAAGCGAATCAAGGACAATCCCGAGGCGGTCAAGGCGGGGCTTCGGGCGAAGGAGGTCGATTGCGACGCACAGATCGACCGCATTTTGGAGTTGGACGCCAGGCGCCGCGCACTGATCCTTGAAACGGAGACGGACAAGGCCGAGCAGAACCGCGTCTCGAAGGAAATCCCGATGAAAAAGAAGGCGGGCGAGGATGTCGCGCCGATCTTTAAGCGCATGGCAGAGCTGAAGGCGCAGATTGCCGAAAACGACAAGGCGCTGAGCGAGGTCGAGGCGGAGTACCGCACGCTGATGCTCTCCCTCCCCAACCTCCCCGATCCCGACCTCAAGGCCGGCGGCAAGGAGAATAATGAACCGCTGCGCTACTACGGAGAGCCGCACAAGTTCGATTTCGAGCCGAAGCACCACGTCGATCTGTGCACCGACCTCGGGCTGATCGACTATGAGCGCGGTACAAGGCTGGCAGGCTCGGGCTTCTGGATCTATCGCGGCATGGGCGCGCGGCTGGAATGGGCGCTGCTCAACTACTTCATCGACTGCCACCTGCGCGACGGCTACGAGATGGTCATTTTGCCGCATATGCTCGAGTACCGGTGCGGCGAAACGGCGGGACAGTTCCCGAAGTTTGCCGACGAGGTCTATAAGATCGAGAATCCGACGGACGATCGGATGCACTTCATGCTTCCGACCGCCGAGACGGCGCTTGCTTCCCTGCATCGCGGCGAAATTCTCTCGGAAAGCGACCTGCCGCACAAGCTCTTTGCCTATACGCCCTGCTTCCGCCGTGAGGCAGGCTCGCACCGCGCCGACGAACGCGGCATGGTGCGCGGACATCAGTTCAACAAGGTCGAGATGTTCCAGTACACCCTGCCCGAGAAGTCCGACGAGGCGTTTGAGGAGCTGGTCGGCAAGGCGGAGGCGATTGTGCGCGACCTCGGCTTCCATTTCCGCACGGTCAAGCTCGCCGCAGGCGACTGCTCTGCGTCGATGGCGCGGACCTATGATATTGAAATCCAAATCCCCTCGATGAACGGCTATAAAGAAGTCTCGTCGGTGTCGAATGCGCGCGATTATCAGGCGCGGCGCGGCAACATCCGCTTCCGCCGCGAGGCGACCGGAAAAACCGAATTCGTCCACACGCTCAACGGCTCGGGCTTGGCAACCTCGCGCATCTTCCCCGCGATGGTCGAGCAGAACCAGCGCGCCGACGGCTCGGTCGTCGTGCCGGAGGTTTTACGGAAGTATCTCGGCGGTCTGGAGATCCTCGAGAGAAAATAAGGAAGCTCTGAAGCAATCCGCAGGAGTGCCGCTGCGCGCCGCGGCGGCTTGCTTCAGTGAATCTGAAAATAATATAGAAAGGAGAACAATTCATGGCTAAAGAACGTAAGGGCAGCAAATTTATTCGGGAATTCAAGGAATTTGCCGTTAAGGGCAATATGTTCGACATGGCAATCGGCGTGATTATCGGCGGTGTGTTTAAGGATCTTGTCACCTCCTTCACCAACAATATCATTATGCCGATCATCTCGATCTTCACGGGCAGCATCGACTTCTCGAGCTGGAAGATCCGCCTGCCGTCTCTCTTCGGCGATAAGATCAACCCCGAAACGGGCGAGATCGTCGAGAACTATCTTTGCTTCGGTGACTTCCTGTCCGCGATCATCAGCTTCCTGATCCTCGCTTTCGTCATCTTTATGATGGTCAAAGGCATGAACCGCCTGCGCGAACTGGGCAAGAAGCATAAGGAGGAAGCGCCCGAAGAACCCCCCGAGCCTTCCAACGAGGAGAAGCTCCTCACAGAGATCCGCGATTTGCTGAAAAAGTAATCCTGCGCTGAGACCAATTCTATTTTATTAAGCATCAGAATTACAGCGCAAGGTGCGCGGGAAACCGCAGAAAAACGCCGCAAGCCCGTTTTACGGATGGGCTTGCGGCGTTTTTATTGCCGCAGCAGGAACGCGGCACAGGAACGCCGTTCCTCGCGGGAAACGGAAGAGCGGCGAACCTCGGAACGAATCGGCGGCGGCGCACAGCGGAGCGTTTACCGCAACTTTTCGACTCAAAATTCTTGAAAAAACGCCTCAATGAAAAAGTTTGTGTGATACGGGGTTCCTGACATAACCGCGTCTGCTGGAGTCGATCAGCTTGAGGAAGAAATACTCGTCATCAGGAAGTCC
>SFIL01000040.1 GCA_004556205.1 Clostridiales bacterium | reverse complement strand
AAAGATATTTCCTTTATTCATCAGAAACGGAGTGATGAATTCCGTCATTGATTCTGTTATGGCGATATAATAAAGAAAAGTAAATGGCTTTTCAAGCGTTTTTCAATAGATGTTTGTTTTCAGGAGAGACGTGGTTTTTATCGCTCAACAGAATAACGCACCGACCGTTTCCGAAAGAAAACGGTCGGTGATCGGTAAGCTCTTTTTATAAATTGACTCCAATAAAAAAGCACGCCGAAGCGTGCTTTTTGTGGAGCTACTGGCCGGACTCGAACCGGCGACCTGCTGATTACGAATCAGCTGCTCTACCAACTGAGCCACAGTAGCATAATCGCTTGCGTAATTCGCGGATATTATGATACCGTATTTACGCCGTTTTGTCAAGCCAAAAAGCGAAAAATCTTTGCATTTTCAAAAAACAGCGGCATGTAGATAAAACTACATACCGCTGTTTGCCCAAAGAAAGCACTGAATAAATCCGCAAGAGTGGTCGGCAAAAGATCCGCTGAGCGCCGATGCTGATTTGTTCAGAGTTTCCCTAAATATAATTCTTCAGCGCAGCGAGCGCCTTTTTTTCGATGCGTGAGATCTGAACCTGTGAAACGCCGAGAATCTTCGAGGTTTTGTCCTGCGTCAAGCCGTGGAAAAACCGCAGCTTGATGACCATTTGCTCCCGCTCCGACAGGCACGCGATCGCCTCCCGCAATGCGATCCGTTCCACGATTTGCTCCTCCATTTCTCCGTCCGTCAAAACATCCTCCAGCGAGAAGCCGTCCTCCCCGCACTGCCGCTGGATGGATTCCGTTGCGCCTGTCGCAGTCTCCGCCGATGCGATCTCCTCGGGCTGCAAGCCGGTTTCTGCGCTCAGCTCCATGAGCGTCGGCTCACGTCCCAGCTCGCCCGTCAGCCTTGCCCGCGCAGCCTTGATCTGCGCGGAGCGCTCCTTTAGGCTGCGGCTGACCTTGACTGTACCGTCGTCGCGCAGGAAGCGGCGAATCTCCCCCGCGATTTTCGGCACGGCGTAGGTCGAAAACTGCGTACCGTACTGCGGGTCAAAGCCCTCGACTGCTTTGAGAAAGCCGAGGCAGCCGAGTTGGTACAGGTCGTCCGGATCGACACCGCGCCCGAAATAGCGCCGTGCGATCGACCAAATCAGCCCTGTGTTGCCGACGACAAGCGCCTCGCTTGCCTCTCGGTCGCCCTGCTTTGCCCGTTCGAGCAGCGCACCTTGCTCCGTGATCACTTTTTTCCTCCGCGGCGGATGATTTTACGTTTCATATGTACGGTTGTGCCCTTGTCCTTTGCGGAGGTCAGGCGGAACTCCGTCATAAAACTCTCCATGATGGTGATGCCCATGCCCGAGCGCTCCTCACCGCCCGTTGTGAACATCGGTTTGCGCGCCTGCTCAACATCCTCAATGCCGCAGCCGCGATCCTTGACGACGATATCCAATACATTGTCCCCGAGAATTCGCGCCTTCAGAATGATCGGACCTATGGTGTCGGGATAAGCGTGGACGATGCAATTTGTCACCGCCTCGGAGACAGCGGTTTTGATGTCGCCCAGCTCATCCAGCGTTGGGTCGAGCTGGGCGGCAAAGCAGGCGACTGCCGCGCGCGCAAACGCCTCGTTGGATGATTTGCTCGGAAATTCCAAGCTCATGTAGTTTTCGCCCCTCATTTTGTACATTCCTCCTTAATCTCCGTAATTTTTTCAATCCCCGCGGCGCGAAGCACCTTATACGGCTGCGCGGGAATGTTCTGCAAAAGCAGCTTTCCCTGCAAGGTGTTCATCCGACGCAGGGTATGCAGCACGACGGCAATGCCGCTCGAGTCCATAAAACGCACGTCCTGAAAATCGAGGATACAGCGTAGCGGCATATACAGGTCAATCTTTTCCGAAATCGTCTGCATGATCTCGCGTGCGCAGTGATGGTCGATTTCGCCCGTCAGCGCGACGGTGAGCTGCCGATCCTGCACATAGCTTGTTAAATTCATGGTATTCTCCTCCCTCTTGTACAAAAAGCAAACCCACACGGAATGCCCCATGTGGGTTCAGTATACGCGATAATGCGTGCGCCGTTTGTCGAAAGCGCTTCATGATTCGGACTTTTTGCGGGCACAGGCAGAAAGCCGAAACTGCATTTCCTGCGGTTGTGGCGGCAGGGTAGAAAATGCAAAGCTTCTGACGGAGCGTATGAACGGTGCGATTACGGCAGATTTTGAAGACGGTAAGCTGATTATCACCGTAGAGTTTTGCCGATAACAGGAAGTACCCCTCTGCAAGGCTTACTTGGCTTGCAGAGGGGTTTGCTATGCGGCATACGCGGGAGCATCAATCCGCGAACCAGTGCGCGGCGGTTCGGTGGATCGTGCGCAGCGTCTCGTCGCGGAAGGTTGGCTCGATGCCTTCAACCAGTATCTCAACGGTATTGATCTCCGGTAAACCGCACATTGTCGCAACGATGGAGCGAACGGCAAGCGTCTCCTCCTCGGCATTGGCGCAACCGTCCAAAAATTCGCGGGTCAGATCGACAACGCAGTTGCCGCCCTCAAGGCGCAGAGATAGGAGCTTTGTACCTGCGGGGAGGCAGCTTTGCAGACCGTTCGTGCCATCAAATGCGATGAGCGCCTGCATCAGAAGCTCTGCTGTGGAATGCTCGCCGTCAAGCGCCAAGAGCTGCGGCACGGCGACCAAAAGCCCGTCGTCGCCGCAGGTGGGATAGAGGGTGACATCGAGCAGATCCTTGCTTGCAGGGAGCGAGATCAGATTCTCATCGCGGGAAATACCGCTTAACAGTTCCATGCGGTACAGCTTCTCAATCGGTGCTCCCGCGACCCAAAGATCAACGGTGCTGATCTCGGGAAGCTCAGTGAGAGAATTGACGATGGAGTAGACCGCCATGCGCTCGGCGGCAAAACTGTTTTCCAGCTCGGACTGAAATTCCGAGGAGAGATCAACGGTGCATATGCCGTTTTCCACGCTGATGTCCAGCAACTCGGTTCCCTCGGGGATACAGGAGGTGAGCTGTCCGCGTTCGCGCCCCGCAAGAAGCTGCGAGACGATATAGGCGGGCTTTTCCGCACTGCTCATCGCCTCGACGCTCAGCGTCTCGCGGACGAGATAGCGCCGTTGGGCATCGGGGAAGTAGAGCGTAAGCATTTCCTCCTGCGGGAGCATACCCGTGTCGTAGAGAAAAAAGTCGTTTTCCGAAAGAAGCAGCGGCTCGCTCTCGCCGGGAACGGTGATGCTGACACGCTGCACGGCGTCTAACTGCAAGAGCGTCATGGCGATGCAGGTGGCGCTGACGGAACGCTCGAGAGCGCTTGCTGGACTACCTTGCAAGATCACGACCGCAGTTGCGTTTTCCAAGACTGCCGAACGCAGATTCCACTGCTCAGGCAGGGGAGGGACACCGTTTTCGGGCGGTATGGAGGCAAAATAGCGCAAAAGCAGCTCTTCCGTTTCAACTGCGGCGGCGTCAAAGCCCGCACTCTGCGAGCAGACGGCACCGTCTCCCTGATAGGAGATATCCTGCGCAGGATAGTAAAAGAGGAAGTCGCCCTCTGTTTCCTGCGGCGTGGAATTTTGGCAGGCACTCAGAAACAGCAGAAGAGCAAGCAGCAGGCAGATGATTTGCTTTTTCATGCGTTGTCCTCCTCTGCTGCAAACAGCGGAAAGCGCACGGTAAACACAGTACCGCCGCCTTCCCGCGCGGCAGCGTCAATGGTGCCGTAGTTGCGCACGACCATATCGTGCACGATGGAAAGCCCTAAACCCGCGCCGCCTGCGGCACGGGAACGTGCTTTGTCAACGCGGTAAAAGCGCTCGAAAATGTGGGAAATGGATTCCTCGGGAATGCCGACCCCGTTGTCCGCGACCGTCAGCACGACCTCGTCACCGTCGCGGCGGAGCGTAATACCGACCCAGCCGTTCTCGCAGTTGTACTTGATCGCATTTTCAATCAGATTAAAGATAATCTGGTAAAGGTCGTCCTCGACCGTGATGATAGAGCAGCCGTCGGCAAGCTCACTTTCCAAACGGATGCCGCGCAGATCTGCAAGCGGCTTCAGCATCCGCATGACCTTGCGTACCGTCGCAGCGGCATCGAGCATTTCGCGCTCGTCCTCCACGGCGCTGTCGAGCTTTGTCAGTGTCAGGAGCTTCTGCGTGAGCCTGCCCAAGCGATCCGCCTCTCTGCCGATATCCCCGATGAATTCATGCTGTGTCGCCATGTCCATTTCGTTTTGTAAAATGGAATCGGAAAGCAGCTTGATAGAGGCAAGCGGCGTTTTCAGCTCATGCGACGCGTCGGAGACGAATTGTCGGCGGCGCTGCTCCGACGCCTCCAAGCGTTCGGCAAGATCGTTGAATTCTCTGCCGAGCTGTGTCAGCTCGTCGCTGCCGCGCAGCTTCAGCTTGTTGCTGTAATCTCCGTCGCGCATTGCGCGCACGGAATGCAGGATGCGGCGCAGACGGTGGGAAAAAGCGGTTGAGAACGCCAGTGAGATGAGAATGACGCCGACCTCCAATGCTGCGGACAGACGGAGAACGTTCGTTTGCAGCATGGCAATCAATGCGCCCTGATCGGTGTCATACTGCATCAGATAGACCGCGCCGAGCGTTTCTCCGTTCTTGACAAGAGGGACGGCGGCACGGCTTTCGATTGCACCGTCCGCGTAGCGGCTGTAAAAGATGTCCTTGCCCTCGAGCGCCGTGACGATCTCGGGAAAGAGCAGAAGCTTGCCCTCAGCATTGCCCGTGACAAGGGAGTCGTACAGCGCCATGCCGCCCGCGTCGGTGACAACCGTGCGGGTAGTCGAAAGATCGTCAAGAGAGTTGATCGCGCTCTCGGCTTTGGAGGCGGAAAGCTCATCAAGCTGCAAAAGCGCAGTCATCATAAGCTGCGCTCTGTCCTCAAGCGACTGCTTCTGCGCACCGAAGATCATGCTGCGCAGGGTCGAGGAGGTATAGATATTCAGAAAAAAGAGAACGACGGCGGTGATGAGAATGTATGCCATTGCAAAGCGGAGCTGAGAGCTGCTCGGCAACAGCGACAGTCTTCGTTTACGCTTTGAAATAGTACCCAACTCCCCACTTAGTCATAAAATACTCCGGCTCGGCGGGAACAGTCTCGAGCTTCTCGCGGATGCGGCGGATATGGACGTCCACCGTGCGAATATCGCTGCGGTATTCGTAGCCCCAAATCAGATCGAGCAGGTTTTCGCGGGAATAGACGCGGTTCGGGTTGCGGATGAGCAGCTCTACGACGTCAAATTCGCGCGCGGTCAGTTCTGCGGGCACACCGTTCTTATAGACGTTGCGTTCCTGTGTATCAACCGTAAGCGCGCCGACAGTGATGCGGCTTTTCTGCTGCTCATAGCCGCCGCTGCGGCGCAGGAGAGCGCGGATACGCGCCTTCAGCTCTAAAATGTTAAACGGCTTCGTGAGATAATCGTCCGCGCCGTGCTCAAAGCCGAGCAGCTTGTCCATGTCCTGCGTGCGGGCGGTGAGCATGATAATCGGCACGTCGGAGAATTCGCGGATGCGGCGGCACGCCTCCAGCCCGTCGATTTCCGGCATCATGACGTCCAACACAATCAGACGCACCTCTGGATCGTGCGCAAGCTCGATTGCCTCGCGCCCGTTTGCGCCTGTGACGACCTGATAGCCGTCGTTTTGCAGATTAAAGCGGATGCCCTTGACGAGAACCTCCTCGTCGTCAACGACCAGTATTTTCATTGCTGTCCTCCAAAGTAAGATAATCGCGGATGGCGTCAATGCGTTTTTCGCCCAGCCCTTCAATCTCTGCCAGCTCGTCGAGCGAGGTAAAGCGCCCGTGTATCTCGCGGTACGCAACAATGCGTTCTGCGAAGACCTCACCGATACCGGGCAGGGTCATAAGCTCCTCTGCCGTCGCCGTGTTCAGATTTATCCGTGTGTCGGAGGCAGATATCTCCCCGGACGGCGCAGTTTCGTTCTCGGCAGTCGTCTCCTGCGAAGCAGGCGTGCGTGCGGTGACGACGCGCAGCTCGTCCGACGGTTGATTTCTCCCGATGCAGAAGCCTGCGGCAAAAAGCAGAAACGCTGCCGTCGGTATGAGCAGCAGAAGATATATTTTCGAGTGTTTCATTCCGTTTTCCCCCGTAAGTCCGTTGACATAATCGGGTTTTTTGTTATAATATTGGTACGATATTGATTATTATATCACAAAGCGGCGCGATACGGCAATCCTTATCCGCGCCTTTTTGGGGGATTCTTATGAAAAAACAACGATTTTTGTCCGTGCTGCTTCTGCTCCTGCTTTTGACGCAGATGCTTCTGCCCTGCGCCGCGACAGAGGCGAGCGCTCCTTTGCCGGAGGATGCTTCCGCTTCCGAGAGTATGTCTTCCTCCGAGACAGAACCATCGGTTTCGGCTGAGCCGCCGATTTCGACCGAGCCGAAGGCGGGGTTTGAGCCGCTCGAACCGCTGATCGAATATAACTTCCCGACGGATTATCAGGTGCGGGCGAAGGCGGCGATACTGGTGGAGCTGAGCACGGGTACGATCATCTACGGCTATGAGCTTGACCAAAGACTGTATCCTGCGAGCCTGACGAAAATGATGACCTGTATGTTGGCGTTGGAATACGGCAACCCCGATGATATTCTGACCGTCTCGTCTACCGCGCTGGAGAATCTCAGCGAATACGGCAGCACCGCGAATTTACAGGTGGGCGAGCAGCTCAGCCTGCGTGAGCTGCTGTACTGTATTATGATTTCGTCCGCAAACGAGGCCTGCAACGTGATTGCGGAGTACATCTCCGGCGATACGGCGAGCTTTGTCGAGCTGATGAACCGAAAGGCGCAGGAGCTCGGCATGACCGGCACGCATTTTGCCAATACGCACGGTCTGCACGACGAGAATCACTATACCACCGTGCGTGACCTTGCAGTTTTAAGCCGCTGGGCGTGGAACAACAGCGATTTCCGCGAATATGCGACCACGACGGCGCATACCGTTCCTGCCACGAATCTGTCCGACGCCCGCAGCCTGCATACAACGAATTATCTGACGAGCGCACAGATCGTCACGAAGTACTACTATTCCAAGGCGAGCGGCATCAAGACGGGCTTTACCACACCTGCGGGCGGCTGCCTTGCCGCCACCGCGACAGACGGCAATCTGACCTACCTAAGCGTGGTCTGCGGCTGTGAAACGCTGATCGAGGAGGACGGCGGCGAGCTGGATATGCGCTTTGTCGAGACGAAGCGCCTGATGGAATACGGCTTCGAGAATTACGATTATGTGCAGGTGCTTTCCGACACGCAGATGCTCGGTCAGCCCGCCGTCACAAATGCGCAGGGACGTGCGAACGTCGTTGTCCACGCGAATGCAAACGCGACCGTGGTGCTTCCGAAGAGCTGCAAGGCGGAGGATATTACGATGAGCCTTGCCTATGACAGCACGCAGACGCTGGATGCGCCCTTGGAGGCGGGACAGCGCGTCGGCACGGTGACGGCGATGTATCAGAATATACCGCTTGCGACGGCGGAGCTGGTCACACTGACCGCTGTGGAGCGCAAGGGACTGCTGACGGAAACACCGTCTGCGTCTGAGACGCAGACACAAACGGGCGGGGAAAGCGGCGGTGTGATGAAATACTGGTATTTGATCGTGCTGCCGGCAGTGCTGCTTGTCCTGCTGTGCGTCCTGCTGATTCTGCGCGCGGTCAATGTCCGAAAGGCGAAAAAACGTGCCGAACGGCGCAGACGGCGCGCGGCGCAGAGGAGGGAAACCGATGCATGAGATGGAAGCGCTGCAAAGCCGCTGCCTGCAATGTCAGAATTGCCGCCTTGCCTCCACGCGGACGAAGGTCGTTTTCGGCGTGGGCGTTGTTCCGTCGGACATCGTGTTTGTCGGCGAAGGCCCGGGACAGCAGGAGGATTTGCAGGGCGAACCGTTCGTCGGCGCGGCGGGCAAGCTCCTGGATGAAATGCTCTCGATCATCGACCTCGGTCGGCACAACTGCTATATTGCCAACATTGTCAAATGCCGCCCGCCGCAGAACCGCGACCCGATGCCCGACGAGCAGGATGCCTGCATCGGCTTCCTAAACGAGCAGCTTGCGATCCTGAAACCGAAAATCATTGTCTGCCTTGGGAGAATCGCTGCAATGCGCCTGATCAAGGAGGACTTCCGCATTACACGGGAGCACGGGCAGTGGTTTTCCAAGGACGGTGTGGAGTATACCGCGATCTATCATCCCTCCGCGCTCCTGCGTGACGTGTCCAAACGCCCGGAGACGTTTACCGATCTGCTCTCCCTGCGCGCAAGGGCGCGCAGCTTGGGCTGTCAGCCGAAATAACGAATGCATCCAAAACGCTTCGCTGCCCTTGCGAGCGGACGGACAGAATCCATATACTGCAAAAACGCCATCCGCAGAGGATGGCGTTTCAGCGTGTCGAATTCGCCGGAAATGATGTAAAGAACGAAACAAATCCGCAAGATTGCCACGACCCCTGCGGGGTCTCGCAATGACAAAACTATAGTTTTTTGACAGTCTGAAACGCCATCCGCAGAGGATGGCGTTTTTGCATGCCTTGTCGATTTTCTATACGTTCTTCCGTTCGGCGACGTGTGCCTTAATTGCCTCGAAGCTTTCGGCGCTGATGACGTGCTCAATGCGGCAGGCGTCCTCCACGGCAACCTCGGGCTTGACGCCGAGGGCGGTCAGCCAGCCGGAGAGCAAGGTGTGCCGCTCATAGATGCGCTCGGCAATTTCCTCTCCTTTCGGCAGCAGCGTGATCATGCCGCCCGCGTCAACCTGAATATAGCCGTTTTCGCGCAGATTGCGCATGGCAATGCTGACGCTCGGCTTGGAATAATCCAACTCGTTTGCAATGTCAATGGAGCGGACGGCTCCGGTCCGACGGTTCAGAATCAGAATTGTCTCCAGATAGTTCTCCGCAGACTCTTGAATTTTCATCTCGGTCTCCTTCGTGCATGGACGCTTCAGCGGATAAAATTTGTTTTGGTCGGTGCCTCGTAGCTCGGCGCGGGAACGCCCGCCGCCTTGCCTGCTTCAATGCACTTGAGCAGCCAAGCCATGTTTTCTGCAAGGGTGCGCATAGTCTGCAATCCCTCCGCATCCTGCAGAACGTCCTCGGGGGTGTTGCCGTGCACCTGATTCCAATACTGCGAGGTTACGATGGGCATGGAGTTGATCGAAAAGTATTTGTTCAGTCGGTCAAAGGCGGCGGAAGCACCGCCTCTGCGGCACGAGACGACCGCCGCAGCGGGCTTCCCTCTGAGCTTTTTCGACGCGCTGTAAAACAGACGGTCGAGGAAAGCCGTGGACTGCCCGCTCGGTCCTGCGTAATAGACGGGTGCGCCGACGATAAAAGCGTCAAACTCGTCTAAGCGCGCGGCAAGCGCATTGACGCCGTCGTCAAAAATGCAAGGCGCACCGCTTTTACACTTCCCGCAGGCGATGCAACCGGCGACGGGCCTTGTGCCAATGTGGAAGATTTCCGTTTCGATGCCATGCTTACGAAGTGCGGTTTCCGCTTCGTGCAGGGCGGTATAGGTGCAGCCGTGTTCGTGCGGACTGCCGTTCAGCAGCAATACCTTCATAAACTCCTCCTATTGTCTGCGGATGTCGTCGCCCGCAAACTGGATCAGGCGGTAGGTGCCGATGATGCGGGAGGCGATCTGCGGATTATAGCGCCGCTCCAACTCGCTGTCAGCAAGGTTGGTCGAGATGATCGTGGCGCGGTTTTCCATCATGCGGGTGTTAATGACGGTGTAAAGTACGGAAACGGTGAACTGCGTCGTCATTTCCGTACCGAGGTCGTCGATGATTAAAAGATCACATTCCGAATATTTCCGCGTTCTGCCGCGGTTTTCCTCGTTGTCCGCGCCGAATTTTTCCGCTTCAAAGTCCGAAAACAGGCGGATAGCGGTGTCATAGACGACGCTGTAGCCGCGGTCGGTGACCTGACGGGCAATGCAGGCGGACAGAAAGGTCTTTCCCAGTCCTGTTCCGCCCGAAAACAGAAGATTGCCTGCGGCGGGCGTAAAGCTCTGCGCATATTTTTTGCACAGGCGGAGATTGGACTGCATCAGACGGCGCGGCGACGTACCCAACTCGGGGTCGAAGGCGTCGGGATAGACGTCAAGACGGAAGGAGTCAAAGGTTTCCTTACCCGAACCGAGCAGACTCGTCAGCGCAAGCTTCTGCTCCTGACGGCAAAGCTCGTGCAGACAGGAGCACATTTGTGCGCCGACATAGCCGCTGCCGCCGCATTTCTCGCAGATCGGGCTTTCGTCGAGCCAACCCTCCTCAAAATCGCCTGCTTCCAGAATCCAGTCTCGCTCCTGCTGCAGGGCAAGGTTTTTGTCCCTGATCCGCGCGACCGCCTCGGCGGGGTCTTCACCCGTGCGCAGGGCAGTTGCCATGAGCTGTGTCATCGTATGTCGCAGCTCGCGGTCGATCTCGGCAAGACGGGGATAGCGCTCATAAGCGGCAAGGCGGTGCGCCTCATTTTCGCGCTCCCGTGCGCGGCGAGCCTGCTCCAGCCGTTCCCGCGCGCGGCGCAGAATCTCCTCGCTGTATGCCATGCCTTATCCCTCCTTGTCCTCAGCCAGCGCACGCTGCACCGCCTTCTTTGCCAGCGGCGAGAGTTTGCCGCCGGACTTCTGATAGCTGCCGCGGCGCTGTGAAGGAGCGGTGTCGCCTTCCGCAATCTCCTGCGGCGTGTGGAGCTGCTTTTCATGCCAGCTTTTGAGAATTGAATTCATGTACGCCCACTTGAACGCGCCTGTTTGGTTGCAGGTGCGCTCATAGGCGAGGTTGATCGCCTCATCGGTGAAGCCCATCGAGATCCATGAGGTCAGGTAGCGCTCCTCCTCGGCGGTCAGCTTGCGGGTGTCGAGCTGCAGCATCAGACGGAGCTGCTGCACCCGTGAAAACAGACGGCGCTGCGCCTCGACATAGAAACAGGCAGCTTCGATGGTGTCAATACCCTCATCCGCCCAGTGGTAGGCTTCCTTTTCAATCGTCCGCATCGACGGGGCGCGGATACCCTTACGGCGGTTTCGCTCAATACAGTAATTCAACAGCAGTCCAACGACCTCGGACGGTAAGCGGAGATAGTCCGTGAAGGAGAGCAGCGTTTTCAGCTCCTCGGTTGAGAGCGTGCGCCCGAGCCTGCGCTGTGCTTCGCCGACCAGCTTTGAAAATTCGGCGCGGTTGTCCTTCATCGCTTCCCGCAGGTCGGTTTCGGTGTAGCTAGGCTTCTCGGGCTGGAGCGCAGGCTTGACCGCCGGCTCCCACAGGCCGAGCTGCCGCAGGCAGTCCGTTGCCGCGACCATCTGCGGCACGGTGAAATGCAAAGCGTCCAGCGCCGTCTCGAGCGGCTGCTTCGACTTGCGGTAGAGGTAGAGCGCCACCGCGTCAGGGCAGCTGCACGAAAGCAGCTTGCGTGTTTCTTCGGTTGTCAGCATGACGCTCTGCATATCTCTGTCTCCTTTGCTCAATCCGTAACGCCGTGTACAGCTGCTCTGCGGCTGTCGGCGTGTTGAAAAAGTCCCCGACGTGTCATTGCGAGGAGCGCAGCGACGTGGCAATCTAAGGAACCGCTGAACAAATCAGCGGCGGCGGACAGCGGGTCT
>SFIL01000039.1 GCA_004556205.1 Clostridiales bacterium | reverse complement strand
TCCAGCCGGAAGGCGCGCAGAATACTCATTTTTTCCGGATCCATGGCCAATACTTCCTTTGTGTTTTTCCTGTCTATTTTAGTCAGTCCGTCGGAAGATAGCAATCCTTTTGTAAGAATTGCGCAGGATTTTTCAAAAAAGCCAAACCCATTCACCGAAAAGCTGCAGGCGCGGAGAAATATTCCTTGCGGGGTTATCCCGCAAGGATACGGCAACACCCGGTATATCGCTTTTTTCGCGGTATACCGGGCGCAGTGCCGAACGATCATGGATTCGCGATTGTTCCCGACCCGCCGGAGAGGGCAAACGCGGCCTTTTCAAAGGATCAGCGGTGAGGATGCAGAGATACTCCGCATCAGCGATCCCCGCAAGACACCCGGAGGCGTTTCCGCCCGGCGCGATCACGATTCTTGCTATGGCGCTCAGTGGGCAATACCCATGCTGTCGAGCACGGATTCAAGCTCCGCCTTTGCCGCGGCCCTGGCGATCTCGGAGAACTGTTTCTTTTCCCGCGTGAAGTACACGAGAAGACCGCGCATGGCGGTAAGACGGTTCCATGCTTCCTCCCAGCAGAGGGAAGCGGCGGAGTCGGCGACCTCGTCGGTGACGTCCTCGCCGCGGGTGCAGGGGAGACAATGCAGGAACTTGCAGCCGAGATTGCCGAGCTGCATCATGTCGCGGTTGACCTGATAGTCTCCGAAGAGCTTCACGCGTTCATCCTTCGGCATTTCGTTCTCGTAAAGGCCGTACCAGACGTCGGTATAGATGAAGTCTGCGCCTTTGACGGCGCTGCGATCGTCGGTGACCTCCCACGTGCCGCCGGAGAGCCTGCAGTTCTCTTCGAGAATCTTCTTGTGATCTTCGTTGAGCTGGGCAGACTTGGGACCGTAATGGACGAAGTGCGCGCCGAGCTTGCTGCAAATGAAGCCGAGAGAAGCGCAGACCTGCGTGCCGTCCCCGGTAAAGACGATTTTGCAGTCCTCGAACCTCTTGCCGGCGGGCAGATGCTCCATCATGGTGATCACGTCGGCAATTGCCTGGGTGGGGTGCGTGTAGTCGGACATGGCATTGATGACCGGGATCGTGCAGGCGTCCGCCAGACTGACGACCGTCTTGTGCTCAATGACGCGAGCCATGACGATATCCATCAGACCGGAGAGAACCCGGCCGGTGTCCTCGATCGTCTCGTGGCCGCCGAGCTGGATCATGCCCGGCCCGAGATACTGCGCGTGGCCGCCGAGCTGCTCCATAGCGGTCTCAAACGAGCAGCGGGTGCGGGTGGAGGACTGCTGAAAGATCATGCCGAGCGTCATGCCCTTCATGAGCGGCGGATTGTAGCCGGAGCTGATGGACTTTTTGATGGCTACGGACAGACGGATGATGTCCATCAGCTCTTCTTTGGTAAAATCGTTTACGGTGAGAAAATCCTTTTTCATTGTTGCGGTCCTTTCATGGATGTTTTCCGAATAGCAGAATGATGGCCGACAGGAGCAGTATCCCCAGCGCGATCGTATATACGGCGCTGAAGCCGAGAGTTGCGGGAATGATGCAGAGAATGCTGACCAGCGCGACGGTGAAGGCATACGGCATCTGCGTGACGGCATGATCCATTACGTCGCAGCCGCTGCCGAGCGCGGCGAGGATCGTGCAGTCGGTCATGGGGGAGCAATGGTCGCCGAATATGCCGCCGGACAGGACGCAGGCCACGCAGACCGGCAGAAAGTGGCTGCCGATGCCGGGGGCGTTTTCCATGACGGCGCAGGCGATGGGAATCGCCATCGGCATGACCATAAACATACAGCCGTAGCTTCCCGCGGCGAAAGATACGACGCAGCAGCACACGAAGATGATGGCCGGAACAAGCTGCCACGCGGCTCTTGATGCGATAAGCTCCACGACGAAATACACGGTGCCGAGCTTCTCGACGAGCGCGGCAAGCGACCAGGCAAGCAGCAGCACAATAATGGTCGGAACAATGTTCCGCACACCGTCGAGCCACGCTTTGATGCCTTCTCCTGCGGGCAGTATCCGCGTTGCCCCGGACGCGGCCATGGCGGCAATGCCGCTGAGAAACGCCGAGCGCAGCAGCAACGTGATCGTGTCGCCGCGGTTTGCGAGAAGCGAAGCAACAAGATACAGCACGAGCAGAGCGATGCTGCCGAACGCGACCCAGATCGCCACCGGCTCTTTTTCTGCGCCGGTGTCCGCGGCATAGGACTCAGACCTTTCCGGGCTTGCGCCGCTTTGCGCGGCTCTGGCGCGGCGCTCCGCTTTAAGCATGGGACCAAACTCCCTGCCGGTGATGCTGGTGAGGAACATGAACACAAGAGCGAAAATGCAGTAGAAACAATAGGGGACGGCACGAAGGAAAACCTGAAAAGCCGAGTCCGCAATGCCGGCGGTCTCAAGACCGCTGGCAATGACCGCTATTTCCACGGCGACCCAGCTGGACACCACGGCGATCCCCGCTACGGGCGCGGCGGTCGAATCGACGATGTATGCGAGGCGTACCCGGGAAAGCCCGACTTTATCCGCGATCGGGCGGAGCACGGGGCCGGTAATCAGGGCGTTAGCATAGTCGTCGAAGAAAAACAGCACGCAGAAGAGCTGCCCAAGAAGATTGGCGCCGCGAGGCGTTTTCACTTTTTTTGTGATCCGCCTTGCCGCCGCCTCAAAGCCGCCGGTTTTCATAAGCACGCCAACCAGTCCGCCGACGAGAACGCACAGGATCATGACCTTCGCGTTGTCCGCCTCGGAAGCGACGCCGACCAGCTCGTCGATAATGCCCGGAACGATCTGCATAAGCTGCGCCGCGGGCTTTTCTCCGGTTAAAAGAAGAAGCATAAGCTCTCCGACAGACAGACCGATGAGCAGCGAGACGATGACGTCGCCGAGCAGAAACGCCAGGGCGACAGAGAGAACCGCCGGGAGCAGGGAGAGCGCGCCGAGCGCGCTCCCCAGCTCCGCCGCGGTAACGGCGCCGGTCAGAGACCCCGATATTATCCGGAAGCAACAAATGGCGGCCACGGAAAGCACGCAAAGCACTGCCGTGGCGATCTTTCTGGTTTTCATGCGAAATCTCCCCGGCGGCGAAAGGCGCCGGCTTTGTCCTTAGATCTTTTTCTTTCCGACGCGGTAGAGCCAGTAGCCGACAGCGACGGTGAGCAGCACGCCGACAAGCTGCATCCAGAAGGCGTAGCCGGTCACATCAAAGTCGATGAGGAAGTAGCACGCAAGCGCCACGCAGAGGAAGCAGATAACACCGCAAATGACCATGCCGGCCTTTCCTCCCGGAACAGCGTACTGACGGGGCGTATCATCGGTGAACTTCAGCTTGATGGCGGCAGGGAACATGAAGAGATAGTTCAGCATGAACACGATCGACGAGAAGGAGAAGAGCGTCCAGAAAACGTCGTTCGCGTTGCCGCTGAGCGCATAGTTGAGAATGATAAGGGCGGAGGAAATGACGCCCATGAGATAGTAGAGATTGTCGGACGTGCCGTGCTTCTTATTGCGGTGCGCGAGGAACCTGGAGCGCTTGTCAAGCTCCGCGGCCTGGAAGGACTCGTTCGCGCCGAGACACCAGGTGATCATGTTGGCGACCAGTGTGGAAATAGCAAGAACGATGAGAACGTAGAACACGGGCATCTGTGCGGAGCCAAACACGGAGCAGAGTTCCTGCAGAGCGTAGACGAAGCCGTCGACTTCGTCGACATTGGCGGCGTTGATCGCAGCGAGAACGCCGAACGTGCCGAAGCAGTAAAGGAACGTAATGGCCGCGCCGGCGATGATGGTCATCTTGGGAACGGTTTTCTTGGGATTTTCGATCTTGGAGCCGATGGAACCGATCAGCTCAAAGCCGAGAAGGTTGTAAACGATCGCGCCGATATAGGTGACCGTGTTATCCATGGTAGGCACCCAGTTGGCAATGGAGAAATCGTTGGCAAAGCCGTTCTTCACGCCGTAAGCAATGCCCATGAAGCCAAAGATCACAAGAATCCCCATCTTGACGGCAGCCATGATGTTGGAAACGAGCACGGAGAGCTCAATGCCCTTTACGCCGATGTAAACGATGACCCAGCACATTGCAACAGCGATGATCGCCTGCAGCACGATGCTCATTTCGGGGAACAGAGCGAGACTCAGCCAACCGGAGAACGCGGTGAAAACGGCGGGCATCCAGAACGCCACATTGACCCAGTACATCCAGCCGACGAGAACGCTGGGAAACTCGCCGAAGGCCCGCCCCACCCAACTGACGATGCCGCCGTCATCCGGGTAGGTGCTGCCGAGCTCGGCGGACAGAAGCCCGTAGGGAATGAAGAAAACGATCGCGGAGATGATCCATACCGTGATGGAGGAAACGCCGATGATAGCCGGAGCGACGAACGAGTCGAGCACGAGAATGCTGCATACGGTGAACAGTACCGTACCGACAAGACTTACCTTTTTACCGTTTTCCATGGTATTTCTCCCTCTTTTCTTATTTTGAACCGGCTGCCCCGCGCGCACGGGGCAGCCGGACGGATCTCAGCCCCTGGGCTGCTGCTGGGTGATGCAGTGGATGTTTCCGCCGCCGTAGGCGATCTCCTCGGTGCGAACGCCGACGACCTTGCGGTCGGGGAACATGGCCTGCACCTGCTCGATCGCAAGCGCGTCGTTCTCATCGCCATACTGCGGAAGGATGATGCCGCCGTTGACGATCAGAAAGTTCATGTAGGAGGCGATGGAGACTTCGCCCTCTTCGCGCGGAAGCGTGCCCTCGATGCACTCAATGGTGTCCGCGCCCTTGAGATAGCAGGGCTCCTTGGACAGGCACAGCTTGTGGACCTTGAGCTTGCGGCCCTTGGCGTCGGTCGCCTCGCAGAGCGTTTTGTAAGCGTCCTGCGCCTGCCGGTAGAACGGGTGATTCTCATCCTCGGTCCAGATGCAGGCCACTTCGCCCGGGCGGATGAAGCAGGCTACGTCGTCGATGTGGCCGTTGGTTTCATAGGGATCGATGCCGTCCCTGATCCAGATGACCTTTTCGAGATTGAGATACTCCTTGAGCTTCTCCTCGATCTCCTCTTTTGTCATGTCAGGGTTGCGGCCGGGGGAGAGAAGACACATTTCGGTCGTGAGCAGGGTGCCCTCGCCGTCAACATGGATGGAGCCGCCCTCGAGTACGAAGCCGGGGGTGCGGTAGGTGTCGATGCCCTCAATCTCGCACACCTTCTGGGGAACAAGATCGTCCTGATCCCACGGGAAATACAGGCCGTCGTACAGCCCGCCCCAGGAGTTGAAGTCCCAGTCAATGGCGCGGACGTCCCCCTTGTCGTTAACAACGAACGTCGGGCCGCAGTCGCGGATCCAGGCGTCGTTGCTCGTCATTTCCACGACACGGACCTCGGAGGGAAGCTCATAGCGCGCGTGCTGATACTGCGCGGGGCTGACGCATACCGTCACCGGCTCAAACTGAGAAATAGCCTTGGCGACCGCGGCGAAGGCCTTCTGCGCCGGCTTCGCGCCGTTCCGCCAGTTGTCGGGGCGTTCCGGCCAGAGCATCCAGACCTGTTTCTGTTCCTCGAATTCACCGGGCATTCTGAATCCGTCAGCCTTTGGGGTGCTTTCAATTCTCTTTGCCATTTTTTCATTCCTTTCTGAAATAATTCACAAATTCGCCGGAGGAATGCTGCGGTTTCTTGTACAAGCTACACCCACATCGTAATATAGTTTTTTTCCTCTGTCTATATTTGGCCGACCGATTGTAACGCGTGTAAATGAAAAGTGCTGTGTTACAAATTGCGTAACACAGCACCGAATTCAATCAATAATTGTACTGGAATCGGAGGAAAGACGTTTATACAGGAGCGTTTCCATTATGGAGATCATACCGCACCGTGATGTAACATCCGCGCCCTGGCAGTCGATCTCGTCGGCAAAAACATAGAAATTCAAATCGCTCATGTTCTGGATCGTGTTGTTGTCGGATCTCGTGAGCGAAACGATGGTCGGCGTGGCAATGGCAAAAATGCGTTCGATCTTCTGTATGACACTGCGGTTGTTTCCGGTATAGGAGAGAACAAGCAAAACGTCATCCCTTTTGATCCGGCGGAGGACGGAGGCGAACTCAAATTCCTCATCCGGCATTTCGGCGTTGAAGCCCATCATGGTTAACAGACGGTAGAGATACCGCCCGACCTCATGGCTGAGTCCCTCGGCGATAATAAAAATATTGGGGTTTCGGTTCATGATAGCGTTGAATTTATTGATCTTTTCGTCCGTGATGACCTTCACCGCCTCGATCACGTTTTTCAGGTAGCTGTCGCGGTAATTGTCGGAGGAAACGATGCTGGGCATGTGGATTTTGCGCGATTCTTTTTCGGTATCGCGGAGCGCCTGAGAAAAATCGGCATAACCCTGATAGCCGAGCTTTTTGACCAGACGAAAGATCGACGTTGTGGAAACGAAACACTTTTCCGAAAGGTCACGGATGCTCATATCCTTCACGATATGCAGATTCTTGATGATGTAGTTAAACAGGTTCTGCTCTGTGGGGGACAGGCGGGATACGCAGCCGCTTGTCTGCTCATAGAAGTCCATATGATTCCTCCTGTTTCAGGCTTTGTTACGTATTTTACCGTAACATGTAACGGATGTCAACAAATGAGCGGTTTTGTAAGTTTTTTTGATTGGTTTGTTTCGGTTTTGTGCAAAAACCAGAGTTTTTATGTTTGTGTAACACGCTGCATCATGTTTCGCGGGTGTTACATACGCCGGCGCGGACTGCAAAAAACAGGTTTTGCTGCGCCCCGGGATTTCCGCTTCGTTTTTTCCCGAAGGTAAGGCCCGGCGCGTCAGTACCGATCCGCAGACAACCGGGTTTATGCATCATTGAGGAGTCGGGCAGGTTCGGGCAGAAGGTAAGCAGTGCATTCCGAAACAGGATCTCACGAATCGGAGCGGCTTTGTCATATCTTAACCGGCGGTTAATTTTTGTGTCTGCCGGTTAAATAACGGCTCAATTGTGGCGTGATACGATTCGGGCTATAATGTAAGCACAGAAAGGAGGGCGATTCAAACATGAAGTTGAATGAGCAAATCCGGGAACATCGTAAAAAAGTCGGTTTAACGCAAGAACAGGTTGCAAATTCCCTTGGCGTTTCCGCTCCGGCAGTCAATAAATGGGAGAGCGGATCAACTTATCCGGACATTACGCTTTTAGCACCGCTTGCCAGATTGCTTGAAATTGACCTGAACACGCTGTTCACTTTTCATGAATCTCTTTCCAAAAAAGAGATCGGCCGGTTTTGTAACGAGGTCGGAGAAGTGGCAAATACTATGGGATTTCAAGCCGGCTTTTCTGCTGCAACGGCAAAATTACAAGAGTACCCTGCCTGTGATCTGCTGCGATATTCTATGGCGCTGCTCTTGGAGGGGACCCTTGCCCGTGCCTCTTTATCATCCGAAGAGCGGGCAGAATACGAACGCCGGTTAATGGTATGGTACGAACAAGCCGCCAACAGCAAGGATGAAGAAACGAAGGAGGCGGCAATCAGTATTCTTGCTAATAAGTATCTCGCCTGCGGAAAAACGGAAAAAGCACAGGAATTGATTGCTTTGCTTCCCGACAAAAGAACGGTTGACAAGCAAATGCTGAAAATCAATGTTTTGATGAAGCAGGAACGGTACGAAGAAGCGGCTGCCTTAGCTGAAATGAAAATATTCAGCGATATTGCGACCATACAGAGTTACTTTATTACGTTGGTTGATATCGACCTGCTTTTGGATGAAACGGATTCCGCCGCCTGTGTTTCTGAGATTTCACAAAAGATGGCGTCGCTTTTTGGCTTTTGGGAGTACAATGGATATGTTTGTCCCTTACAAATAGCACTTGCATCGAAGGACGCTGCCAAAAGCATTGAGCTTATCAAGAAAATGCTGAATGCAGCGTTGACACCGATAAAGTCGCCTGCCATGTTCCAACATTTACCCACAAAATCCGCGGATGATACCCTTGGCTCACGAGTAGCAGCTTTGATGCTGCACCAGCTTGAAACGGATAACGAATGTGAGTTCCTGCGCTCCGATCCGGATTTCCAAGCCTTGATGGACGAATACAGAAAACGCTTTCCCCAAAAGGAAGGTGTTTCCTAACAGCTATCTCAACTGCCGCACGACGGCAAAAACCCCGCCGCGCTTGTTCCGTTATTCCGCAGCACACCAATAAAAAACCGCCTGCCAAGTTCCCTCGGCAGGCGGCAACAGCTCATATTACAGTTCGGTCATCCACAGACCATGGAGATTGCAGTATGCATAGACAGCAACCGCCTTGTCATCGCCCAGGCAGAAGGTGACATTGGGGTCGTCGCCGGGCTTAAGGGCCTTGCGCTGGCCGCCATGCTCTGTCTGAACATAGACCCACTCGATAAAATGCTCAGGAACCATGGGGTGGTTTACAGAACCCACATGGACGTTGATGGCTCCCTCTTCCATAGTCACCACGGGCAGATGCTTCTCGCCGCTGGCTTCCACAGCGTTGGGCTCCAGAGCCTCCATTTTCTGGCCGCAGCACATCATCGGCACGCCGGAGTCATGGATCATGCCCACCAGATTGCCGCAGTGGCGGCAGACGTAAAACTTCGCGCTCATCAATTACTCCCCCTTAATAGTTTTCCGCGCGGACTTCAAAGAATGCCTGAGGATGCTTGCAGACAGGGCAGACCTCAGGAGCCTTGGTGCCGACGACGATGTGGCCGCAGTTACGGCACTCCCACATGGTAACGCCGCTCTTCTCAAATACCTGCATGGCCTCCACGTTGCTCAGCAGCTTGCGGTAGCGCTCCTCATG
>SFIL01000038.1 GCA_004556205.1 Clostridiales bacterium | reverse complement strand
AGTCGATAAGTTCGACTATACAAAGGGAAACAAATTCTCTACATATGCGACATGGTGGATTCGGCAGGCGATCACCCGCGCCATTGCCGACCAAGCGCGGACCATCCGCGTACCGGTGCATATGGTAGAGGTCATTAACAAGGCGACCCGCTGCAACCGTAAGCTTGTGCAGGAGCTTGGCAGAGAGCCGACGCTTGAGGAGATCGCTGACGAGCTGAACCTCCCCATCGAGAAGATCATTGAAGCCAACCGCACCGCCGCCGATACCCTCTCACTCGACACCCCTGTCGGCGATGAGGAGGATACGACCATCGGCTCCTTTGTTGAAGACGACAACACACCGGGGCCTGCCGATGCGACGAGCAATGCATTGTTGGCAGAGGCTCTGAGCGATATCCTCAACACACTGACCGAGCGCGAGGCGGATGTTTTGCGTCTGCGCTTCGGAATGTACGACGGCAAGACTCACACGCTTGAGGAGGTCGGGCAGATCTTCGGCGTTACGCGCGAGCGCATCCGTCAGATTGAGAATAAGGCAATTCGCAAGCTGCGCCACCCCAGCCGTGCCAAAAAAATCCGCGATTTCTATTGCTGAACACGTTGATTCGCAGGCAAACTTTGCATGCATATCGAAAAAAGTTTGTATCATATAAAATGTCAGAGTCGGGCACATTGCCTGACTCTGACATTTTATATAGAATCGGAAGAGATTGCCTCTGCGCAGCAAACGCCTCCCTGCGGTTCTGTTCGCAGGAAGGCGCTTGTCTCATAACTATTATTATATTATACCTCAAACATCAAATCGCCGTAGGTCGGGACGGGCCAAATTGCCTTATCGACGATCAGTTCGAGCTTGTCGATCGGTTCTCTGAGCGCGTGCATCGCGGGTACGACGGTGTCGTGGCAGAAGTTCGCCATCTCGCGCAGGCACTGCAAATCGTTGCTCTCTGCGACGGCGGTTTCCAGACGCTTGAGCGCGTCTCTTGTCTCGGTCAGCAAGGCGCTCGTCTCCCTCAGAAGCTCCTCCTGCACACTGACGCTTGCATCAGGGCAGGCATTGCGCACCTTGCAAACAGAGTCCGCCAAACGCGCCGTATAGCGCACGACAGAGGGGATGTAATGCTTCGATGCCATATGCAGCATCGTCCGCGCCTCGATCAACGTGACCTTCGCGTAAGTTTCGTACATGACCTCACTGCGCGATTCCAGCTCTGCCTTTGTAAACACGCCGAATTTGTCAAACAGGGCAATTGCCTTCTCCGTCGTCAGGCTCGGCACAGAGGCGACCATGCTCGGCAGATTCGGCAGTCCGCGCCGCGCCGCCTCTTCAACCCACTCGGCGCTGTAGCCGTTGCCGTTGAAGATAACGCGGCGGTGATTGCGCAGATTCTCCGCGATCACATTGTTTGCAGCAGCCTGCAAATTGTCGCTTTGCTCTAAAATATCAGCCGCCTCGCTGAACGCCTCCGCGACGATCGTATTGAGGACTGTGTTGGAGTTCGCAATACAGTCGGACGAGCCGACCATACGGAATTCGAACTTGTTGCCCGTAAAGGCAAAGGGCGATGTACGATTGCGGTCGGTCGCGTCCTTGTCGATCAGCGGAAGAGTCGAGACACCCGTATCGAGCTGCCCGCCCGCGATGCAGCCGGCAGCAGTGCCGTTCTCGACAATCTGCTCGACGACATCCTCTAACTGATTGCCGAGGAAGATGGAGATGATGGCAGGAGGTGCCTCATCCGCACCGAGACGCAGATCGTTGCCGACGCATGCGGTGGACATCCGGAGCAGGTCGGCATGGCGGTCAACTGCCTTGATGATACACGAGAGCACCAACAGGAATTGCAGGTTATCGTTTGGCGTCTTGCCCGGGTCGAGCAGGTTTTCGCCTGCATCCGTGGCAATCGACCAGTTGTTGTGCTTGCCCGAACCGTTGACACCCGCGAAAGGCTTCTCATGCAGCAGGCAGACCAGTCCGTGCTTGGAGGCAACACGCTTCATCGTCTCCATCATAAGCTGATTCTGATCGACCGCGACATTGCAGGTTGTGAAAATCGGGGCGCACTCATGCTGGGCAGGTGCGACCTCGTTGTGCTGCGTGGTCGCGGTGATGCCCATCTTCCACAGCTCACGATTCAGCTCCGCCATGAACGCGCCCACGCGCTCGCGGATGACGCCGAAATACTGATCCTCCAGCTCCTGTCCCTTGGGCGCGGGCGCACCGAAGAGCGTTCTGCCGGTATAGATGAGGTCGCGGCGCTGCAAATACTTTTGACGATCAACAATAAAGTACTCCTGCTCTGCGCCGACCGAAGGAATGACCTTTTTTGCCGTCGTATTGCCGAAAAGACGCAGAATACGCAGTGCTTGATGAGACAGTGCCTCCATAGAGCGAAGCAGCGGGGTCTTGTTGTCCAACGCCTCACCCGTATAAGAAATGAAGACCGTCGGGATGCATAAAATCGTGCCGCACGACATCTCCTTGACAAAGGCAGGCGAAGTAATGTCCCATGCGGTATAGCCGCGCGCATAGTGCGTCGCACGCAGACCTCCCGAGGGGAAGGAAGAAGCATCCGGCTCACCCATGATGAGCTGCTTGCCCGTAAGCTTCATGATCACTCTACCCTGTTCGTCGGGCGAGGACAGGAAGGAATCGTGCTTTTCCGCCGTAATGCCTGTCAGCGGTTGGAACCAGTGCGTATAGTGCGTCGCACCCTTTTCAACCGCCCATTCCATCATGGCTTTGGCAACGACATCGGCAGCAGCCATCGAGATCTGTCCCCCATTCTGCTCGACGTCCACAACCTCCTGATAGACCTCACGCGGCAGGCGCTCGCGCATGACAGCCTTGCTGAATACATTTTCGCCGAATAACTCACTGATCTTCATATTTATCCCTCCAAACCGTATTTTTATCGGTGATTGTAACAGTTTACAGGAAACCTTCCGAAAATGCAAGCCCTTTTATAGATTTCATATGCGTCCACAAACCCTTTCCCTTTTTGCGAGGAAAATTTATACAAATTAACGACGAATTTATCATTTTCTATTTTCTCGCCCGCTTCTCACGGAATAAATACGATTGCCGCGCGCAAACTATCCGTCGGAGGCGATGCGAATGTGGACGATGATCTGGCGTACCGTGCTGTTTCACGCAATACTGATCGTAACAGTGCGGCTTTTGGGTAAACGGCAGATCGGAGAGATGGAGCCTTCGGAATTTGTCGTGACGATGCTGTTGGCAAACCTCGCAACGATCCCGATGGAGGAACCGGACCGTTCCATTCTGCATGGCATTGTCCCCATTGGGCTGGTGATTGCAGCGGAAATGCTGATGGCGCTATTGATGTTCCGCTCCATCCGCGTACGGCGTCTGCTGTGCGGCAAACCCGTGATCCTGATTGAAAACGGAAGGATACTGGAAAAGAATCTCCGTCAAACGCATGTCAATTTGGACGAGCTGACCATGCACCTGCGCGAGCAGGAGATCTTCGACCTGTCGGAGGTCAAATTTGCGATTTTGGAGACGAACGGGCAGCTCTCAACGCTGCTGTATGCCAAGGATCGTCCCGCCTCGGCAAAGGACGCGGGTATCAAGGCAAGCGAAACCGAACTGCCCGTGACGCTGATCTCCGACGGCAATCTGATGCAGGATAATTTGAAAATTGCAAAGCGGGACGCAGCATGGGTCACCAAGGAGCTGCAAAAGCGGAATTGTAAGCTTACGGAGGTGCTTCTGATGACGCTTGACAGCGCCGGAAAGGTCTATTTCGTGAAAAAGCGCGGGAAACGTTGAATTCTCGGATTTGGACTTGACCGCGATTTGCGAATTCGGTATAATAGGATGAACAAATTCTTTCGGAGGCATCCTAATGAATACTTCGGAGTTGGATCGCCGTTATCTTGCGCACACCTATAACCGCTTCCCGATGGAGCTTTCCGAGGGCTGCGGTTCGCTCGTGCGCGACATAAACGGAAAAACGTACATCGACCTCGGCAGCGGCATTGCCGTAAATATCTTCGGTCTGAACGACGAGCAGTGGAAGGCGGCAGTGACCGCGCAGCTCGGCAAATTTCAGCACTGCTCCAACCTCTACTATTCCGCGCCCACGGCAACGCTTGCGCAAATGCTCTGCGAGCGAACGGGGATGTCCCGCGTGTTTTTTTCGAACTCCGGCGCGGAGGCGAACGAATGCGCCATCAAAGCGGCGAGAAAATGGGGCGCGGAGCATAAGGGCGCAGAGTATTACAATATCGTGACTCTGAAACACAGCTTTCACGGGCGCACGCTTGGAACCCTCGCCGCCACTGGGCAGGACGTCTACCACAAAGACTATCAGCCGCTCCCCGAGGGCTTCCTCTATGCCACGGCAGGCGACTGCGAGGAATTGGAGCGGCTCGTCAAGGAGCATCCATGCGCCGCTTTGATGTTTGAAGCGGTGCAGGGCGAGGGCGGCGTGATGCCCATCGGGCAGGACTACGCCGACGCGCTCCGCGAGACTGCGGAAAAATATGACCTTCTGCTGATCGCGGATGAGGTGCAGCTCGGCAACGGACGCAGCGGACATCTTTACGGCTATATGGAATACGGTCTGCAGCCTGATATCGTCACAACGGCGAAGGGCTTGGGCGGCGGACTTCCCATCGGTGCGACGCTGTTCGGCGCACGCACTGCGGAGGTCTTCCGACCCGGCGACCATGGCTCAACCTTCGGCGGCAACCCGACCTGTTGCGCCGGCGCTGTGAATATTCTAAGCCGCATTGATGATCAACTGCTTGCCGGTGTCAGGGAGCGCTCGGATTACATATTCCGTTCTCTCTCCGGCTGTAAGGGGATCAAAAGCGTGAGCGGCATGGGCTTGATGCTCGGCTTGGAGGTTGAGAAGCCCGCGCGTGAATTTGCGGAGCTGGCGATGGAAAAGGGCGTCTTAGTCACCACCGCAAAGCAGAAGATCCGCCTGCTCCCCGCCTTAAATATCCCGATGGAACTTTTAGAAACCGCCGTGCAAAAGCTGATAGAATGCGCGGCTGAATAGGAGGACAATATGAATCTGAAAGGCAAGAATTTTCTGACCCTGCTGGACTTCACGCCCGAGCAGATCACGGGCCTGCTCGACCTCGCTGCCGACCTCAAGGCAAAGAAAAAGGCAGGCATCGCACACGACACCTGCAAGGGTAAGTCCATCGCATTGATCTTCGAAAAGACCTCGACCCGCACCCGCTGCTCCTTCGAGGTCGCCGCCTACGATCTCGGTATGCACGTGACCTATCTCGATCCGACCGGCTCACAGATCGGCAAAAAGGAGTCCATCGCGGACACCGCACGCGTCCTCGGCAGACTTTACGACGGCATAGAATACCGCGGCTTCGGGCAGGAGATCGTAGAGGCGCTGGCAAAGCACGCCGGCGTCCCCGTCTGGAACGGTCTGACGAACGAATACCACCCGACGCAAATTCTTGCGGATATGCTGACCATCCGCGAGCATTTCGGCTCGCTGAAGGGCAGAAAGCTCGTCTTCATGGGCGACTGCCGCTATAACATGGCAAATTCCCTGATGATCGGCTGCGCGAAGTTGGGTCTGCACTTCGTCGCCTGCGGGCCGAACGGCTATTTCCCGAATCCCGACCTGATCGCCCGCTGTGAGGAAATCGCCGCGCAGACCGGCGCAACGCTTGCCTTTGAGACTGACCCGATGAAGGCGACCGAAGGCGCAGACGTCATCTATACGGACGTCTGGGTCTCGATGGGCGAACCGATGGAGGCATGGGAGGAGCGCATTCAGAAGATGCTCCCCTATCAGGTCACGCGCAAGCTGATGGAAAACGCGGGAGAAAACGCCGTCTTCATGCACTGCCTGCCCGCTTTCCACGATCTTAACACGGGTATCGGCAGACAGATCGGTGAAAAGTTCCACTTGGACGCTTTGGAGGTCACGGACGAAGTCTTTGAGAGCAAGCAGTCCATCGTCTTTGACGAAGCGGAAAACCGTATGCACACCATCAAAGCCGTCCTCGCTGCGACTCTGTAACACCTTTTTACGCACCCGTCGGACCGCTGCGCTCCCGCTCGCGCGCCAAGAGGCGGCTATCAGTCGAGTACAAAGCATACGCATATCTTTTAAGACATTGACGGTGCGATCCGCTCGGATCGCACCGTCTTTCTGCGTTTTTCGAAAATCTTATCAAAAGCCTCTTGATTCTAGCGCTGCGTTATGGTTTATGCTATTATTATACTATTTTCCAAAAGATAGTATTATATATGCTGTTTCGCGGTTTTTCGCCTCTATTTGGCGCAATCTCACCGATTCTTCTCATTCACCGCAATCCAAATCTCGCAGGTATAGTTCGGGTCTTGTACATCTGCCGAAGGATAAACCTCAAGCTCGACCCCGCTGCCGTATTCATAGGTGCTGCTCTGCGGGAAGAATTCGGTACAGATCCGCTTGTAGGTCTCCTTGAACGCATCGGGCATTTTCCCTTTACACTCGAACACGGCGTAGGTATGCGCGGGGATGTCCACAAGGTCAAAGCCCTCGTCCGTCACAGGCGCGCCGTTATACTCCGCACCGATGCCGTAAGGGAAGCCGGAATCTTCCAGCTCGCCGGAGAAGCAGATGCCAAGGATCCCGTGAAATCCGTCAAAGCTTGCATACTTGCAAAGCTTCTCCATCGTACCGTCTTGGCTGCACACATTCCAAAACGCCGAAATGTCCGCCGTTGCCGTGTCGCCTTGGGGCTTATTAACCTGCTTTTTCCTGCAAATGACCTTGAACGCATCTCTTTTTTCAATCCTGTAATTCATCAGGTTACCTCCGTCTAAAATAAGTTTTACGGAAAGGCGGGTAAAAGACTTGATGTTTCCCCCGCGCCGCGCCTCCGTCGGTGTGATGCCGTGGAAACGGGTGAATGCGCGGGTAAAGCTCTCCGGCGTGTCATAGCCGTAGCGGAACGCAATGTCAATGATCTTATCGCCCGTCCGATACAGCTCGTCGGCAGCAAGCGACAAACGGCGCATACGGATATAGTCGCCCAGCGTGTAGCCGAGAAGCATACTGAACATCCGCTGAAAATGAAACACCGACGAGGCGGCCTCCCTCGCCACAGCTTCATAATCGATCTCGTCTGTCAGATGAGCTTCAGTGTAATCAATCGCGCGCTGTATTCCGCTGATCCAGTCCATCTGTCCGCCTCCTTCCGTATGTCTGTATTATAGCAAGGCTCAACCTTCGTTTCTTGACTTCCTGTGCGAAGCGATGTCAAAAAGAGAGCCTTTGTACTCCGTATCAAACGTTTTTCGGCAAATTGCGCAGGTCAGTTCCTCCGTTGCCGCAAGAAAGGCAACTGCGCTGACAACATAAGTAAAAGCGTTGAAAAAACTGCAACGATAGAAGCACGGCAGGAGGAATACAGCCGCACCGGTTGTTTTATTCAGCAACGTATGCGGAAAGCATAGTTTGCGGAAACGAGCGAAGCCAATCAACGCGGCAGTAATTTTGATCGCAGCGATCGCTCCCGCTGCCCACCATACAAGGGCAGGAAAGCATCTCCAAAGCTGAAGCAATGCCGCAGCGCAGAACAGCAAATCGGCAATGCTATCCATTCTTGCGCCAAAGTCTCCCGCAGAACCGCACCTGCGCGCGACCGTGCCGTCGATCATATCAGAAAGCCCACCGACGGCGTAAAGCCAGAAAAACGGCACAGACAACGGAATGGTAAAAAGCATCGCGATTGCCACAATGATACGCAAAGCGGTAATGAGATTGGCAATATACTTCATGCAAACGCGCCCTCTACAAACGCCCGCAAAACAGCAAGCTGCTTTTCGGTATGGAACCAATGCTCGCCGTCCTCATAGATTTGCAGCGTGCAGCCGAATCGCTCCGCAAACGCGGTCACCGTTGCGCGGTCAGTCATATCGTCCTTTCCTGCGTAGAGGATCGCGGTCGGGCTGTTCCATTTTTGGATCGGATGCTGTTTTGCGTAGGTATAATACACCCACGAAAGCGTTTCTCCAAAGGGTGTTGGAATTTCCCGTTCCGCTTGCAGCCGTTCCACACCTATGGAAGCCCAATCCATCATCTGTTCGATCAGTGCGACCATATCCAAAATCGGCGAGACAAACAGACAGTTTTCAAACCGCTCGTTCGGAAACGCCAGCAGTGAGAAAAAAGCGCCGATGCTGTTCGCATACAGTGACACACCTTTCCAACGCCGCTTCATCTCCGCCAATACGTCTTGCAGTTCAGGAACCACCACCCACGGGAGAAGCCGTTCCGTGCCTTTCTTCCGCGCGCCATGTTCCGGCAGATCAATCCCGAGGACCTGATATCCCTTTGGACAAAGCAGCTCCGCAAGACTGTACACCTCCTCCTTATTGCCGCACTTTCCATGCACATATAGCCAAACCTTTTCCGCACATTCCCCATAAAGCACCGCCGGAATGCCGTATATATCAAAATATTTGGAAATCATTAAAGTACCTCTTTTGTTCGTCAACTTTGCGAAACAGCAAAACGGTGCTTCAGCAAATAGTTTTTTAACAGCGCCACATTTTAACGTCGTCTTTATATTGAGTTCGCAATCAAATTCCCTACATTTTGGACTTCGCTCATCTTGATATCGAACAGAAACAACGTGTAATTGCTCGCAAAATTCGTAAACCGAATACACTTGCGGCAGTCGAAATAGAACAGCTTTCCGCCCCACTCCAGTAGCTCGTTGCCGCTCTCCTTGGTGAACACGCTTTCCGCAAAATAAGTCATCAGCAACGTCAATTCATGTGGTAACTCAGATTCGTTGAAAAAAGCACGCCGAAGCGTGCTTTTTTTGGCGGAGCGGGTGGGATTCGAACCCACGGTACCGTTGCCGGTACACCTGATTTCGAGTCTTTTAGTCAGCGTGTCAACTTCCGGTCGTTTTGTGTCAGTTTCAGGTCGTTTCGTCTGCGCCAAAAGCCGCATAAAATAAGGTTTTTTCGCCCTTAAAGCCTTGTTACAACTGCATTTTTGACAGGAGAGAAATCACGAGAGAAGGCAATACATAATTCAATACACCGCAGAAAGAGCTTCAAACCGACGAAATCTATTTTTGAGGTGTATCAGATGAAGAATTTACCGATTGACTGGGACAGCGTTCCCGATGTGATGAATAAGGATCAGTTTTATCGGCTTTGCCATATCAGCAAGTCCACGGCTCTGCATTTGCTCAAAAGCGGCAAAGTGCCCTGCGAGTGGACAGGCAAGAAAACACGATGCTATAAAATTAAAAAAGAGGATGTCCGGGCGTACCTTGAAGAGCGAGCCGTTTATCCCGAGCTTTATTCTGCACCGAGGGGATGGTACGGCAGTCATTATGTTGCAAAGCTCTCCAAAGAACTGCCAGAGGATGTACTCCGGCAAATGCACGACTATTACGC
>SFIL01000005.1 GCA_004556205.1 Clostridiales bacterium | reverse complement strand
CATGTTGACTGCCCGGGTCACGCCGACTATATCAAGAACATGATCACCGGCGCTGCACAGATGGACGGCGCGATCCTCGTTATCGCTGCTTCCGACGGCCCCATGGCGCAGACCAAGGAGCACCTGCTGCTTGCCCGTCAGGTTAACGTTCCTTCCGTTCTCGTCTTCCTGAACAAGGTCGACCAGGTCGACGACGAAGAGCTCCTCGAGCTCGTCGAGATGGAAGTCCGTGAGACGCTGGACTTCTACGGCTTCCCCGGAGACGACACCCCCATCATCCGTGGATCCGCTCTGAACGCTCTGGTTTCCGAGTCCAAGGATCCGAATGCACCTGAGTATGCCTGCATCAAGGAACTCATGGACGCTGTTGACACTTGGATCCCGACGCCCGACCGTAAGGCCGATCAGCCCTTCCTGATGCCCGTTGAGGATGTCTTCACCATCTCCGGTCGTGGCACCGTTGCTACCGGTCGTGTCGAGCGTGGTTCCATTAAGAAGAATGAGCCGGTCGAGATCGTCGGCCTCATGGACGAGAAGAAGTCCACCGTCGTTACCGACATCGAAATGTTCCACAAGCTCCTCGACTACGCAGAAGCAGGCGACAACATCGGCGCTCTGCTCCGCGGCATCGACAAGAAGAGCATCGAGCGTGGTCAGGTTCTGTCCAAGCCCGGCTCCATCCATCCGCACACCAAGTTCAAGGGTCAGGTTTACGTCCTGTCCAAGGAAGAAGGCGGCCGTCACACCCCGTTCTTCAACAACTATCGCCCGCAGTTCTATTTCCGTACCACGGACGTCACCGGCATCATCAGCCTCCCCGAAGGCGTTGAGATGTGCATGCCCGGCGACAACATCGACATGGACGTCGAGCTGATCACCCCGATCGCTATCGAAAAGGGCCTCCGCTTCGCTATCCGTGAAGGTGGCCGTACCGTCGGTTCCGGCGTTGTCATCGAGATCAACGAGAACTAATTTTATAATTAAGGAGCAGGGCAGCAATGCCCTGCTCTTTTGCGGTCTGACATTGCAGGGCGGAGACAGTCCTAAGCCGGTGCAGGAACTGCCAACTGCATACGAATTTGTTTGTCTGTACTGTCTGCCGCTGTGCGGACAGCAGGGATATGTCCCCACCCTACATTGGCTGTTTCGTTTATTGTGATGTGATCGCGCGTACGTCATTGTGAGGAGCGCAGCGACGTGGCAATCTCTTTCCCCTCCAATGCTATAAACTGCCGACGATTCAGTGGACGTTGTTTTGCTTTGCTTACCCTCCGAGAAAGGAGAACTTATGACTTATCAAGAAATCATTCATAATGAAACCATCCGCGCTTATATTCGCAAGGCGGATGAATCTTTGATCGCGCTCGGCTATACCGAGCATAGCTTCGCCCATGTCACCGTTGTGGCGGAATCCGTGCGCTATATTCTTGAAACGCTCGAATATGACCCACATACCGTCGAAATTGCACAGATTGCAGGATATCTGCATGATATTGGCAATCTCGTCAATCGCATCGACCACTCGCAGAGTGGTGCAGTCATGGCGTTCCAGATCCTCAACGGCATGGGATTTGCCGCTGAAGATGTTGCGACTATCGTAACTGCCATCGGTAACCATGACGAGGGCACGGGCGTGCCGGTCAATGCCGTCGCAGCTGCGCTGATTTTGGCGGACAAAGCCGACGTGCGTCGCAGCCGCGTAAGAAATCAGGATACCTCTACCTTTGATATTCATGACCGTGTGAATTATTCGGTCAAAAAATCCCAGCTCAAGATCAATGAGGATCGTACCATTGTCAAGCTGAAGCTGACCGTTGATACCCACTACGGGTCGGTGATGGATTACTTTGAAATCTTCATGCAGCGCATGATTCTCTGCCGCAAAGCGGCGGAAAAGCTTGGACTGCAATTCAAGCTGATCATCAATGAGCAGCAGTTGATATAATTATTTGACATCCAAATCGCGGTAAGGATACAGGCGCACCCATTTTCCGCTTTCCTGATCATAGCGCACGGAGCTGCGGTGCGCTGAGAGAAGACGTACAATATCATAGACGTCCACCCAAATTTCGGAATCGCACTCCTTTTGACTCTCCTCAAAGACGAGCTGTAAGCCGAAATGCAGGTGTACAGTGTCAATGTTGTTGACGTTCTCACGGGCACTGTAGCCCGTCCTGCCCATAAACCCGATCACATCGCCCGCGCTGACGTGCTGCCCGATTTCTAAACCCTCGACATAAGGCGTGTCCTTGCGCAAATGGGCGTAATAATAGTAGCGCAGACGGTCGTCCGAGCGGATGCCGATGCGCCAGCCGCCGTACTGGTTCCATCCCAGCGCCTCGACCGTGCCGGACTCCACGGCGATGATCGGCGTGCCGAGCGCGCCCATCAGGTCGTTGCCCAAATGCCGCCGTGCGAAGCCGTAACTTCTGCGGTTGCCGAAATCCTCGTAATGGCTGTAGCCGTAGCCTGCTGCGATAGGGGAGAACGCCTTCAGACCGTAGGTGGGTACCCACTCGCACTCGCCGCTCTCCTTGTTTGTAACTTCAATGGCATAGCTTCCGACTAAGCCGCCGAGCACCGCGCCGTAAGCGCGGCGATAGTAGGCGAAATATTTATATTGTGACCCGAGCAGCTCCTGCGGCGATTTGTCCTTGCGGAGCTGCTCTGCCGCTTCATTGACGCCGCGCACGGTGATGCCGTTGCCTCCGACCTTTACCGCTGCCAGCGCGAGAATGTCGATCCAATCGAGCGGCTTTTCCTCGCCCTGCGAGGCTATATCAATTTCAAGCGCCCGCTGCAGGGCGGGATAATCGACATTGAATTCGACCCAGTGAAGCACCTCGTCTTCGGCAAAGACCTGTGGTGCAAGCAGAAAAATCGACAAAACACATAAAAATATCCTCTTTTTCACAAGCTACACCTCAAACGGTAGTCTGCGAAGAAGAGGATGAATTTATTCAACCGATTCGGCGGGAGAAAGGATGAGAACGGTACAGTTTTCAAGATCACGCAGGTCTGCAGGATAGTAAATCGCAAGCTCATAGTTGCCGACACAGTCCGAAAACAGCGCCGAAAGCTGCTCATAGCTGACATGATATTTTGTGACGCTTGAATTCTGCGGTAGGTCGGAGGCAGCCTCGGAGAGCTTTTTCGCGAGAGGAAGCGAAGCGAGCAGACATTCATATAGGCTGTCCGCCTCGGCTGACGGTTCGACGCTCTCCTCGGGCAGCTCTGCTGCCGTGACCGGAGAAAGTCCCTTCAAAAGTTCAATATCCTCGGTTCTTGCGCCCCAAAGAATCAGCAGAGGTGCATCCGTTTTCAACGTCTCACCGTTCTGCGAAAGATAATGCGGCTGCTCCGTGGCGCCGAGAAAAAAGTCGTTGGGATGCTGCGGCTCCGTCGCGCTGCCGTATGCGCTTTCAACAAGCGATGGAAGCTGTGGCTGCATTGCTTCGGCATCATCGGCGGCTGGCTCGGTGGCAGATGGGCTTTCAAGCGGAACGGAGTATGTCGGCGGAGCGGTCGGGGCCTCCTCAGAGACTGTCAGAGAGAGCGTCGTCATACTCTCCGTTTTTGAGTCGGTGCTGCGCTCCTGTTCGGCAGGAGACTGCGCGTAATCCTGCAACAGATCCGCGCTTCCTGTTGACAGGGCGGCAAGAGGCTCGCTTTCCTGAGAGTGGGTATTGACGGTGAGGGCACCGGTGTCCTTTTCCTGTCGGAAGGAGGGGAGCTTTAGGTCGCCGAGGAAAACAAACGCAAGCAGCGCAGCGGCAGTAAGCCCCGCCGCACTGATGGAAAGAATCGTGCGCTTATGAGAGCTTTTTTGCTTCGATTCCTTGCGCACCCGCGCCATAATGCGGGCGGTGAGGTCGGCGGGCGGTTCAGACTTGCTTGCGTGCAGCAGTGCATCGGTCTGTTCCATTTGGGCAAGAAGTGCTCGACAATGCTTACAGGCGGAAAGATGCTTTTGCAGACGCTGTTCTTCCACTGCGGTGTTCATGCTGTCGAGATGCCCGCTGAGCAGGGGAAGATAGTCGTTACACTTCATGACCGCGACCTCCTTTCCGAATATGTGTATTTGACGATTTTGATTCTGTTTTGTTCCCCAATTGTAAAAGTTTTTTTCTTAGATTCTCTCTTGCCCGTGCAAGGCGCGATTTGACCGTGCCCTCTTTAATATCTAAGACGGCGGCGATCTCGGTATAGCTGAGATCGTTTACCACGCGTAGGGTTAGAATACGCTGCTGCTCCGGATCGAGCTGCCGCATTGCCGCAGCAAGAAGGAAGCTCTCTTCGGCAGAGAGAAGCGATGCCTCCGGCGTCGGCGCGGGATCGGGAAGGTCGAGAAGCTGTGTCTCACCGTCGGCGTCCTCCATCGTCAGGGAGAATTGCTTCCGCCGCTTGACGCTCCGCAGAAAATCCAAACAGGTGTTTGAAGCGAGACGGTAGAGCCATGTAGGAAACGCAGACTCAAAATGGAAGCCTTCAAGGCTGCGCCATGCCTTCAAAAAGGACTCCTGTGTCATGTCGGCGGCATCCTCGGGATTTCCCGTCATGCGCAGACAGAGATTATAAATAGGTGTTTGATAGGTCAAAACGAGCTGCTCAAACGCCTCTGCGCTGCCTGCGGCGGCTTTTTTCAGTAGTTTTTTCTCGTCTATGTCGATCACCTCACAGATCACGGCAGATTGCCTTGACCACCGCTTCAACCTCCTCGGTGGAGGAAAGATGCGAGATCTGTTCTTTATAGTACGCACTGTGCGGCACACCGCGCAGATACCACGCAAGGTGTTTGCGCGCCTCCAAACAGGCGATATGCTCGCCTTTGTCCTCCTGTGCCAAACGGAACTGCCGCAGAGCGACCTCCATGCGCGCTTGTAGCGGAGGCCTTTCGGGAATCGGCTCGCCTGCAAGCGCTGCTTTGACCTGCGCAAACAGCCAAGGGTCACCGAAGCTGCCGCGACCGAGCATAAAGAAAGATGTGCCGGTGTGCATCTTGCAGCGCAGGGCGTCCTCAGGAGAGAAAATATCGCCGTTGGCAATGACAGGAACAGAGACAGTGCGCACGACCTTGCCGATCTCGTCCCAATCCGCTTTTCCGGAGTAGAGCATCGTCTTGGTGCGCCCATGGACGGCAATGGCATCCGCACCTGCATCTTCCAGCGCCTGCGCCATCTCGACGGCATGGATGCTGCCCTTGTCCCAGCCAAGCCGAGTTTTGACTGTGACGGGGACGGAGACAGCGGACTTGACCGCACGGACGATCTCACAGGCGAGCGGAATGTCACGCATCAGGGCGCTGCCGTCGCCGTTGTTTGCGATCTTCGGCATTGGACAACCCATGTTGATATCCAAAAAGTCACAGCCGCTATGCTCGAGCGCCAAAACAGCCGCCTGCGCCATCATTTGCGGGTCATTGCCGAAAATCTGCGCACCGCAGAGCGCGTTTTCGTTTTTGCGCAGCAGGGAAAGGCTTTTTTTGTCGTGATAGATCAAGGCACGGGAGGATACCATCTCGGTGACGGTGACTGCCGCGCCGAGGTCGGCGCAGACCGTGCGGAAGGCATAGTCCGTCACGCCTGCCATCGGTGCGAGAAAAAGCGGGGAGGAAACAGTATGACCGAGAAATTGCATGAGTGTACCACCTTTGCCTTGTTAAGAAATGTCGGATATGGTTATTATACTAAATCGGATTCGGATATGCAAGCCGCGCAGAGAAAGATGACGAATTTGTCATTTTGTCCCTTACCGTTTGCCTGTGTCGTCTGCAGCTGCGCGGTCGCTGCGCAGTCGGCGTCGCGCCCTATAAGGGTAGGAGATATGCGCATTACGAATAAAATGTAGAGGAAAGAAGCGCAAAAACGGTTGACAAAAATCCTTGTTTTTGTTAGAATGACAACAATAATGCAAACGATGCGTTGAGGAAGCCAATTCGTGCCGAGGGCGGCAGCGAGCGGGGGACGGTGCAAGCCCCGCAGTCCGGACACACGAACAGCCACTTCCGAGCAGCCCGCGATGAACGGGACGGCTTATCCCCGTTAACGGATGACTAAGATGCTGTTTCAAACGGCAATTAGGGTGGTACCGCGATTCACCTCGCCCCTATCTTCGGGGCGGGGTATATTCTTTCTTATGGAGGTTTTTCCCATGGCGAACAAAAAATACGGCGTAAACGAGCTGCGCGAGATGTTCCTCTCCTTCTTTGAGAGCAAGGGACACCTGCGCCTGCCCAGCTTTTCTCTCATCCCGCAGAACGACCGCTCACTTCTGCTCATTAACTCCGGCATGGCGCCGATGAAGCCCTATTTCAAGGGCGAGGTCGAGCCGCCCCGCCGCCGCGTCTGCACCTGCCAAAAGTGCATTCGCACGGGCGATATCGACAACATCGGTCACACCGCCCGCCACGGCACCTACTTTGAGATGCTCGGCAACTTCTCCTTCGGAGACTACTTCAAGCACGAGGCGATCGCTTGGTGCTGGGAATTCTTGACCGAGGTCTGCGGACTGGAGAAGGACCGTCTCTATCCCTCCATCTATGAGAACGACGACGAGGCGTTTGAGATCTGGAACAAGGAGATCGGTATCCCCGCCGAACGCATTTTCCGCTTCGGCAAGGAGGACAACTTCTGGGAGCATGGCTCCGGCCCGTGCGGTCCCTGCTCCGAGGTCTACTATGACCGCGGCGAGAAGTACGGCTGCGGCAAGCCCGACTGCACCGTCGGCTGCGATTGCGACCGCTATATGGAGATTTGGAACAACGTCTTCTCCCAGTTTGACAACGACGGACAGGGCAACTATACCGACCTCGTCCAAAAGAACATCGACACGGGCATGGGCTTGGAGCGCTTGGCAGTCGCCTGTCAGGATGTCGATTCCCTGTTTGATGTCGATACTGTGATGAACATTACCAACAAGGTGACGGAGCTGACCGGCGCAAGCTACGGCATGAGCCATGAGAAGGACGTCTCCCTGCGTGTTATCACCGACCATATCCGCGCTTCGACCTTTATGATCGCGGACGGCGTGCTGCCCTCGAACGAGGGACGCGGCTATGTCCTGCGCCGCCTGCTCCGCCGCGCCGCGCGGCACGGCAAGCTGCTCGGCGTGAACAAGCCCTTCCTCTGCGAGGTCGTGGAGACGGTCATCCATGAAAATGAGGGGCATTATCCCTACCTCCGCGAGCGTGCGGAATATATTACTCGTGTCGTGCGCGTCGAGGAGGAGAACTTCGCCAAGACGATCGACGGCGGTATGCGGATCTATGAAGAGATGCTCGCATCCCATAAGGAAAAGGGTGAGACGGTCTTCTCCGGCGCGGATGCGTTCAAGCTCTACGACACCTACGGCTTCCCCATCGACTTGACCATTGAGATGGCAAAGGAAGCGGGCATGGAGGTCGATCAGGACGCCTTCCGCAAGCTGATGCAGGAGCAGAAGGAGCGCGCGAGAGAGGCGAGAAAAGCGCTCGGCGACCTCGGCTGGGCAGGCATGGACTTCGGGCAGGAGATGCCCGCGACGGAATTTGTCGGCTATGAAAACACGGTCACGGACGGCAAGGTGCTTGCTATTGTCGCAGACGACGAACTGCGCGACGAGATCGCAGAGGGTGTCGAGGCGGTCGTTGTCCTCGACTGCACGACGATGTACGCTGAGATGGGCGGTCAGGTTGCCGACCACGGCACAATCGAAGGTCCCGACGGTATCTTTGAAGTCCGCGACGTGCAGAAGAATAAGGGCGGCAAATATATGCATTACGGTGTGGTGAAGTCCGGCACGCTTAAGTTAGGTGATATTTGTACCGTCTCTATCGACCTTGAGCGCCGCAAGGCGATCTGCCGCGCGCATACCGCGACCCATCTGCTGCAAACCGCGTTAACGCGCGTACTCGGTGACCACTGCCATCAGGCAGGCTCTTTGGTCGAGCCGGATCATCTGCGCTTTGACTTTACGCATTTCTCCGCCGTGACGGCGCAGGAGCTGATGTCCGTCAGCAATGAGGTCATGGAAATGGTGCTCGGCGGCGACGAGGTCGATACGCTCATCCTCCCCATTGAGGAGGCGAAGAAGCTCGGCGCGACCGCGCTGTTCGGCGAAAAGTACGGTGATACTGTTCGCGTTGTCAAGATGGGCGACGATTCGCTTGAATTCTGCGGCGGCACGCATTTGGACAACACCGCGAAGGTCGGTCCTTTCCGCATCTCCTCCGAGGCGTCCGTTGCCTCCGGCGTGCGCCGTATCGAGGCGTATACGGGCAAGCTCGTCTTGCAGCAGACGGAGCAGATGAACCGTATGCTGCTCAGCGCTGCGGAGGAACTGAAGACCACGCCGAAGGAGCTTCTGACGCGCTCCCACAGTGTGATGACGGAGATCAAGGAACTGAAGCAGAACCTTGACCGCATGAAGGACAAACTGTTCTGCGGCGAGGTTGAGCGTGTGCTCTTCTCCGCAAAAAATGTCAAAGGACTGAAGGTGCTGACCGCTGTGCGAAATGATGTCGAGCCTGCCGATCTGCGCAAGATGGGCGATCAGATCCGCGACCGCGCGGCGGACACCGTGGCGGTGCTTGCCAGCACGCAGGGCGAGAAGATCACCGTTCTCGCGGTCTGCGGCAAGGAGGCGGTTGCCCACGGTATCAAGGCGGGCGCGCTCGTCAAGGAGGTCTGCGCGGTCTGCGGCGGCTCCGGCGGCGGCAAGCCCGATTCCGCAATGGGCGGCGGCAAGGACGCGCTCAAGCTCGACGACGCACTGGCAATCGTAGACGGCTTTGTCGCGGACAATGTGAAATAAGGAGAATTCACCATGGACGACTGCATTTTCTGTAAGATCATCGCGGGGGAGATTCCCTCGAAGAAGCTCTATGAGGACGAGTTGTGCCTTGCATTTTATGATATTCAGCCGCTCGCGCCGCAGCATTTTCTCGTGATCCCGAAGGAGCACCTGACAGGTGCGAATCAGATTCACGAGGAACAGGAGCAGCTTGTCGGGCATATTTTCAATGTGATCCGCAAGCTGACAAGTGTGCTCGGCTTTTCCGACGGCTATCGCGTCGTAACAAACTGCGGCGAGGACGCAGGGCAGACGGTCAAGCATCTGCATTTCCATGTCCTCGGCGGGAAAACGCTGGGAAGCTTTAACTGATTGATTCAATTATGGGGCGGGCGGTGGCTTCGCCCCTTTTTCCAAAGGGAGGACGGCAATGCGGCGACTGGCAATGTTTGCGTGTTCCTTCGCGGCTGCAGCGGCAATTTATGTGTGGCTGCTTCCTCGCACATATGCGCTGATTGCCGTCGGCATATTGCTGACGGCGGCGCTTGTGCTGCGCTTTTTCCACGCCGCGCCCTGCGAACGTGGGAGGATCTGCGCACTTGGGCTTGCCGTCGGACTGCTGTGGTCGTGGAGCTATGAGCGCGTGAAAATCGAGCCGCTTCGCGCTTACTGTGGGAAAGCTCAGACGATTTCCGCAGAGGTTTGTGATGCGCCGCAGGAAACGAAGTACGGCTGCCGCGTTGAGGCGCGGCTTGCGGGCGGGAAGATCATGCTCTATCTCGACTGTGAGCCGGAAACGCTCTCCCTCGGGGACACGGTGAAGGTGTGTGCGGAGATCATTGATGTTTCGCAGGGCAGCGGCGATACGGAAAATCTGTATTATCAGTCGCGCGACATCTCCCTTTTAGGCTTTCAGCGCGGTGAGGCGGAGATCACGCCGGCGGCATCCCTGCCGCTGCGCTGTTACCCGACGGCAGCCGCCCTTGCGATACGCAGCCATATTGACAAGCTGTTTCCCGATGATACCGAGGGCTTTGTCCGCGCGCTTCTGACGGGCGACCGTTCGGGGCTTTCCTATCGGACGCAAAATGAGATGTCTGTGACGGGCATCTCTCATATTGTCTCAGTTTCGGGAATGCACGTTTCGCTTTTGGTCGGCGCGGTCATGCTGCTATGCCGACAGCGGCGGAGACTCGGCGCGATCGTCAGCGCTTTCGTGATGCTGTTCTTTGCGGCGATGCTCGGCTTTACACCCTCCGTCACGCGGGCTGTTGTCATGAACGGTGTTCTGCTGCTTGCGCCTCTGCTGGGCAGGGAGGAGGATGCACCGACGACATTGAGCTTTGCATTGATGCTCATTCTTGCGCGGAATCCGTGGGCAATCGCAAATCTCAGCTTGCAGCTCTCCTTTGGCGCGATTGCGGGAATCTTCCTGCTTACGCCGCGCATTTACCGCGGATTGCTGCATTTTCTGCGTGACGAGACGCTGAAAAAGCGTTTCCCGCGCCTGCGCAAAGTCGTTCGGGGCGGCGCGGCGATTCTATCGACAAGCCTCGGCGCAACCGTTTTGATCCAGCCGCTGCTTGCAAAGGCGTTCGGCACGATTTCACTGATTGGACCCTTGACCAATCTGCTGACGCTGACACTGATCGGTCTTGTCTTTATCGCTGCCTTTGCCGTGTTGTTGATCGGTTTGCCCTCTGCGGCTCTCGGCACCCTCGCTGCGCAAGCACTTTCCTATCCGATCCACGCCTTCCTTTGGCTTGTGCGGACACTTGCAGGGGCGCCCTATGCTGCGGTCTACACAACGAGCGGCTATATTGTTGCATGGCTCGTGCTGACCTATATTCTGCTCGGCTTGTATTTCCTGCCGAAGAAGGGAAAGATTCAGCCGGCGGTGCTGCTCTCCTGTGTGCTCGCAGCCCTTGTCGGTGCGTGCATTTTCTCCGCACGGGAGGCGGGAGATACGGCAATCACTGCTTTTGACGTCGGACAGGGGCAATGTGTCCTGCTGCGCAGCGGTGACTTTACTGCAATGGTCGATTGCGGTGGAGACAGCGGCGAGCGGGACGGAGAGAACGTCGCCCGCAAGCTTCTGATGGAGGGCAGACGGCACATTGATCTGCTGATTCTGACGCATTACGACACTGACCATGTCGGCGGTGCCATACAGCTCCTGTCAAGAATCGAGGTTGGCGAGCTGGTGCTTCCTGAAATATCGGACGACACGGACAATTGTGAGCTGCTCCTTCAAGCCGCGCGTGCGGCGGGCGTGTCCTGTCGCTTTCTGAACGCGGATACGGCGGTGAAATCTGAAAGCGGGACGCTCAGCCTTCTGATGCCGCCGGACGCGCAGGAGAAGAATGCCTCGTTATCTGCATTGATGTCCGTCGGAGAATATGATATACTGGTCACGGGCGATTTGAGCAGTGCACAGGAGGAGGCGCTGCTGCAAACGCATACGCTCCCTGATCTCGAGGTGCTGGTTGCCGGTCATCACGGGGCGGAGAACGCGACGAGTGAGAAACTGCTTTTGCAGACCGCACCCGATGTTGTGCTCATCAGCGTCGGAGAAAACCGCTACGGACATCCGACACAGAAGGTACTGGAACGCATTGCCGCCGTCGGCGCGGCGGTCTATCGCACGGATACGTGCGGCGATATCACGGTTTTGAGGTAGAATTATGGCAAAAAAGCAGGAAAACGGCGGATTTGAACAACTGAAGAACGATTTGAAGCAAAAGTCGCCCGCCCGCTTTTATGTGCTTTACGGCGAGGAGGACTATCTGCGCCGCTATTACGCCGAGCAGCTCAAAAAACAGCTTTTAGACGAGCTGACGGAGGACTTTAACTTCCACCGTCTGACGACAGAGAATTTCTCACTGCAAACTCTTTCGGATTCACTGGAGGCGCTGCCGATGATGGCGGAGCGTTCGATGGTGCTGGTCGAGGAGGTAGACCTGTTCGAGCTGCCAGAGAGTGACCGTGAGAGGCTGACGGCAATGCTTGCCGATGTGCCGGAGTATTGCTGCCTCGTGCTGACATATACGGACTTCAAGCCGGACAAACGCAAGAAAAAGCTTTGGGACGCCATTGAAAAGAACGCGGTGCTTGCGGAGTTTCGTTATCAGTGCGAGAGCGATCTGCGAGCATGGATCGCGCGGCATTTCCGTGCCTTGGGGAAGCAGATCGCACCCGAACTTTGCACCTATCTTCTGCAGCAGTGCGGGCTTTCCATGACGCGTCTGGACGGCGAGATTCAAAAAATATGCGCCTTTTCGGGCGCGGAGACGGTCGTCCGCGCGGACATTGACGCGGTTGTCGAGCCGACATTGGACGCTGTGGTCTTCCAACTCACCGACGCACTCGCGCAGCGTGATTTCGGCGCGGCGCTTGAGCGGCTGCAGGTACTGCTCAAAATGCAGACCGAGGTCATACCGATCGTCGCCGCCGTCGGCGCGCAGATGCGGCGCCTGAACGCGGCGAAGATTTTGCAGACGGAGGGCAAGGGTGCACAGGAGCTTGCGTCTCTGTGCGGCATCGCGCCCTATGCCGCAGGCAAGACAATGACGCTTTCGCGCCGCTTTTCCGAGCGCTTTTGCCGGCAGGCGATGCTGCTGTGCTGTCAAACCGATTATCAGATTAAGACTTCTTACGATACGCCGGAGCGCTTGGCGGAGATGCTGATTCTCTCGCTTGCGGAGGAGGCACGGCATGATTAAGATCAAGCAGGCGATCGTCGTCGAGGGAAGGTATGACAAAAACACACTGTCGCAGCTCGTGGACGCGCCGATCTTCGAGACGAACGGCTTCGGCGTGATGAAGGATCGGGCAATGCTTGACTTTCTCCGCCGCGTCGCGCAGGCGAGAGGACTGATTATTCTAACGGACTCGGACGGGGCGGGTTTTGTCATTCGCAATTTCCTAAAAGGTGCGCTGCCGAAGGATAAGGTGCTGCACGCCTACATCCCCGATATTTCCGGGAAGGAACGCCGCAAGACCCACGCGGGCAAGGAGGGCAAGCTCGGCGTGGAGGGCATGACGCCCGAGGTTTTACTCGCTGCTCTCCAAAATGCGGGCGCGCAGACGGAGCAGACCGACGCGCCCACGGCACAGATTACAAAGACAGATCTGTTTCTCACGGGGCTGTCCGGCGGAAAGGACAGCGCGGGGAAACGCAGAAAGCTCCAAAATGAGCTGCGCTTGCCTGCGCATTTGGGTGCGAACGCTTTTTTAGACGCGCTGAATCTGCTGATGACCCGAGAGGAATTTTTGAAGCAATACGGAGAATACCATGATTGACATTTCGGTAAAAGACTTGGTCAAGTCCTTTGAGGTCGGGCAGACGCTCTTGGACGGGCTGAGCTTCGACATCGGCGAGGGCGAGTGCGTCGGCATCATGGGGCGCAACGGGTGCGGCAAAACGACCCTGTTCCGTCTCCTGACGGGCGAGCTGACCCCGGACGAGGGCGAGATCACGATTGCTGCGGGCAAACGCCTCGGTCTGATCTCACAGATTCCGCATTATCCGGCGGGCTACAGCGCCGAGGAGGTTTTGCGCACAGCGTATGCGCCCTTGGAGGCGATGCGCCGCAAAATGGACGCGCTGGCGGAAAAGCTGACGGCTTCCGCCCCGAAAGCCCTCTTGGACGAATACGACCGCCTGAGCAATGCCTATTTGACCGGCGGCGGCTACGAGCAGGATACGCAGATCGACAAGATCTGCAACGGCTTGGGCATTCCGCAGGAGATGCGCAAGCAGGAATTTGACCGTCTCTCGGGCGGGGAGAAGACCCGCGTGAATCTGGCGCGTCTGCTGCTGGAAAAGACGGATATTTTGCTTTTGGACGAGCCGACCAACCACTTAGACCTCAAGAGTGTCGAGTGGCTGGAGGAATACCTGCGCAAATTCAAGGGTACGGTGCTGACAATTTCGCATGACCGCTTTTTCCTTGACCGCGTGGTCGGGCGCATTATTGAGATCACGGGCGGCAAGGCGGATTTTTACAGTGGCAACTACACCTTCTATTTGCAGGAGAAGCAGGAGCGCTTTAACCGCCAGCTCAAGCAATACGAGCAGGAGCAGGCGAAGCTCAAGCAGCTCGGCTACACCGTCGAGCGCATGAAGGGTTGGGGCATCAACAACCGCGTGCTTTACCGCCGCGCAATGTCCATTCAGCACCGCATGGAGCGCATCGAAAAGACCGAACGCCCGACAAAAGAAAAGACCCTCCGCGCCCGTTTTGGAGAGAAGGATTTCCACGGAGACGAGGTGCTCTCCGTCAAGGGCTTAACGAAGCGGTTCGGAGATCGGATGATTTTTTCGGACATTGAATTAAAGGTGACGGGCGGCGAACGGATCGCCCTTTTGGGCGACAATGGCACGGGCAAGACGACCTTTTTGCGCGTCCTGCTCGGCGAGTTGGCAGGCGAGGGGAAGATCAAATTCGGTCCCTCGGTGAAGTGGGCATATCTGCCGCAGGTGATCCATTTCGAGCATCCGGAGCGGACGCTCTATGATACGATGCTCTATGAAAAGAACTGCACGCCGCAGTCGGCGCGCGACCGCTTGGGTGCGTTTCTGTTTTCGGGCGAGGATGTGTTCAAAACGGTCGGCACGCTCTCGGGCGGCGAGCAGTCGCGTCTGCGGCTGTGCATGCTGATGGATGAGAAGATCAACCTTCTCATCCTTGACGAGCCAACCAACCATCTTGACGTCGCTTCCCGTGAATGGGTCGAATGCGCGGTGGATGAATACGAGGGGACGCTGATCTTTGTCTCCCACGACCGCTATTTTGTGGATAAGTTCGCCACGCGCATTTGGGAGTTAGAGGACGGCAGAATTCGCGACTTTCCGTGCGGTTATGCCAAATACCGCGCCATTAAGGAGCACGAGGCGGCGCAGCGGGTGCAGCAACCGAAGAAAAAGGAGAAAGCGCCGAAGCCCGCGGGCGGCAGCAAGGAACTGGAAAAGCTTGTGCGCCGCTTGGAGCGTGAGATCGACGCGCAGGAGCAGAAGCTTGCCGCGTTAGATGAAGAACTTTCCGCTGCCGCGACAGACTATCAGGAGCTCTTGCGTCTGACGGAGGAAAAAGAGCGCGAGGAAGCTGCTTTGGAAGAACTGATGGCACAATGGGAAACGGCAATGTCGGAGCTGGAATAGAAATTTTTACGTTTTGGCATCGGTTGGATACAACTATGCTGCAAACGGCAATTATCATGACGGCAGCGCGAAGAATGCGCTGCCAAAGATCGGAAGGAGTAACAACATCATGAGTGAACAGTGCAGCGGAAATTGCTCCTCCTGCGGCGAGAGCTGCGGGGAGCGGACACAGGAGAGCTTGCTTGCCAAGCTGAACGATAAATCCAAGGTGAAAAAGGTGATCGCGGTTGTCTCGGGCAAGGGCGGCGTCGGCAAAAGCACCGTCACCGCCATGCTGGCAACGGCAATGCAACGGGCGGGTAAGCGTACTGCCATCTTGGACGCGGATATTACGGGACCCTCCGTGCCGAAGGCATTCGGTGTGTGCGAATGCGCGGGTGCCAGCGAGGAGGGCATCTATCCCGCCGTCAGCAGGACGGGCATTCAGATTATGTCCATCAATCTCCTGCTCGACAACGAGGAAGATCCCGTGCTTTGGCGCGGACCCATCATTGCGGGCGCGGTCAAGCAGTTTTGGACGGATGTGTTTTGGGAGGATGTGGACTATATGTTTGTCGATATGCCTCCAGGGACGGGCGACGTGCCGCTGACGGTGTTCCAGTCCCTGCCTATTGACGGCGTGATCATTGTTACCTCGCCGCAGGAGCTGGTGTCGATGATCGTCGGCAAGGCGGTCCGCATGGCGAATATGATGAAGGTTCCCACCCTCGGCATTGTCGAGAATTACAGCTATTTCCGCTGCCCCGACTGCGGAAAGCGGCATGAGCTGTTCGGCAAGAGCCATCTCGCGGAGGTCGCGGCAGAGTATCATCTGCCCGTGCTGGCGCAGCTTCCCATTGACCCCTCTGTCGCGGAAAAGTGCGACACGGGCAGAGCGGAGGAGCTGGACACGACCGCTATCGAGGCGGCGCTTGCGGTGATTATGGAATAACTTTTTTAAGAAATCGCGTTTTGCAGGGAACACGGAGACAAAGATTTCGTCTTTTTGAAAGATAAATTGATCAACAACGGAGGTAATTGCATGAAAAAACGTCTGATCGTCGGTGCAATGTCGCTGGCGCTTTTGTTCGGCGGACTGACCGGTTGCGGGAATAAGCTGCCTGCCGTGTATGTCCAGCCTGTTTCACAGATCATGGGCTACGGCACGATGGGCGCCGACAACGCCTGCGCTGGTGTTGTTGTCGCGCAGAACGAGGTCAAGGTCGAGAAGGACGAGAACCGTAAGGTTGCGGAATTAAAGGTCGAGGTCGGGCAAAGCGTCTCGGCGGGCGATGTCCTGTTTGTCTATGATACCGATGAAATTCGGCTTACCATAGACAAGGCAAAGCTGGAGATCGAGCAGATAAAGAATTCCGTCAAGGACTTCGGCGAGCAGATTGCTCAGCTTGAAAAGGAAAAGAAAAATGCGCCGGAGTCTGAAAAGCTCTCTTATACTGTCCGAATCCAGTCTTTAGAGACGGACAAAAAGGAAGCGGAGTATAATATTACCGTCAAGGAGCGCGAGTTGGAGAGCTTACAGGCGAACGCAGGAGACGGTGCAATTACCGCGCCGATTGACGGCAAGATCAAGGCAATCAATGAAAACGGCGGCTACGACGAGATGACAGGCCAGCCGCTTCCGTACATCACCATGATTCAAGACGGTGCTTACCGTGTGAAGGGCAAGGTCAATGAGCTGAACCTGAGCGAGTTTTATGTCGGACAGGCGGTGCTCATCCGTTCTCGCGCCGATGAGACGCAGACTTGGACGGGCATGATCACGCAGATCGACACCGCGCCCGAGGAAAACAATAATGACGGGATGTACTACGGCTTTGGTGCTTCGGATGAAATGACCTCTACGAGCAGCTACCCGTTCTATGTCGAGCTTGACACCGTAGACGGTCTGCTCCTCGGGCAGCACGTCTTCATCGAGGCGAACAACGGACAGACGGAACAGCCTGAGGGCGTTTCGCTTTACGCCGACTATGTCCTCGGCTCAGAGGAAGAGGGCTACTATGTCTGGGCGGCAAATGCGGACGATGAGATCGAAAAGCGCGCTGTTACCGTCGGCGCGTTTGACGAGATGCTTTACTGCTATGTAATTACCGAGGGCTTGACTGCGGATGACCGTATCGCCTTCCCCGATGAGAGCATTCAGGAGGGCGCACCGGTGACGGATACTATGCCCGAGCCATCTACGCCCGATGAGCCGATTGACGGCGGCGACGATTACAATAATTTCGTCGGAGAAGAGGGCGAACTCGGCGGTGATGCTTACAGCGATTTCGTCGGCGATGAGGGCGAAATCAACGGAGATGCTTTTGAGGTGTTCCCTGAGGGAACGGACGATATCAGCGGAGGAATGACAAATGCTGGTTGAGATGAAGGATCTCTGCAAGGATTACCCGCAAGGCAAGGAGACAGTCCGCGTGCTGAAGGATATTTGCCTCACTGTCGAGGAGGGGGATTATCTTGCAATCATGGGACCGTCCGGCTCGGGTAAGACAACGCTGATGAATATGATCGGCTGCCTTGACGTGCCGACCTCGGGTGACTATTTCCTCGACGGAGAAAACCTCCTCGGCGTCGGCAGCAACCGCCTCGCCGAGGTGCGCAACCATACGCTCGGCTTTGTGTTTCAGAGCTTTTATCTGCTGCCCAAGCTGAACGCGGTGGATAATGTTGCCCTGCCGCTGATGTATGCGGGTGTTCCCAAAAAGGAGCGCCGCGAGCGGGCAATCGAGGCGCTGAAAACGATGGGACTTGGCGAGCGTCTGAATTTTAAGCCGAATCAGCTTTCGGGCGGTCAGTGTCAACGCGTCGCTATCGCCCGCGCCATCGTCGGGAAGCCAAAGCTGCTGCTTGCGGACGAGCCGACGGGTGCGCTCGATACCGCCTCCGGCAATCAGATTATGGATATTTTCGATAAGCTGAATGCGGACGGCACGACGATTATCATGATCACGCACGAGCAGGAGATCGCCAATCGCGCGAAGCGCATCAGCTATATCCGCGACGGCGTCCTCACGGACGGCAGAAGGGAAGGTGAGCAGGATGCGTAAAGGCGTGAAGATTGCTGTCATTTCCGCTGTCTGCACGGTAACGGCGGTCGCAATTTTGGTCGGCTCGCTGTGGTATTTCGGCAATAAGACTGACCCCGTGAAGGTCGTCCCGCTTATGAATCATGTGATGGGCTATTTTGACGATTCCGTGCAGTATGACGGCAGGGTGACAGCGGATAATCTGCAATCTGTCTATTCGTCAAGCACGCAGACAGTTACGCAGATTTTCGTTTCCGAAGGGCAGACAGTCAAGAAAGGCGATCCGCTTTTAAGCTATGATACGACGCTTTCCGACATTCAGCTTGAGAGACAGAGACTCAATGTCCAACAGGCGGAGCTGAATTTGCAAAATGCCAAGAAGGAATTGACGCACATCAACTCGATGAAGCCCTACAGCCCTCCCCCTCCCACCCAGCCGCCCACTGAGCCGTCTACCGCGCCGCTCGAGCCGGTTGACAGCCTGCCCTATTTCATGGGCGGTGACGGCACGGAGGAGCTGCCTTACCGCTGGCTGTGGTCGGACGGGCTGACTTATGACGACGCATTCATCGAAAAGATGCTCACCGAGAATGAGAAGGAGATCTGGGTTGCTTTCGAGGTGCGCGAACAGAATGCGCTCAAAGGCGAGCTTTTGAACCGTTGGGGGCTGCATATCACGGCGGAATATGCGGAGACACCGGCAGAAGAGCCGTCCGAAGCACCTAAGCAGGAGCCGTCCGAAGCGCCTGCGGAGGAAACAACGCAAATGCCAACGGAGGAACCAACGCAGACGCCGACAGAGGAACCGACAGCGCCTGATACCGTTCGCACCCTGCGTTACGCTTTCTTTGTTCCGAACGACGCACCGGATTCCGACGACGGCAAGGAGGAGCCGACAAGCCCCTCCACGGAGTGGGTCGATGACAGCTCGGGCTACACTGCGGCGGAAATTGCACAGATGCGTGCCGAAAAGCAGAAGGAGATCCGTGATTTGGATGTGCAGTATCGCATGGCAAAGGTCGATTATGAGCGCATGAAGGACGAGGTAGAAAACGGTATCGTCTATGCAAAGGTTGACGGCACGGTCACGCGTCTTGTCGATGCGGAAACTGCTTTGACAGAGGGGACGCCGATGCTGACCGTTTCCGGCGGCGGCTGCTATAATGTGCAGGTTCCCATCGGAGAATTTGAGCTGGAAGCCTATCCTATCGGCTCCGAGGTGACGGTTATGTCATGGGAGAATTATGGCATGGAGATCGCCGGAACGATTGAAGCTGTCTCCGATACCCCGACGAGCAGCGGCTACTATTTCGGCGGAAATCCTAATGTCTCCCGCTACATGGCGACGGTCGCCGTACCGGCGGATGCGAATCTGCGCGAAGGCGAGTATGTCGGCGTGACCTTCCGCGGCGGCACAGCGGATGAGAACGCGATTTATTTGGAAAATATGTATATCCGTACGGAGGACGGCCGTTCCTATGTCTATAAGCGCGGTGCAGACGGCAAGCTCGAAAAATGCGAGGTTCGCACGGGTGCTGTCTACTGGGGATATACTGCCGTCTACGGCGACTTGACCGACGAGGACTACATTGCCTTCCCCTATGGCAAGGAGGTCAAGGTTGGCGCGGAAACCGTCGAGGGTGAGGAGGACTATGGCTACTTTGACTATGGCGTGGTCTATTGAGAAGGGAGGAAGCTGCTGTGTTTGAAAGTATTTCACAGGCGCTGCAAAGCGTCTTTGCGCACAAGATGCGCTCCTTCCTGACGATGCTCGGCATCATTATCGGCATTGCCTCCATCATCACCATTATCTCGGGCATCAAAGGCACGAATGAGCAGATCAAGGAAAACCTGATCGGCGCAGGCAATAATGTCGTGACGGTGCAGCTTTACCAAAACGATATGCAATATGACATGATGTACAACCAAAATCCTGCGGGTGTGCGTGTTATCGGCGAAGAGGCGCGCGAGGAGCTGCGCAAGCTCAACGGCGTAAAAGAAATCTCTCTCTACCGCCGCCGAGAGTATGCCGAGAGTGTTTATTATCTAAACAAGGCGTTCAACGGCAGCGTATGTGGTATCGACGCCAGCTATTTTTCCGTCAATGATTACCGCATACGGCAGGGCAGAGGCTTTACCGCACACGATTTTGAAGGTGTGCGGAAGGTTGCGATTTTAGACGAGACGGCGGCAAAGACGCTTTTCGGCAGCGATGACCCGGTTGGCAAGACCATCGAGATTGCCAAAGAGCCGTTTACAGTCGTCGGCGTTGCCGCGCGCAGCAGTGCATTCCGTCCCGTAATTAACTCCGTCGAGGACTATCAGATGTACGCGGAGACGGGACAGGGCGCTGTCTTCCTGCCCGAGAGCGTATGGCCCGTGGTCTACCGCTTCGATGAACCGCAGAATGTTGCCGTCCGTGCCGCCTCGACCGATGAGATTACCGTCGCGGGCAAATCCGTTGCGGATTACCTCAATACGCATCAGATCGCGGAGGAAACGGCGAAGAACGGCTTCTCTTATCGCAATGATGACCTGCTCAAGCGGGCAGAGCAACTGCAGGAGATGAGCAAATCGACGAATAACCAGCTCATTTGGATTGCAGGTATCTCCCTGCTCGTCGGTGGTATCGGCGTCATGAACATCATGCTTGTGAGCGTGACGGAGCGCACACATGAGATCGGTCTGAAAAAAGCGATCGGCGCAAAGCGGCGCAGAATTCTGTCGCAGTTCTTGACCGAGGCGGCGGTGCTGACAGGCATCGGCGGATTGCTCGGTGTCTTGGGCGGCATCGGTCTGTCCGAGTTGATCTCCCGCTTTATGGATACGCCGTCCGCGCTCAGCGTCCCTGCAATCCTTGCGGCTGCGATTTTCTCGATCCTGATCGGACTGATCTTCGGCTTAGTGCCTGCAATCAAGGCCTCAAAGCTGAATCCCATCGAAGCGCTGCGCAGAGAATAATCCCTATCATTTTAAGGTTCCCTAATACCGAAAGCGCTCTCCCACAGCGGGAGAGCGCTTTTTATTGGGAAATTCCGAACGAATCAGCGGCGGCGCTCAGCGGATCTTTTGCCGCAACTTTTCGGTTCGAAAACCTTGCAATACAAAAAGTATTCCTGCGGTTTTCCAAGCTCAATTTGCGACAAAATCTCCCGCCGCTTACTCTTGCAGATTGATTCAGAGTTTCTCAATCAAGAATCAGTATTATATGTCTGTTCCAAGATTTGGAAGGTAGACATAATATTGTGAAACATTTGTTCGAAAATTCGATTTTGCGCCGAAAAAACAAGGAAAAAAACAAAAAATAATGCGTCGGAGTGTGAAAAAGTGATTGCATTTTCCGCTCGGGGATAGTATACTGGTAGCATGTGGAGCGAAATGGAAGAAAAATGAGCAAAATGGAGCGAGGTGAGGGAAAATGTACGGTCAATACAGGCATACGCTTGACGCAAAGGGAAGACTGTTCGTTCCCTCAAAGCTGCGCGACGAATTAGGTGCGTCGTTCTATATCGCCAAAGCGCCCGACGGCTGCCTTGCGGTCTATCCCGAGCAGGAATGGCAGCGTGTGCTTGACCGCTTCAATGAGCTTCCGATGTCCAAGGCACGGAGTATGCGCGTATTTTTTGCAAATGTTGTTAAATGCGAGCCGGACAAGCAGGGGCGTTTCCTCCTGCCCGAGTCTTTCCGCGAATACGCAGGCATTACGCAGGAAGCCGTGTTCATCGGACAGGCAGGACGCGCCGAAATATGGTCAGCGGAGCGTTATGCGGCGGAGGAGGAGCAGTACCTTACGCCTGAGGCGCTTGCCGCTGCGATGGAAGAGTTGGGCTTCTGATGGAATTCAGCCATAAATCCGTCCTTTTGGACGAGTGCATTGATGCGCTGCAAATCCGTCCCGAGGGTATCTACCTTGACGGGACGCTCGGCGGTGCGGGACATTCTTATGAAATTGCCCGCCGCCTCACGACGGGGCGACTGATCGGTATCGACAGAGACACCGTTGCGCTCGAGGCGGCAAAAAAACGCCTTGCACCCTTTGCAGCGCGTGTGACGACCGTCCATTCCAATTTTTCCGAGCTTACAAGCATTTTGGATGCGCTTGGTATTTCCACTGTGGACGGTATGCTCTTTGATCTCGGTGTTTCCTCGCCGCAGCTTGATGACGCGCAGCGCGGTTTTTCCTATATGGCAGACGCACCGCTCGATATGCGTATGAACCGCGACGATAAGTTGACGGCAGGGGAAATTGTGAATACCTGGCAGCAGGAGGAGCTGCGCCGCATCCTCTATGAATACGGCGAGGAGCGTTACGCCCCGCAAATTGCCGCTGCTATCGTGCGCAGGCGCGAAAAAGCGCCCCTCCGCACGACGCTCGAGCTGGTCGAGGTGATCCGCTCGGCAATGCCGCCGCAGGCACTGCGTGAAAAGCAGCACCCTGCCAAGCGGAGCTTTCAGGCGATCCGCATTGCGGTTAACGACGAACTGGGCGCGGTGAGCAAGCTGATGCGTGCTGCTTTTTCGCGCCTTGCGCCGCGTGGACGGCTCGCGGTCATTACCTTTCATTCTCTCGAAGACCGCATCGTGAAGAACGAGATGCAGCTTGCTGCTCGCGGCTGCACCTGCCCGCCCGAATTCCCTGTCTGTGTCTGTGGCAAAAAGCCGCTCATTCGCATCATCACGCGTAAGCCAATCGTATCAAACGCGCGTGAGTTAGAGGAAAATCCCCGCGCAAGAAGCGCAAAGCTTCGCGTTGCGGAGAAATTGTAACGAAGAAGGAGGCGCGAACAATGCCGAAATTTGAAGATTATCGCACAAACGGTTCTGCGGCATATGATATACGCACCGTAAAGGAAAATACCGCGCGCCCCTTGGAGCGTCCCGAACGTCTGCCTGATGCGCCGCAGCGCACAAAGCCCTTAAAGCGCGTCAAGACGAAGCTGGCGATTGCACCGTTTACGGTGCTTGGCACGGCAGTTGCGGTGGTGATGCTGTTTTTGGTCGTATTCAGCTATGTGCGTCTGTATGAGGCGCAGAGCGCGGTCGGTGAACTGAAGGATACAAAGTCTGCCCTGAGCGAAGAACAGCAGCGCCTGCGCTCACAGTACGAAAACTCCTTGGATCTTGCGGCCGTCGAGGCGCGCGCCACTGAGCTTGGAATGCGCCAGCCGCTTCCTGCGCAGATCGTCTATGTCGAGGTCGCGGCAGGGGATACCGTACAGCTCAGCGAGGCACCGCAGGATCGCAACATTTTTGAACAGGTCTACGATGCGTTCTACGGCGTGATCAGCGATGTCGTGGAATACTTCTCGTAGCGTGCGACATATAGTAAACAAGCAGAGCATGGGCGGTGAACCAAATTGCCGCCCATGTTTTTACGAATGCCGAAAGCTTTCGCAACACCCTGTCTGTCCGGAGGTCGGATATGAAACGGAATGATGTAAAACGAAAAATGAAACGCCCCGCCCGCAAGAAACAGGGCGTGAGCAATACCTATGTCCGCAAGGGCGTTTTATGGCTGATGATTCTTTTGGGCATTGCAGCCTTTGGTGTGCTGGCGGGCAGGCTTGTCAAGCTGATGCTGATCGATCATGAATACTATCAGACAAAGGCAATCAGCAATCAGACCCGCAGCACCAGAGTCACTGCGTCACGCGGCACGATCTATGACCGCAATATGGATGTCCTTGCCGCCTCTGCGAGTGTAGAGAACATCTTCCTGGATCCGCTCGAGCTGGCGCAGAACAATGTTGACATTGATTTTTTAGCGAAGAATTTAGCCCGCATTTTGGATTTGGATGAGGCGTTCATTAAGGAGCAGGCGGAGGATACTGCGATGCGCTATAAGATGCTCAAGCGCAAGCAGGAGAAGGATGTCTGCGACGAGGTGCGGGCGTTTATCAGTGAGAATAAGATCATCGGCGTGCATCTCGAGCCGGACTCTCTGCGGTATTATCCGAATCATGAAACCGGTTCCCAGTTCCTCGGCTTTACCAATACCGAGAATAAAGGCTCAGAGGGCTTGGAAGCATATTATAACAGCACCTTGGAGGGTACGGCGGGCGCGGTAATCACAACAAAGGGCAATAACGAGACTGAAATGCTCTACTCCTTCGAAAAGTATTACGAGGCGAGCGACGGTGACAGCCTTGTGCTGACGATCGACCTGACCGTTCAGCGTGCGTTGGAAAAGCAGATGCTCGACGCGATTGACCGTTATGATGTATTAAACGGCGCATTCGGCATCGTTTACGACGCACAGACGGGCGATATTTTGGCAATGGCAACTCTCGGCGGTTATGACCCGAACAATTATCTCGAAATTTTCAACGTTGATCAGAATCAGCAGCTTGAGGAGATGTACGAAAAAGCGCTGACCTATCCCAAGGACAGTCCGGAGCGGAAGGCGGCATTTGACGAGTATAACAGCACGATGGCGGCTGCCCGCCTCAAGCAGTGGAGAAACCGCTGCGTATCCGACGGCTACGAGCCGGGCTCGACATTCAAGATTATCACGCTGGCGGCAGGTCTTGACTCCGGTGTAATCTCGCTGGACGATACCTTCTACTGCGGAGGTGTCAAGACCTATGAGGGACGTTCACAGCCGCTGAACTGCTGGCAGCACGCCGGTCACGGCACGGAGACAACTGCGCAGGCGCTGCAGAAATCCTGTAATATCGCTTTCGGTGACATGGGTCTGCTGATCGGCGGCGAGACGCTGTACGACTATTGCCGCGCTTTTGGGTTATTAGAGACGACGGGGGTTGATCTGCCCGGTGAGTCGAGCGGTATCTTCCACACGAAGGAGCGCCTGACCGATCATGCGCTTTATGGCACGAGCTACCTGATCTCGACGGCCTTTGGCCAAACGGTCAAACCTACGCCGATCCAGCTTGTCCGCGCCATCGGTGCGGTCGTGAACGGCGGCTATCTGTTGGAGCCGCACATCGTTTCCGAGGTCTTGGACGCAGACGGTAATGTGGTGGAAAAGAACGAACGCACCGTCGTCCGTCAGGTCATCTCGGAGGAAACCTCCGCAACGATGTGCGAGTTGATCGAATCGGTTGTCACGCAGGGCACTGCGAAGAACGCAAAGGTTGTCGGTTATCGCGTTGGCGGTAAGACCGGAACTGCGGAAAAGCTCGACCAGCTTGACGAAAACGGTGAATATACGAACGATAAGATCGTCTCCTTTATCGGCGTTGCGCCGATGGAGAACCCTCGCTATGTGGTGCTGGTCGCGCTGGATACGCCGAACTGGAGGAGCGGTCAGTATATCTCGGGCGGCGTTATGGGAGCGCCCACGGTCGCCGCGGTTTATGAGGACATTCTTCCGTATCTCGGTGTCGAGCCGCAGTACGAGGAGGACGATATGTACCGCGTGAATGTCTTTATGCCCGACGTCAAGGGCATGACCGAGTCTGAGGCGGCATACGCGCTCTCGACAGCGTATTTGGATTACCGCATCATCGGCGACGGCGATAAGATTGTAAGTCAGATCCCCGCAAGCGGCAGAGAAGTGCCGGGACATTCGACGGTTCTGCTCTATACAGACGATTCGATGCCGACGGATAAGGTCACCGTGCCCAACCTGATGGGTATGACGGTCACGCAGGCGACGCAGGCGCTCTCCGATAAGGGACTCTATCTACAGGCGAAGGGCACGGATTCGACGGCATGGCACGTCGTGGTCACGGATCAGAATATTCCCGAGGGTACAGAGGTTGATCGCGGCACAACAATCACCGTCATCTTTGCCGATACTACCGATATGGACTAATACTGATTCTTGATTAAAAAAGCTATTTAACCTTTTTATCAGATTCTAGGGAACCTCTGAACAAATCAGCGGCGGCGCGCAGCGGATTTTTTGCCGCAGCTTATCGGCTCGAAAACCTTGCAATACACAAAGTATTTCTGCGGTTTTCAAGCCTCAATTTGCAGCAAAATTTCTCGCTGACCGCTCTCGCGGATTGATTCGGAGCGTCCCAAGATTAGGAGCAAATGATTTATGAAGCTGCAGGACCTGCTGAACGGCATCGGCGTGCTTGAAAGCAATGCACCGATGAATATGGAAATAACGGGAGTCAGCTATGCCTCGAACACAGTACGGGCGGGCGAGCTGTTTGTCGCGGTTCCGGGTTTTGCGACCGACGGTCACCGTTATATTCCCGATGCGGTCTTGCGCGGTGCGGCGGTCGTGCTGTGTGAGCGCGATATGCCCGATGATGTGCCGTGGGTACGCGTGGAATCCTCCCGCGAGGCGCTGGCACTGCTCGGGGCAAATTGGTACCGTCATCCGTCCGCATCAATGCAGGTCATCGGCGTGACGGGTACGAACGGAAAGACCTCCGTAACATATCTGCTCAAAACACTTTTGGAAACCGCGCTCGGGGCAAAGGTTGGGCTGATCGGCACGATCTGCAATCTGATCGGAGATCAGATGCTCGAGACGGAGCGCACCACGCCTGAGAGCTTCGCCCTGCAAGGACTGCTTGCGCAGATGCGGGACGCAGGCTGCACCCATGTCGTGATGGAGGTCTCCTCGCACGCGCTGGCGCTGCACCGCGTTGACGGTATCCGCTTTACCGTCGGTGCGTTCACGAATCTGACGGAGGATCATCTTGATTTTCACAAGACGATGGAGGAATACCGCAAAGCCAAGGCGATGCTCTTTCACCGCTGTGAAAAGGGCGTGTTCAATCTTGATGACCCTTGTGCGCGCCGTATGATGGAGGAAGCGACCTGTGAGTGCCATACCGTGGGCACGGCGTCTGCGGCGGAGCTAACCGCGAAAGATATTTTTCTCGGCGCGGATCATGTCGAAATGGAGGCTTGCGAGGGTGCTGCGCAGACGCATTTGCGTCTCGGCATACCCGGGCGCTTTACGGTGAGCAACGCGCTTGTCGCGCTTGGCATTGCGCGGCAGCTCGGCATTGCGCTCTCGGACGCTGTTTCTGCACTGGAGACGGCGAAGGGCGTCAAAGGACGTATTGAGGTCGTCCCGACGCCGAACCGCGACTTTACCGTGTTAATCGACTATGCGCACACGCCCGACGGGCTGGAAAATGTCCTGCGCTCGGTGCGGGATTTCTGCAAGGGCAGAGTGATTCTCGTCTTTGGGTGCGGCGGCGACCGCGACCGGAAAAAACGCCCGATTATGGGCGGAATCGCAGCAAAGTACGCGGATTTCGCGGTCGTTACCTCCGACAACCCGCGCACAGAGGAGCCGATGACGATCATCGAAGATATTCTGCAGGGCATGGCGGGAACAAAAACTCCGTATATTGTGGAGGAAAATCGCCGCTTGGCAATTCGTACCGCCTTGCGCGAAGCAAAAAAAGATGATATAGTATTGCTCGCCGGAAAGGGACACGAGACGTATCAGATCCTCGGTACGGAAAAAACACATTTGGACGAACGCGAGGAGGTTGCCGCAGCACTATGCGAAACGGAAGAATAACACTCGGGCAGGCGGCGGCGTGGTGCGGCGGGACGGTTGCCTCCGAGTTTGCCGAAACTGCCTTCTGCGGCGCAAATTTTGACACCCGCCGTTTGCAGGCGGGAGAACTGTTTGTTGCCCTTGTCGGCGCACGGAACGGGCACACATTTGCCCGCGCTGCGATCGAAAAGGGCGCGGCGGGCGTGCTGGCAAGTGAACGCCTGGACGCAGACATTCCCGCAATCTATGTGGAAAATACGGAAAACGCACTGCAAGTGATCGCGAAGAAGTACCGAGAGCGGCTATCTCTCCGGTGCGTCGGTATCACGGGCAGCGTTGGGAAAACGACTACAAAGGAAATGATCGCCGCCGTTTTACAGACGACCTTTATTACGCGGAAAACAGCGGAGAATTTCAATAACGGCATCGGCTTGCCCGTAACCGTCCTCTCACTGGGGGAGGACTGCGAGGCAGCGGTGCTCGAGATGGGCATGAACCATTTCGGCGAGATCGCGCGGCTGACGCATATTGCGCAGCCGGACACTGCCGTTATCACCAATATCGGAACCATGCACATCGAGAACCTCGGCTCGCGTGAGGGCATTTTGCAGGCAAAGCTCGAAATTTTGGAGGGTCTGCGCCCGAACGGCATCGCCGTGTTCAACGGCGACGACGTGCTTTTGCGGCGTGAGGCGGAAAAATACCACGCCATAACCTTCGGACGCGGTGTGGAAAACGATGTCCGCGCGGAGGAGATCCGCGCGACGGAGGAACAGACCTCTTTTACCGTGAAGGGCTTCGGGAAAACATTTTCCGTGACCCTGCCCGTCACAGGCGAGCACTATGTGCTTGACGCGCTGGCTGCTGTCGCCGTCGGTCTGCAATGCGGTGTTTCGCCCGAAAAAATCGCTGCGGCGCTGGCGGACTTCCGCAACACCGGAATGCGGCAAAAAAGCTATTGCCGTGACGGAGTGCATATCATCGAGGACTGCTATAACGCAGGCCCCGAGTCGATGCGCGCGGCGCTCAAGGTGCTGCAAGGTGCACACGGCAGAAAAATCGCCGTCCTCGGTGGAATGCTGGAGCTGGGCGGCTTTGCGCCGCAGGCGCATTACGAGATCGGGCAGGCGGCGGCAGAGGCGGCAGACGTTCTTTTTGCTTACGGTGCTAACAGCGAGGCGTATGTCGCGGGTGCGAAAGCCGCAGGAATGGCAGAGGCGGAAAGCTTTCCAAGCCACGCAGCGCTGTCAGAAGCCTTGCGCAGAACGCTGCGCCCGAGCGACACCCTGTTGGTCAAGGGCAGCCGCGGTATGCAAATGGAGCGCGTGCTTGCGCTGTTGTATAACGAAGGAAAAATTGGAGGATGACGATTATGGATGTACTGCTGATTTTGGTATTGCTTTCGGTTGTCGCCGGCTTTGTACTGGCGTTGGTGCTGGGAAAAGTTCTGATCCCTGCGCTTCGTGCACTCAAGGCGGGGCAGTCCATCCGTGAGGTTGGACCGAAATGGCATAACGGCAAGGCGGGAACGCCGACAATGGGCGGACTGATGTTTATTGCCGCGTCTGCGCTCTGTATCGCAACCGGCTGGTATGCCATGCGTCAGACGGGCGACTACTCTCATCTGCTTGTGCTGGCGTTGGCGCTCATGTTCGGTCTGATCGGCTTTTACGACGACTTTATCAAGGTCAAGAAAAAGCGGAATCTCGGACTGACAGGCGTACAGAAGCTCATTTTGCAGGTGCTTGCAGCGGGCGTCTTCCTGCTGCTCATGTATCTGACGGACAGTTTGCACTACGATCTGTATATCCCGTTTGTAAAGGAACCTGTCGCCCATGTGCCGCCCGTACTCTATCTTGCGGTCGCGGTCTTTGCGATCGTCGGCTGCGTCAACGCCGTCAACCTGACCGACGGCATCGACGGGCTTGCCTCGGGTGTGACGGTGCCCGTGATGCTCTTTTTCACAATCGTCTCTATGTCGATGAAGCGGATGGGACTTGCCACCTTCCCCGCAGCGCTTTTGGGCGGACTGGGCGGCTTCCTGTGCTATAATTTCTATCCTGCGAAGGTCTTTATGGGAGATACCGGCTCGTTGTTTTTGGGCGGTGCAGTCGTCGGACTGGCATTTGCACTGGATATGCCGCTGGTGCTCCTGCTTGTCGGTTTGATCTATATCATCGAGACGCTCTCCGATATTTTACAGGTCGGTTATTTCAAGCTGACGCACGGCAAGCGCATCTTCAAAATGGCGCCGATCCACCATCATTTTGAAATGTGCGGTTGGTCGGAGAAGAAAATTTGGACGGTTTTCGTCCTGACGACTGCCGTCATGTGTGTCCTTGCGTGGTTCGGCGTTCGTATTTGGTTCTGATATTTTCATTCTTTCACGCGGAGAGGAGGTGCGGCCGTGTTTGGCAGGAAGAAAAAAGAAACCGCAGCGATCGAGCAGAATAAGCAGGCGCGTGTCGTAGAAAATGACCTCGGCGTCATGGATCTGCCCTATCTGCTGCTGACGATCCTTTTGGTTGCAATCGGTCTGCTCATGCTCTTTTCTGCGAGCTTTGCCCGCGCTTACTATATCACGGGCAATTCTGCAAGCTATTTTACGAGCCAAGCGATCTTTGCCCTGCTCGGAATTGCCGCTATGTTTGCCATGAGCCGCGTGCCCTATGAGTGGTATTTCAAGCTCTCACGGCTGATCTACGGCGTGACGGTGCTGCTCCTGCTGGCGGTTTTGCTCGTCGGCACGAACGTCAACGGCGCAACGCGCTGGATCAACCTCGGCTTTACGCAGCTTCAGCCCTCCGAGATTGCGAAGCTTTCGCTGATTATTTCATTGTCCGTGCTGATGACGCGCAACCAGAAGGACATCAAATCCCCGCGCACCTTCTTTGCCTGTGCGGGCGCGCTTGTGATCATTGCCGTTTTGCTGATTGCCGAGCCGCACTTTTCCGCAACGATCATCATTGCTTCCCTCTGGTTCTGCATGATGGCGATCGGCGGAACCAACCGCAAATATCTCGGCATCATCGTCGCCGTCGGCGCGGCAGGACTGCTGTTCCTGCTTCTGAGCGGAGGCTATACCAGTGAGCGTATTACGGCATGGCGCAACCCTGAGGCGGATCCCCTGGATTCGGGCTTGCAGATTTTGCAGTCCGAGTATGCCATCGGCTCGGGCGGGCTGCTCGGGCTGGGCTTCGGCAAGAGCCGACAGAAATATCTCTACCTTCCTGAGGAACACAACGACTACATCTTTGCCATCATTTGTGAGGAGCTTGGCTTTATCGGCGCAGTCGGCATTTTGATTCTCTTCGCCCTGCTGATTATCCGAGGCTACTGGATTGCCATGCACGCCCGCGACCGCTTTTCGATGCTGCTTGCGGCGGGCTTGACGACACTGCTTGCGATACAGGTTGTATTGAATGTCGCGGTTGTAACGAATCTGCTGCCATCGACGGGTATTTCGCTGCCCTTCTTCTCCTCGGGCGGCACGGCGCTCATCATGCAGCTTGCCGAGAGCGGCATCATGCTGAATATCTCGCGAAGTATTTCCCACAGTCCGAAATAAAGGAGCGTTGCCATGAAGGTCGTATTTACCTGCGGCGGCACGGGCGGACACATTAATCCCGCCCTCGCGGTCGCTAAGCTTCTGCGCGAACGCAAGCCCGACGCGGAGATTCTCTTTGTCGGTGCGGAAGACGGCATGGAGACAGATCTTGTTCCGCGGGAGGGCTTTCGCATTGAGACGGTCAAGATCTCAAACTATCTGCGCAGCCTGAAGCCTGCGGCAATGTGGCACAACGCGAAGGCACTTGTGACCATTCGCCGCGCTCTGCGCCGCGCGGACGCGATCATACGCGAGTTTCAGCCCGACGTTATTCTCGGCACGGGCGGCTATGCAAGCTATCCAATGCTGCAGCAGGGCGTAAAGCGCGGTATTCCGACCGCGCTGCACGAGGCAAACGCCGTCCCGGGGCTGGCGACAAAGATGGTCTGCGACAAGGTCGATAAAATTTTAGTCAGCTTTCCCGAGAGCAGGAGCGAGTATAAAAACGCCGACCGCGTAATCCCCGTCGGGATGCCCGTGCGGGAGGAATTTGTCTTTACAAAGCGTGCGGACGCGCGAAAGACGCTGGGCTTGGGCGACGAGCCGCTGATCGTCTCCGCGTGGGGCAGCCTCGGTGCACGCGAGATGAATAAGAAAATCGCACAGTTTATGAAGCTGGAATGTGCGGAGAACCGCTATCGTCACATCCACGCGACCGGTTCGTTCGGGTGGCGCTGGATGCCGCAGTATGTGAAGGAGCAGGGCGTTGACCTTGCTGCACATCCGCTTGTGACGATGCAGGAATATATCTATAATATGCCGACGGTGATGGCGGCGGCGGACTTGATTATCAGCCGCGCGGGCGCATCAACGCTCAACGAGATTGCGGCGGCGGGAACGCCCTGCATTATCGTGCCGTCTCCGAATGTGACGAATAATCATCAGGAGAAAAACGCAAGAGTTTTAGAGCAGCACGGCGCTGCCGTCGTCCTGCGCGAGAGCGAGTGCGACGGAGAACGTCTCTACCGCGAGGCAAGGGCGCTGCTGGAGAATGACGAAAAACGCAAAAAAATGCGTACTGCCCTGCGGGAGATCGCTGTGATCGACTCTGCCGAGCGGATTTATCGAATTATCGTCGAGCTTGCAAAATCACGCTGAACGCACCTTTTGCATAGGATGGGGCAAATTTCCGATACGGAGGTTTGCCTATGGGGGCGTATCAGATTCAAGGCGGGAGACCGCTTTGCGGCGTGATCCCGATTCACGGCGCAAAAAACAGTATGCTGCCGATTTTGGCAGCGACGCTTGTCACAAAAGGAGAGTGCGTGCTGCATAACTGCCCGTGCATCTCCGATGCGGACGCGGCGCTATCGATCCTGCAAAACCTCGGCTGCAGAACACGCCGCGAGGGTCAGACGCTCGTGGTCGATACATATTCTGCGTGCGGGACGGAGATACCTGCGGTGCTGATGCAGAAAATGCGCGCGGCTGTTATCTTTCTCGGTGCGCTCTTAGCGCGCTTCGGGCAGGCGCGGCTGTCGCACCCCGGGGGTTGCTGCCTCGGAAGCCGTCCGATCGACTTACATCTGCTCGGATTGCGCCTCATGGGTGCGGAATGCGAGTATGAGGGCGAGGAGCTTGCCTGCACAGTGAAGAAGCTCCGGGGCGCAACGATTGCCCTGCCGTTTCCGAGTGTAGGAGCGACGGAAAATCTGCTCTTGGCGGCGCTTGCCTGTGCGGGGGAGACTATCCTCTGCAACGCGGCACGCGAGCCGGAGATCGACGACTTGATCGGCTTTTTGACTGCCTGCGGTGCGGAGATTGACGGCGTCGGCACGTCGGTTCTGCGGATTCACGGCGGGAAACGGCTGCACGGCGCGGAATATACCGTGATGCCCGACCGTATGGAGGCGGCGACCTATCTCTGCGCCGCCGCCGCAACAAGAGGTGAGCTGAGACTGACCGGGATTGTGCCGGAGCATCTGCGCGCGGTGACGGAGGCTTTGCTTCGCGGCGGCTGCGAGATTTCGCAGTCGATGCGGGAGCTATCTCTGCGTTGCAGTGATTTATGCGCGGTCAGCCCCGTTCGCACTGCGCCTTATCCCGCTTTCCCGACCGATGCGCAAGCACCGATGATGGCGGCAATGGCGACGGCGCGGGGTGTCAGCATCTTTGAGGAGACAATCTTTTCCGACCGCTTCCGCCATGTGCCCGCCCTTGTCAGCATGGGCGCGAAGATTACGGCGGCAAAGCGTTGCGCAGTGGTCGAGGGAGTTCCTGCACTGCATGGCGCGACGGTTACCGCGACCGATCTGCGCGGCGGCGCGGCGATGGTGATTGCGGCGCTGGCGGCAGAGGGAGAGAGCGTGATCACACAGACGGAGCATACCGAGCGCGGCTATGCGGAGTTGGTGCAGTGCCTGCGCGCCTGCGGCGCTCGAATCAGTATAACGGAGTAAAGCCTATGGGAAACGAAAGAAAAGAAAACAACCGCCGTGATGCGCCGCACAAACGGCAGACGGAACGTCCCGCAAGAGAAAAGCGGCAGCCTGAGCAACCCCGCTCTTCCCGCGCCGCGCAGGAGGCGCAGCGCCGCCGTGAGGAGCGGAAGGAGCGTGACTCGCTCGCCGCACAGGAGGCGCAGAGACGCCGCGCGGAACGGAAGGAGCGGGAGCGGCTGGACGCGCAGCGCGACAAGCAGAAGCGCAAGGCGAAGCACCGCACGAGAAAGCGCATCAGCGCGGAAGTATGGAAGCGTCTGCTCATCATGGGCGGCATTGTCGCCGCCGTGGTTCTGAGCATGATTATTTTCTTCCGTGTGCGCTCAATCGAGGTGATCGGCAACAGCTATTATACACCCGAGGAAATCATTGCGGCGGCGGGCGTTGCCGAAGGTGACAATCTGCTGACTGTCTCGCGCGGCAGCGTGGCGGGCAATGTGATGGCGCAGCTTCCGTATATTCATACGGTGCGCGTTACGCGGAAACTGCCTGATTCACTGGTACTGACCGTCACCGAGTTTGATGCGACCTATGCCGTCCGCGATACCGCCGGAGATCGGTATCTTATTACGGCGAACGGCAAGGTGACAGAGCAGGCCGATGAGCGCGAGGCAAGTTCTCACATTCCGATTGAAGAATTGACGATTGAGACACCGACGATTGGCTCGATTGTGCAGGTTCATGCCGCCGAGGGCGAGGAATTGGGCGCACAGGGACAGCTTGACGCTCTGACGAAGCTCCTGACGGAAATCGAGAACGCGGAGCTTGTCAAGCAGATTACGTCGGTTTCCGTGCCGTCCTCCTTCCGTATATCCGTTTGCTACGGCGACCGCTTTGAGGTAAATCTCGGCAATACCGACCGACTGGATTATAAGCTGGAATACCTAAAAACGATTGTGGCAAAGGAAAAGGAATACACCACAGGTACGATTGACCTCTCTCTGAGCGAGGGTGAGGAGGCGCATGTGATGTACGGAGATTGAGATTTCTTGCAAATTTGTAAATAATTTTGCTAAAAATGAGAAATTCTATTGACCTAAGCGGTTTTTCACGATAAAATAAAAAAGTATAAATCTATAGAACTGAGTTTCGCCATTCATATACATAGGAGGAGATAATAATGTCCGAAGTTTACGCAGATAAGGTTGTCAATATTAAGGTCATCGGTGTCGGCGGCGCCGGCAATAATGTCGTTAACCGCATGATTGCAAGCAAGATCGGCGGAGTGGAGTTCGTCGTCGTCAATACCGACCGTCAGGATCTGAATAAGTCCAAGTGCGAGAACAAGCTCCAAATCGGTGAAAAGCTGACGGGCGGCATGGGCGCAGGCTCAAAGCCTGAGATTGGCAAAAAGTCCGCCGAGGAGAGCAGAGCTGCAATCTCGAAAATCCTCGAGGGCACGGATATGGTGTTTATCACCGCCGGCATGGGCGGTGGCACGGGCACAGGCGCTGCACCTATCATTGCGGATCTGGCACATGAGGCAGGTATCCTGACCGTCGGTGTCGTCACGAAGCCCTTCCGCTTCGAGGGCGCGAACCGCATGAAGCAGGCGGAGGCCGGCATTGCCGCCCTGTCCGACCAGGTCGATTCGCTCATCATCATTCCGAACGACCGCCTGAAATATGTTACCGATCAGAAAATCACCTTCGCCAACGCTTTCGGTATCGCGGATGATGTGCTGAAACAGGCCGTTACCTCGATCTCTGAGTTGGTTGGCTACTCCGATCGCGTGATTATCAACCTTGACTTTGCCGATGTCTCTTCGATCATGAAAAACGCAGGCCGCGCACATATGGGTGTGGGTACTGCCTCCGGCAGAGAAAAGGCGGAGCAGGCAGCTATGGCAGCTGTCGCCAGTCCGCTGCTCGAGACCTCTATCAACGGCGCGACGGGCGTTTTGATCAATGTCACCGGCTCTGCCGACCTTGGCTTGGATGATGTCGAGACTGCCGCGAATATTGTTATGGAGGCTGCCAATCCCGAGGCGAATATTATCTTCGGTGCAACCTTCTCCGAGGAGTTCGAGGACGAGATGCGCGTGACCGTTATCGCCACGGGCTTTGACGAAAAGAAGAAGCCTGAGTCGAAAGGAATCTACTCCTCCGTCAGCTCTTCCGCTTCTAAGCCCACCGAGTCCGCACCGATCAAAGCCAATTCCGATATTGACGACATTGACAAGATCTTTGAGATCTTCAACAAGTAAGATTTGTACACCGAGGGCTGCTTTACAGCCCTCGCTTTTTTTCGCGAAAGAGCGGATTTGCACTTTACTTTCTTGAAGAATGTGGTATAATAATCACACTGCAATCATATGGAGGGAATCCAATGAATAACCGAAATAAACGCTCCAATCCCGACTGCGAGCTGTATCGTGCGCTGACAACCCTGCGGACACCGGAGGAGTTTCATCGCTTCTTCCTTGATCTGTGTACGCAGGCTGAGCTGAATGCGATGGAGCAGCGCTACGAGGTGGCGAAAATGCTTCATGCGGGCATGATCTATAACGATATTCTTGCTGCGACAAAGGCCAGCTCCGCGACCGTCAGCCGTGTCAACCGCAGCCTCATCAATGGGGAAGGTGCATATGAGCTGAGCTTCGAGCGCCTGAAAGAGCTTGAATGAGCGCGTACAATGCGCTGGCAGCCGCTTATGACGGGCTGACAACCGATATTGATTATGCCGCAATTCTTGGCTTCTTAGAGGAGCTTCTGCACCGCGCCGGTAAGCAGCCGAGCAGTGTGCTTGACCTTGCCTGCGGGACCGGTACGATGTCCGTACTGCTGGCAAAACGCGGCTATCGCGTCCTCGGCGCGGACATTTCCGAGGAAATGCTGACAGAGGCGGCAGCAAAGGCGGCGGAGCTGCCTGAGAATCCGCCTTTTTTCATTCACCAACCGATGCAGCGCCTGCGCCTGCCGGAGCCGGTAGACGCGGTTTTCTGTCTGCTCGACAGCTTGAACTACCTGACCGATCCCGAGGCTTGCAGGCAGACCTTTTCTCGTGTTTTTCACGCGCTGCGGAGCGGCGGCGCGTTTCTCTTTGACATCAATACGCCGTGTAAGCTGCACAGTTTGGACGGACAGGTCTTCTTGGACGAGAATGAAGACAGCTATTGCGTTTGGCGCGCTGAGTTTGACGAGACGGAGAATTGCTGCTATTACGGCATTGACCTGTTCCGCAGGAAGGGCGCGCTGTGGGAGCGCAGCTTTGAGCAGCACTGCGAATATGCCTATGCCCCGTCCGATCTGCGCGCATGGCTGTTAGACGCGGGCTTTACGCGCGTCGAGTGCTACGGCGACTGCCGCTTGGAGGCACCGCGGGAAGATGAGCAGCGCATTTATTTTGCGGCTTGGAAGGAGAAAATGTAATGCACGATCATATTGTCCGCGCGATTACGGCGGACGGCTTTGTTAAAGCAATGGCAATCGCCTCGACCGATTTGGTCGAGCGTGCCCGCAGCATCCATCATACGACGCCGACTGCGACAGCGGCGCTCGGGCGTGTGCTGACGGCGGCGTCGATGATGGGCAATTTACAGAAGGTGGAAAACGGCGCGCTTACGCTGCAAATCAAGGGCGGCGGTCCGCTTGGTACGATCCTCGCCACTTCGGACGCGATAGGTAATGTGCGCGGCTATGTGCATAATCCGTCGATCACGCTGTTGGAGAAATATGCGGGCAAGCTCGATGTCGGCGCGGCGGTCGGGACGAACGGTATGCTGACGGTCATCCGCGACTTACAGATGAAAGAGCCTTATGTTGGCAGCGTTGCCCTTGTCTCGGGCGAGATTGCGGACGATGTGACGGCATATTTCGCGCAGAGCGAGCAGACGCCGACTGCCTGCGCACTCGGCGTTCTTGTTGATACCGACCAAAGTGTTAAGGTTGCAGGAGGGTACCTGATTCAGCTTTTACCCGGTGCGCCGGATGCGGTGATCGACAAATTGGAACAGGGAATTCAAAGAGCGGGCGCGGTCACACCGATGCTTGCGGAGGGACTTACACCGGAGGCAATTCTGCGCCGGGTGATAGCGGATTTTGAATTGAAATTCTTGGAGGAGACGCCGGTAGAGTATCGCTGCTATTGCAGCCGCGAGCGCGTTGCGGCCACACTGATTACAATCGGGAAGAAGGATCTGCAGGAGCTTGCGGACGGCAACGAGCCGATCCGAATCGAATGCCAGTTCTGCGATGCGGTCTACGAGTTTTCACCGCAGGAGATTCGCGAACTGCTTGAGACGCTTTGAAAAAAATTGAAAAAATTGCGAAAAAGTCCTTGACAATTTGATGGTGTATGTGTATAATAACAACCGTCGCTGATGTGCGACAGTTCGGGAGCATAGCTCAGCTGGGAGAGCACATGCCTTACAAGCATGGGGTCACAGGTTCGAGCCCTGTTGTTCCCACCATCATTTGGCCCGGTGGTGCAGTCGGTTAGCACGCCAGCCTGTCACGCTGGAGGTCGACGGTTCGAGTCCGTTCCGGGTCGCCATATGAAACGCATCTGAGCCGAGTTTATCTCGGCTCAACATGCCTCTGTAGCTCAGTAGGTAGAGCAGCGGACTGAAAATCCGCGTGTCGTTGGTTCAACTCCGACCGGAGGCACCATATGCGGGTGTAGCTCATCCGGTAGAGCGCCACCTTGCCAAGGTGGAGGTAGCGAGTTCGAGCCTCGTCACCCGCTCCAAAACAATAAGGAACGCACAGCGTTCCTTATTTAATATTCGGTGCCGTGGCCAAGTGGTAAGGCAAAGGTCTGCAAAACCTTCATTCCCCAGTTCAAATCTGGGCGGCACCTCCAAAAGGAAGTTCGTACTTTAGACATGAAGCGCGAACTTCTTTTTTTGCTTTTTGAAAAGGCAGACGGCTGCGCCGCGCTGTATTTTTGCAACCGTTGCTTTCCATTCCGATGTGTGATAAGATAAAGAAAATGCTTACGAGGGAGGTGCGCTGCGCTGAAAACACGAACACATTTGAACTATTTCGACCATATTCGCACGATTGCCTGTCTCGGCGTTATCTATATGCATACAGCCGCAGGATTGCTTCACGGTCAGTTAGGCCGCGAATGGGCAGCGGCAAACATATTGACCGGCCTTGCTTTTACGGCGGTGCCGTTGTTTTTGATGATGTCCGGCTATTTGCTGCTGTCTGACGATAAAACCTTGGATGTCTCCGTACTGTTGAAGAAACGGATTCCGAGACTGCTCGTGCCGCTTGCTTTTTGGACTTTTTTGGAGCTTTTTCGAAAGCAAATTGCCTGTGGCGTCCCGTTTGGCGGAATGATGCTTCGGAACCTTTGGACCGATTTGGTGTCCGCGCTGTCCGAGCCTGTCATAACCCCGCTTTGGTATATGTATACCTTGCTCGCAATTTATCTGATCTCTCCGCTCCTGCGCGGCGGCATCAAGCAGCTTGACTCCAAAGGGCACCGCTTTGTTCTCTGCCTCATTCTGCTGATCAATCTGCGGTATATTCTTCTCCTATTCCTGCCCGAGTTCGGAAGAAAATATTTGAAGATTGACCTGTTCTCGAAACTTGAATTCTTCGGCGGTCATCTTTGCACCTTTGTCCTTGGCTACTATCTCGGCAACACGAAGCGGAAACTGCCGAATTGGCTGCTTTTGACTGCTGCCGGCTTCCTTGCGGCGCTGATCATCGCGGGGACTTATATCATTTCCATGCGCGCAGGAGAATATCAGGCGGATTTTCAGAATCAAAGTCATGGCTTAGAGGTGCTGCTTGCCTCCTGCGTTTTCCTGCTGTTTAAGCAAAACGCAGATAAGCCGTGCGCAATCACCCGCGTGATTGCGCAGCTGTCGCTGCCTATGTACCTGATGCACGGTACGCTGTACAATATTTTTTCCTCAATTGGATTGCAGGCGGATACGCTGTGGCAGGTACTGCTTCTGACAGTGACCAATTTCGCTGTCTGCTATCTTATTACAAAAACGCTTGCTACGATAAAGCCGCTGTGCTATCCTGCGACGGGAATGCGTTTTGAGGCTGCGAGCCGCTCCTGTAATTGGATATATTCCGCGAGAAAAATCAGGAGTCGGCTGTCGGAGAAGAAAAAATAGAGCTGAGAATCGCCTTCGGCTGCAGAGCCTCAAAGTAACGCAGGAGCGTAAAATTCATATGGACACTTCCGTTTTCAATGCACAAAGCGCATCGCTGATGGCATGAAAAGCGATCGGTTTTATTCGACAAAATAAACCCCGTTCAAACCGAAAACATCGGTTTGAACGGGGTTTTGCCATAAAAGTTCAAAAAATCGTAACAAACAATGTTCATTTGTCAATGATGTGAGACTGGAAAAACGCGAAAGAGTTGCGAGATTAGGAAGGCGGTTTTGCTGACGGAGGGAGGGCGTAGCCCGAGTGG
>SFIL01000091.1 GCA_004556205.1 Clostridiales bacterium | reverse complement strand
ATCCTGTCGGCAAACACGCAGCCCGCCTTGAGGAAGTCCGCACAGCCGTTAAGCTCCATAAACTCGCTCGTATAATACCTGTCATCGATCCTGAGCAGGTCTTTGGCATAGTCAAAGCCGCACCAGCCCTGAAACGCTATATTATGTATGGTAAGCAGAAAACGCATATTCCCGCGCCAGTCGGCGCAGTACTGCGTCTTTGCAAGCATAGGCAGCATAGCGGTGTGCCAGTCGTTGCAGTGCATCACCTCCGGCTCAAAGCCGATATTGGGAAGCGCGTCCATGACCGCACGGCAGAAAAAGGCGTACTGCTCTATCTCCGCGTTTCCGCCGCGATATATCCTGTCGCCGAAATAATATTCACTGTCCACCAGATAGACCGTCACGCCGTCAAGCTCAAGACGCTCTATCCCGGCATATTGGTGCCTCCACCCGAGATCGACATAGAAGTGGAAAAGATGCTCCACCCTGTCCGCGTATTTTTCTTTTATGCAGCGGTGATACGGGGTTATCACTCGTGCGTCCATGCCGAGCTTTTTCAGTGCCTTCGGGAGTGTTCCGACTACGTCCGCAAGACCGCCCGTTTTGGACAGCGGCGCACACTCCGCCGCCGCTAAAAGCACCCGGGGAAACTGTTTTCTGCCTTTTTCATTGAGCAATTCACGAAATTCTTTTTTCATGTTCATCCTCCTTATAAAAATAGGTAGCTTATCCGAGGCCGGCTCAGTCTGATTTATCTTTTCTGAAATTTTATTATACAGCTAAACGGGTAATATTCCAAGAAAAAAATGAATGCGGCAAAACATTTGTTGAGAGTATCATTAAATGCAGAAGAAACCGTTACGGTTTTTCCTGCATTATTTTTTTATCCGAAGGCAGGCGGAAGGAGGTTAAAACATTGAACGGATACAGTTATTTGACGCTGGAACAGCGCCGCGAGATCGAAAGAATGTATGCAGAGGGTGAACGCGTTGTTGACATTGCCGCCCGTCTGAAAAGGAGCGCCGCCGCTATCTACGAAGAGTTGAAGCGCGGCTATACGGGAGAGTTTGACGGCTACGCCCGCCCGAAGTACAGCGCCGATATTGCACAAGCGACGGTGCAAGAGAATTTCCGGCGCAGAGGAAACCGACGCGGCGCGAATTGCTGAAATACGAAAGGAGCTATTCAATATGAAAATGAAGAGGATCGCAAACAACGTGGCGCTTCAAACGATCGGCTACGTAATTAGCGGATTTACGAACGTGTATATCTACGTTCGGGAATGCGGCTATCAGAAGCGGGACATTTACAGGGGCTTGTATAAGCACTTCGCGCACGACGAAATGAACAAATACGCATATTGCAATATCACGGAGCTTCGCGCCGATGAAAACGTGCTTTACATCGGCATTGAAGAGTAACGCGGGAAAGGAGCTATTCGGAATGAGTACAACACGATACAAAATCCGTTTATGGGAATACGACGGCGAAGCGTCAGCCGCAAACGCCGTTACCTTCGACAGCTTCGCAGAAGCGGAAGCGCGGTTCAATGATCTTCGAGTTTCGGAGGAAATGCCGTGCGTTGAGTTCATCAAAGAGCGGATCGCGAACGGGTGCATTATCGGCGACGAAGTTTTGAACGTTCGGCAGTTCGCTTCGGTATTTGACGCTATCACGAAGGACAAGCCCACGCTGGCGGGCTTCCTTCGTTCCCTTCCAGTCATAGAAGCACCGTGGGACGCGGCTTTTCAGAAGCGTTATTGCTCTTCCTGCGGAATGGTGGCTTTCCCTTCCGGCGGCGGAGGTGGAACAATGACGGCGGATCGGGCGCGCGGAGCGCTTGCCGTCCTGCAAGACGCGGACGGGAAGTTTCTTTGCGAAGTGCCTTGCGGCTACATAGTCGAGCCGACCGCCAGCGCCTACCATATCCGGCGGGAGCGGGTGCGGGCGCAACGTCGGCGGCGGGCAATGCTTCGCCGTCGCGTCGCCTTAACGGTTGCCGTGCTGACCGTCGCCGCCCTTCTTGCGGCGCTTATGCCGTGGAGCGGGAGCGGCGCGGCGGACAAGCCGAAGGATACGACCGCCGGAACGCTTGAAGAGGTACACCAGCCGACCGCCGTTCTTTTTCCTTCGAGTGGGACGGTGGCGGGATATGTGCCGAACGCGGCGGAGGTTGAAGCCCTTGCAAAGCTGATCTACGGCGAAGCGGGGATCGTTCCTTCTACGACGGAGCAAGCGGCGGTTGTATGGTGCGTTCTGAACCGCGTTGACGATCCGCGCTTCCCCGACACGGTGCTGGAGGTTATCGAAGCGCCCTATCAGTTCAGCGGCTACGATCCCGAATATCCCGTGAAAGAGGAATTCGCCCTTCTTGCGGCGGACGTGCTGACACGATACCGCGCGGAGCGGGACGGCGAAGAAAACGTCGGGCGGGTGCTTCCGGCGGAATACTGCTTCTTCACGGGCGACGGGCGGCGCAATCACTTCAC
>SFIL01000090.1 GCA_004556205.1 Clostridiales bacterium | reverse complement strand
GGGGCTGAGTGTGGTGCAGTATGCGGCAGATAACGGAAGCGTCGGCGGTGATAACGAGCTGTGGCGCATCGTGCCGAACAACGACGGCAGCTATAACATTGTCTCAAAGTGCAACAACCTGCACCTTGACCGTCCGAACGGCGTGAATGACAACGGCACGGCGCTCATTGTCTGGACAGCGAACCGCGGCGACCCGCAGAAGTGGATGCTGAATCCAACGACAGTCGGACTCGATGGTGTTTGGAACATCGCGGCAAGCGGCGATAACGGTTATGTGCTGGATATCGACGGAGCAAGTACGGAGGATGGTGCAAACGTGCTGCTGGGCAGTAGTAACGGCAGCGACAGCCAAAAGTTTATTGTGCAAAGCGTGAATGATGAATACTATATCATTCGCGCCTTGCATTCGGGCAGACTGATGAATATTGACCACGGCGCGGCAGCGGACGGCACGAATGTCATTCAGTGGAATCACGACAACACACCCGCCGATAATGAAAAGTGGCAGATCATTCCGAACGCGGATGGTACCTACAGCTTTGTCGGTGTCTGCAACGGTTTGTATCTCGACTTGAGCAACAACACGCTCGCAGACGGTACCAATGTGCAAATGTGGACAGGTGCAGGCGCTGCGAAGCAGAAGTGGAATCTGACGAATCATTCTGCGGTCGTGGCGGACGGCGTATATCAGTTCCTTGCATCGGCAGATCAGAGCTTTGCAATAGACGTTGCAGCCGGCAGCGAGGAAGAAGCCATGTCGGACGGTGCCAATGCGCAGATTTATGCCGCGCACGACGGTGAAAATCAGCAGCTGTATTTGCAGCAAACCGACGACGGGTATTACACCATTATGAACATGAGGTGTCCGGTAAATACTTGACGGTTCAGGGCGGAAAGCGTATCTCCGGCGTCAATGTTGCGCAGTATGCTTCCGACAGCAGCGACAGCCAGCTTTGGAGCGTGCTGCCGAACAACGACGGCACCTACACCTTTGTTTCCAAGTGCGGCGGCAAGACGATGGAAATCGCAGGCGGCATAATAGAAGACAACAGAAATGTGCAGACCTATCAGGGCAACACGACCGCCGCGCAGAAATGGGTTCTCAGTCTGGTAGCGCATACCCATATGCAGGGAGAGACATTGAAGACGGAGGCGCCGACCTGTACCGAACAGGGCTATACAACATATGTCTGCGTGACATGCGGCGAGAGCTATCAAGCGGACTTTGTTGCGGCGCTTGGACATAATTACATTTTGGTCGGCAGCGAGCCTGAAAGCTGTACGGAATACGCTTATGACCTTTACCGCTGCAGCCGCTGCGGCGATGAAAACCGTGAATATATGGGGATGGAATGGAGCGAATGGAGTGAAACGGCGCCTTCGGATGTTCCCGCAAGTCAGCTCCGCACACGGACGCTTTACCGCTACCGGGATCAGGTGACGGAAAAATCCTATGCGACCTCGATGGAGGGCTATACGCAGACGGGCAGCGAATGGGTGCAGTCCTCCACGGGAACAGTGTCGTATGTAAAGAGCTGGCCCTCCGGCTTTGATACGGTCAACAGCCTATATTCCCAGTACAACAAAACTCCGGTCAGCGCATCCGAAACGGCAACGACCAAAACGGATGTCAGTGAGGCAACCGAGGGTTATATCTATTACCACTGGTGCTACGGAACATATACGGCAGGGCCAATCAACCGCTATATCAACGATACCTATAGCTCGGAATTCCCCTGCTTCCATGCCTTCTACAGCACAACGGATATTGCATACAACGCGTCGGCAGAGGCTTATCAGTTCTCTAACGGCGACGTTTGTAAGGATACCTACTGGTATTACCGCACGGACGTAACGAAGCAGACCTACACCAACTACAACAAGCTGTTCACCTACACCGGTTGGGGTGAATGGAACGAATGGAGTGAAACAGCGGCAGAGGCAAGCGATACCCGTCAGGTAGAGACAAAGACGGAATATAGCTACATGACGGCGCCGCAGGGCGCGCATACCTATGAGCGCGTTGTAACCACGGAGCCGACCTGCACAGCGGCAGGCGTAGCGACTTACACCTGTTCGCTTTGCGGAGACAGCTACACGGAGGAGATCCCTTCCACCGGGCATACTGCTGTTCCGGACGCTGCCGTTGCACCGACCTGCACCGAATCCGGTTTAACCGAAGGCTCCCACTGCGACCGCTGCGGTGAAACCATCGTTGCGCAGAAGGTTGTTCCCGCAACGGGACACAACTGGGTGGAAGCGACGGAGGGCGAGCATTATTTGGCACCGAC
>SFIL01000089.1 GCA_004556205.1 Clostridiales bacterium | reverse complement strand
GAAGAACTTTCCGCAATCGCACCACTTTGGGCTTTTGTCCTCCATGTTCTTTGCAAAGCCCTTGTTGCTCGGCTTGCGGAACTCCTGCAACTCCCAGTTCGCGGAATCGCGCCTATGGAGCCTGTAGCCGTAACCTAATTCGATATATTCCATCGTTCTCCTTTCTTAGTTCGCTATATTTGCCGTTCTCGCTTGCTAATCCAGCGCTGACGGCGCGATAATCGCTCGACACTATACGGTCTAGGGTCAAGCCAAAACCACGCCTTATACGCGCTTAAAATAGGTTATTCGGTTTTGTCCACCTCTGGGGAAGGTGCGCGGTTGAGAACCTTGGGTCGCAGCTCAGCGCAATCTGCGCTCGGATAGGTCGGCGCTGCGCATACCGCAACTACATATGCCCTGTGTGTGGACATAAGTTCATCGCTTCCTAATAAGCCCCAGTAAATCTCGTCCACTTTTGCTAGCGCCATCTCCCACGCTCGGCAGCGCTCGCGGTACATCTTCATGCGGTCGCGCGTCTTGGATAGCTTCGATTCAAGACCCCGGCAATGGCGCTCTAGGTTCGCGTACCGGCGCCAGCGATTGGTAGTCCTGCATCACTCATCACCGTTAAGCGTCTTGATGAGCTTGTCAACGCGCTCCTTGCAGTCGAGCTGTTCGTCGTAAGTCACCTTCATGAACGACACGAACCCGCGCTGCTTGCTTTCGATGATTTCGATTCGCTTTTTCAGCTCCATCAGTTCGTCCATCGCTACCAATGCTAGAAGCAAGGCAACGCTAGAGCCGAACATAGCCGAGTACACGTTTTCAAGAGTCTTGAAATACATCACGAAATTAGCAACGGCGGCAACGGCGATAATCGCTTTCGCCAGCCATGATGCGTACTTCGCATACTTGGTCATGCGAACTCCTTTTCTATTGGGTTGTTGAGGCTTGTCACGTTTGTCACGTTTCTCGCGCGCGCGTTCTTAAATATTTCTATATATCTTTTTTCTTTTAGAAGTTTAGGATTGGCAGCGATTTGAACGTGACAATGTGACAAATGGTGTTTGACCTGCGGATATATGTGTCACGTTTGAGATTTTCAGAACGTGACAAAACGCACTCAAACGTGACAAATTACAAACGTGCGTACTGTTTTCGTAGAATTGAGCGGACGGATTGACTTGCTTTCGAGCGTCGCACCACTTCCAAACGTGACAAACGTGACAGATTCTCGAACCTTGGAAGTCCATGTTCTGCGTGCGAATGGCGAACGTTCGCCGCTGTCCTCGCACCACTGTTTGTACTCGTTGTAAACGGATTCAATCGGCCTGCCGTCGAGCTGTTCGCCCGTGATACCGCAGTCTGCAAGCCAGCGGACAACCGAATCATTGTTCATCCTGACCTCTTCCACCTCTGCCGCCATATCGGGGATGGTGGTGAGCGTGCCGCGCCGAATCAAGTCACCAAGCGCCATAAGCCCAAGCAGCGCCCCGCGCTCTAGGACTTCCGGTTGCGCTAGCTTCTCGGCTATGTGCGGATCGTAGCCATCCGTGCCAGGCGAGAACCGCCTACGAAACGGTATAAACGCCAAGCGCCTGAAGATTCCGTCCGTGGTATCAGAAAGGCGCGGTACTGAATTCATGGAGAACACCATAGAAGCGCTCGGTCGGAACTCGTAGCCGTCTCCGTTCTTCACGTCCGTGTAGATGGCGTCGCCGGTGACCAGCTTCTTGAACATGGAAAGCTCGTCTCCGCGCAAGAAGCCGTCTGGGATATCGTCACCGAGGTTAGCCAGCTTGCCGACCACGCGCCCCGCCTGGAACCGCTGACCCAAGGTCGCAATGTCCAGACTCGACGTGTTCTCGGTGCCTAGGATAGACCTAAGCCAGTTCAGGTAGGTCGATTTGCCGTTGCTAGCCTTGCCGCTCGCGCCTCCCGCCTTGCCTATGAGCATGGGCGATTGGCTGAGCACGCGACGCGAGCACATGCAGGCTCCTATGACCTCCTGCATGGCTAGCATCGTAGCG
>SFIL01000088.1 GCA_004556205.1 Clostridiales bacterium | reverse complement strand
GACGAGCTGAGCGCTGCCGTTAAAGACAGCGGCCTGACCGGCACCGTTTACCTTGCCGGGCGGCAGAGCGATCTCCGCCCGTTCTATAAAGATTGCGCTCTGACGCTGATCTGCTCGCTCAAGGAGGGTCTGGCGCTTACGGCATATGAGTCGCTTTCCATGGGAAAGCCGGTCGTATCCTCGGACGTCGGCGGGCAGGCCGAGCTGATCGACGGTTCCGTCGGCCGCATCCTTCCTCTTTGGCAGGATGAAGCCACCGAGCTGGACAGCCGCAAGTATTCCGCAAAGGAGATTGCCCAATACGCCGACGCGATTCGGGAGCTGCTCGGCGATCCGGAGAGCTACGCGCGGATGTGTATTGCGTGCCGCCGGCGGATCGAAACCGGTTTTTCCTCGCAGATTATGATCCGGAAGCTGGAGAGCATTTTTGAAAATCTCGTCCGCGACTTCAACGCCGCAAAAGAGCGGGCTGCTCTCTCTGCCAAGCTTGCACCGTTTGACCGTATTCCCGGGGATTCCTATGCGCTTTACCACCGGTACGAAGCGCAGCAGCAGGAGATCCAGGAGGTATGGCAGGAGAAACTGTCGTTTGAAAACCTGTATAACGCCAAGCATACGGAGCTGAAATCCGCGCAGGACGAGTTTGCGGCGCTGCAAAACAGCCTTCCCGAGGCGACGCTTTCCCTGTATCAAAACGGCGGCGTCGGTTTCCGGTATATTCTCAAATACGTCGCCGCGTGGCTTCGGTTCAAGCTGTTCGGAAGGAAGGATGACGGTATGTGAAAAAACAAGCGTTTCGGCGAAAAGGGCTTATCCTCTTTTTTGTTAATGTACTTATTGTTTTTCTCGCGTGCGGTCTGATGCTGAATCAGCATTTCAGCGCCGACACATTCGATATTCTTTTTACCTCCGACAATAACGTTGACGTTCATTTGCGTGACGGGCGCTTCATTACCGCGCTTCTCTATAAGCTTCTTGCCGCAGCCGGAATCAATGCTGCGAAGTCGCAAAGCCTGTTCGTTTTTCTTTTCATGCTGACAGCCGCGGCTCTCGCCGCACATCTGTCCTGCCGCATACTCCGGACGATTGAACGCGAGGACGTTTTCGCGCTTGTCGGCACGAACGCCGCGATGCTGCTCCTGTTTCATAACGCCTTTCTGGCGGAATGGTACATATTTGGCGAATGTATGCTGATGTATGCCGTCAGCATCGCCTGTGCCGTTTGGTCGGTTCTCGCTTATCGCCGCCTTGTCTTTGCTCGGGGCGGCGAGGCTGTGCGCCACATCGCCGTTTCGTTTCTTGCTTTGACGCTCTCGCTCGGAACCTATCAGGTCTCCATCGGTATCTATGTCGGACTTCTTCTCATCTTTGTCTTTATAGAGAAAGCGGATATCCGGAAAAAGCTGCTCCTCGCCGCCGGCGGTCTCTCGCTTGGCGCTTTCGCCTGTGTGATCAACCTTTTGATTGTTAAGCTCCTGACGTGGACGCACATTATGCCGCCGACGGAGCGAGGCGCGGCGCTGGACATTTCCGTTATTTTGAGCAATCTCCGCAGTCTCATCGCAAAGCAGCCGGAGATATGGCGCGGGTACGGCGTCTTCCCGGCGTATATGCTGCCGGTGTTCTCATTCGGCGCCGCATTCCCTGTTCAGCGGTCTGGCTGGCGATCGTTTTCTCCCTGTGCATCTACGCGGGGAGCTTCATTCCCCACCTTGTCGCCGCCGAATTCTGGGTAAGCCATCGCACGCTCATCCCCTTGTTTGCGGTTTTTTCATTCTGGATCATTGCCCTCTTTTCTTCGGAAGCACAGTGTCTGCCGGAGCAGCGCATTGCCGCCTCTCTTGCCGTTGTTTTTCTTTTCGCTAACGGTCTGCTGATGAAGGACATTTTCTCCAATCATCTGGCTATGGAAGAACAGGATACCGCTTACGCAAAAGCCATAAACAACTACATTGCCGATTATTCTGAAAAAAACGGGGACAAGATAACCCATGTAGCTCTCGCCTGGGATGAACAGGTAACATTGTCGTACGACGGGATTAATTATGTCAGCTATGATCTGAATACGCGCAACATTCTCCGGAGCTGGTCAAACGTTCCGCTGATCAATTATGCCAATCACACCGATTATCAGAAAGCGGATATGGATCCGGATGTATGGGAGGAGTTTTTTGCCGGGAAAAACTGGGATTCCTTTCTTCCCGAAGAGCAGATCGTTTTCCGAAACCACACGGCCTATATCGCCATATACTGAAAAGAGCCCGCGGGGAGATACCCGCGGGCTTATATTGTAATTGTATATATTCGGTTTTACCCCGCCTTGGTAAGAATGACTTCCGGCACCTCGGTCACGCCGAGCCAGTAGTTCTCGTTCGCGTCGAGATACACGGTGCTGATATCGGTCTCGCGGTAGACGTACTCGCCTGCGCCGACCGCCTTGCCGTTGTTGGCGCGTACAGAGGAGAGATCGCCCTTCGTGAAGCCAAAGGAGCCGTTTTCGGGATCGAAAAGGCTTACGTCGCCGTAAATATGCAGCGGCGCAACGGGTATCTCGGTAAGCGCTTGGAGAATCGTGTCGTCGCAGCGGGT
>SFIL01000087.1 GCA_004556205.1 Clostridiales bacterium | reverse complement strand
GAAGTACGGCAAGTACAAGGCGGCGTCCGCCGCGCCCTTCCGCCGCATCTCCTACCGCGACGCGATGGATCGCTACGGCTCCGACAAGCCCGACCTGCGTATCGACCTTGAGCTGACCGACGCGACCGAGGCACTTGCCGATTGCGGCTTTGAACCGTTCGCGGGGCAGGTCGTGAAGGCGGTCGTCGTGTCGAATTTCACCAAGACCCGCAAGTTTATCGACAAGCTCTGCGCCGACGCGGAGATGCTCTCGGGCGGCAAGGCGTATTGGTTCCGTTTGGACGAGAACGGCGAGCTGGTCGGCGGCATTTCGAAGTTTGTCGCGGAGCATAAGGACGCGGTCGTTGAAAAGCTCGGCTTGAGCAAGGGCTGCTTTGTCGCGCTGGCAGCGGGCAAGTATAATGCCGCCGTCAAGACCGCAGGCGTTCTGCGCAAGCTCCTCGGCACGCAGGTCGAGGGCCACATGGACGCGGAGCGTTATGAGTTCTGCTGGATTGTCGATTTCCCGATGTACGAAATCGGCGAGGAGTCCGGCGAGCTGGAATTCTGCCACAACCCCTTCTCCATGCCGCAGGGCGGCATGCAGGCGCTCAACGAGAAGGACCCGCTCGATATCTATGCGTATCAGTACGATTTGGTCTGCAACGGCGTGGAGTTGTCCTCCGGTGCCGTCCGTAATCACGATCCCGAGATTATGATCCGCGCCTTTAAGCTGGTCGGTTTGGGCGAGGAGGATGTCAAGGCGAAGTTCCCCGCCATGTACAACGCGTTCTGCTACGGCGCGCCTCCCCATGCCGGTATCGCCCCGGGAGGACTCCATCCGCGAGGTCATTCCGTTCCCGATGAACAAGAACGCGCAAGACCTGATGATGGGCGCTCCCTCCGTCGTAGAGCAAAAGCAACTCGACGATGTGCATATCGCCATCGTGACAAAGGATTAAAAGAAAACGATCGCAGTCTCTTTCGTTAGAAAGGGGCTGCGATTTTTTCGGTAAAAACGACCTTGTTTGCCGGACGGCTTTGCATCAACGCCTGTAGAGCGAGGACATGCCCCCGTTCTACAGGCGTCAGACTGTCAAGGAACTATAGTCTTGTCATTGCGAGACCCCGCAGGGGTTGCACCCGCAGGGGGTATGCCGCATCCGTAGCGCTCGTTCCTCGCGAACGGCTGCGCAACCGCGTCGCTGCGCTCCTCGCAATGACAAGAAAAGCTGCCCCCTTTTGTCATTGCGAAACCGGTGCGCACACCGGTTGTGGCAATCTTGTGTAGGCGCTCTCAAATGGTAGTTCCTACACCGGCTTATGACATGTCCCCGCCCTACAGGCGCATCAAAGGAACGCTCTCGTTGGTTGGATTACTTTCTGTCCATGTAGTTCGCAATCACCATGCGCAGGCTCTCACGTTGTTTTTCGTTCAGCCTGCGCCATTGCGAGATCAGCAGCGATTCCTCTTCGTTCAAATCGCCCGGCGATACCGGCTCGATGACACGGTCATTCTCTGTGTGCCCGATCAAATAGTCAACAGAGGTATGAAAATAATCCGCCAATGCGATCAGCGTCGCGATATCCGGCTCGACGGTGTGATTTTCATATTTATTGATAGACTGCTGACTGACCCCAACCGCCTCCGCGACCTCACGTTGGCTGATGCCGTGCTCACAACGGAGCAGCTTTAATTTTTCAACCATCTTCTTCACCTCATACCCATGTTAACAACTTTCCGGGGTGAAAGATAAATCCCATATTTAGTTATTGACAACAACTTATAGGTGTTATAGAATAAACCTGTGACGAGTATTATTCTGTCACAGAAAGGGTGAGGGATACATGAAAAAAAGAATACTGTCCATGTTATTGGCCTGCGTGCTCCTCTGCGGCACATGGAGCATCGCGTCCGTGCATGCTTATTCGGAAACGGACATTGCCTATCCCGTCGCGGGCGGCAATCTCTACTTTGACAAAAGCAGCGGCGCAATTACGGATTGCGACGCAACCGTAACAAGCGCCGATATCCCCTCGGCGATTGACGGCGTTGCTGTAACGAGCATCGGCGAAGATGCGTTCTACGGTTGCAGCAGCCTGACAAGCGTAACAATTCCGAACAGCGTGACGAGCATCGGCTATGCTGCGTTCGAGAATTGCAGCAGTCTGACAAGCGTAACAATTCCGAACAGCGTGACGAGCATCGACCGTTTTGCGTTCAGCAAGTGCAGCAGCCTGACAAGCATGACGATTCCGGAGAGCGTGACAAGTATCGGCTTTGCTGCGTTCTCCGATTGCAGCAGCCTAATGGAAATAAATGTAGCAAAAGGAAATAAAGTATATACATCTGAGAATGGTGTTTTGTTTGATAAAGATAAAACAACATTACATACTTATCCTGACGGAAAAGGAAAAACCGAATATATCATTCCAAATGGCGTGGCGAGCATCGGCGAGAGTGCGTTCTCCTGGTGCAGCAACCTGACGAGCGTAACGATTCCGGAGAGCGTGACAAGTATCGGCGCTTTCGCGTTCCTCGCTTGCAGCAGCTTAACCTCGGTTTATTTCATGGGGAACGCGCCGGAGCTTGGGGGCAATGAGTTCCAATTAATGTGGGACGATGCTGGGGGAATTATCAATATTCCGGGCTTGACGCTCTATTACATTGAGGGCAAAGAGGGCTGGACGAGTCCGACATGGAACGGTTATCCGACCGCGACGTGGAAGCCGGAGGAGCCGACGCCGCCCGTGGAATTTGTCGATGTGCCGCAAAACGAGTGGTATGTCGGCGCGGTGGATTACGCTGTGCGGAACGGCTTGATGGGCGGCACGAGCGCGAACACCTTTGAGCCGGAGAGTGCAATGACCCGCGCGATGCTGGTCACCGTTCTGTGGCGCTATGAGGGTAAGCCGATGGGCTATCAGAACACCTTCTCGGATGTGAAC
>SFIL01000086.1 GCA_004556205.1 Clostridiales bacterium | reverse complement strand
ATTCACAACTGGATTCCCGAAAGCTGGGTCGTGACTGTTCTCGGCAGCAATAACCCCTTCGGCGTGATTTTGGCAACTGTCATCGGCATTCCGATGTATGCCGATATTTTCGGCACGATCCCCATTGCGGAAGCGCTGCTTGCGAAGGGCGCACAGCTTGGAACGGTGCTTGCCTTTATGATGGGCGTCACGACACTGTCTCTGCCGTCGATGGTCATGCTGCGCAAGGCCGTGAAGCCGAAGCTGCTGGGTGTTTTCATCGCTGTCTGCACCGCGGGCATTATCGTTGTAGGCTATTTATTCAACCTGTTTCAGGCTGTCATTTTATAATCGGAGGGTATCATCATGTCATTTTTTGGATTCGGTAAGAAAAAAGAAGAACAAAAGGAACCTTGCTGCTGCGGCGGGAGCTGTACGCCGGAAGCCATGCAGGCGGCAGAGGCTGAAAAGAAGGAGTCCGGCATTAAAATTCTCGGCGGCGGCTGCGCCAAGTGCAACGCACTGGAAGCGGCGACCGTGGAAGCGCTGCGGGAGCTTGGGATGAATACAGCCGTCGACCATGTGCGGGACTTTGAAAAAATCGCCGCTTACGGCGTGATGACCACCCCCGCTTTGGTTGTGGACGGTCAGGTGGTGTCCTACGGCAAGGTGCTGAAAAAGGATGAAGTCATTTCTATTTTGAAGAAGATAAGAGCATGAACGAGCGCAGCGCATCCACCGTTGAGTTTTCACCTGTATCGGACCGTATGAGCCATACTTCCGGCATGACAAAGCCAAAGGTTGCGTTTATCTGCGTCCACAACTCCTGCCGCAGCCAGATCGCAGAGGCATTGGGGAAAGCACTGGCGTCCGATGTGTTTGAAAGCTATTCCGCCGGAACAGAAACCAAGCCCCGGATCAATCCGGACGCCGTCCGGCTGATGAAGGAGCTTTATGGCATCGACATGGAGCAGACGCAGCATTCCAAGCGGATCTCGGATATTCCCGATCCGGACATCGCCATCTCCATGGGCTGCAATGTGGGGTGTCCCTTTATCGGTCGCCCTTTTGACGACAACTGGAAACTGGACGACCCGACAGGGAAAAGCGACGAGGAGTTTAAAAAAGTCATTGACGAGATCCGGCGGCGAATTCTTGCGCTGAAAGCCAGACTGCGCAAGTAAAAAAACTGCATCTCTGATTTCGGGCAAACACAAGACTGTGAAGCCGGCCGGCTTCACAGTCTTTTTCCATACGCAGCCAACTTTCTCTTGCAGTTTTCGATTTATTCTTATATAATTGCATTGTGGTATAACCACAAGATAATTGAGAGAGGGGTATTCAATGGCAAAGACAAAATACGACGTTATCATTGTCGGTGCCGGTAACGGCGGGCTCAGCGCGGCAGCATATCTCGCGAAGGAAGGCAGGAAAGTCCTCGTTCTGGAAAAACACAATCTCCCCGGTGGCTGTGCCACATCGTTCCGCAGAGGACGCTTCGAGTTTGAAGCAACACTCCATGAAATGTGTCAGATGGGTAAGGGCGAGCATCAGGGTGCGGTGCGCACGCTGCTCGACGGTTACGGGCTGAATGTGGACTGGGTCTCCACGGAAGAGGCCTTTCGCTCCATCAGCACGGATCCGGACAACGGCTTTGATGTAACCATGCCCGTGGGCGTACAGGCGTTCATCGACGAGATGGAACGCGCCGTGCCCGGATCGCGCGAGAGCATTACAACGGTGCTGGAGCTTGGGCGAATGCTCACCGACGGCGTTGGCTGGCTCGCCGCACACCATAACGAGCCGTCTCCTCCTGCCAAGGTGGAAATGCTGCTCAAATACCACGATCTCATGAAGGTCGTCCCGGTCCTACTGGGACTATGTCGGCGTAGACTCCACGAAGATGAGCTTTGCCGTTTATGCCTTCATGACCTATACATACCTCACACAGAAGCCGTGGATGGCGCGCTATCGCAGTCATGAGATTTCCCTTGCCTTCGATAAGCGTATCCGCGAAATGGGCGGAGAAATCTGGTACAACACGGAAGTAAAGAAAATCGACGTGAAGGGCGGCGCGGTGCATGGCGTCGAGCTCGCGGACGGCACATATATCCCCTGCGAGCGCGTGATTTCCAACCTGATGCCGCATGTGGTGTTCGACCGCATGGTTGAAAAAACAGAGGTGCCGGAGCGTGAGCGGAAGCTGATGAACGCACGCAAGCTTGCACAGAGCGCGTTCACCGTTTATCTCGGTCTCGACATTCCCTACGAACAGCTCGGCTTCAAGGCGTACGATACGTTCGTCCGCTCTACGGGCGATACGCTCACGCAGTATGAAAATGCGGCAACGATCGATACGCACAAGGATTACTGCGTCACCATCATCAACGAGGCGATTCCCGACTGTTCGCCCGAGGGCACCTGCA
>SFIL01000004.1 GCA_004556205.1 Clostridiales bacterium | reverse complement strand
ACTTCCTGATGACGAGTATTTCTTCCTCAAGCTGATCGACTCCAGCAGACGCGGTTATGTCAGGAACCCCGTATCACACAAACTTTTTCATTGAGGCAATATTTATTCAAAATTCGTTGCATTTTCCAGTAATTCCTGCTACAATGGCAAAAACGGAGGGATGCTTATGAGAATTGTTGTCAAGGTGGGTACCTCGACACTGGCGCACGCGACGGGCAGGCTGAATATCCGCCGCGTCGAGCAGCTTTGCAAGGTGCTGAGTGATCTGAAAAATGCGGGACACGAAATCGTGCTGGTTTCCTCGGGAGCCATCGGCATGGGCGTGGGCAAGCTCGGTCTGCGTGAGCGCCCGCAGGACATGCCGTCAAAGCAGGCGGCAGCCGCTGTGGGCCAGTGCGAGCTGATGTATGTCTATGACAAGCTCTTTTCCGAATACCATCACACCGTCGCGCAGATTCTGCTTACGGGCAGTGACATCCACAATGCACAGCGGCGGGAGAATTTCCACAACACGCTGTTCCGTCTGCTGGAGCTGGGCGCATTGCCGATTCTCAACGAAAACGACACCATTGCCACCGAGGAAATCGTCATCGGCGATAACGACACGCTTGCCGCAATCGTTGCAGTGAGCGTAAACGCCGATCTGCTGATCCTTCTGTCGGACATCGACGGGCTGTACACCGCCGACCCGCGCACCGACAGCAGCGCGCGTCTGATCACCGCCGTGGAAGAGATCACGCCCGAGATTCTCGCACTTGCAGGCAGCAGCGGCTCGAGCCTCGGTACCGGCGGCATGGCAACCAAGCTCCACGCCGCGCAGACCGTCAACGCCAATGGCATCGACATGGTTATCGCCAACGGCAGCGACCCGGACATTCTCTACCGCATTGCCGCAAACGAGGCGGCAGGCACACGATTCTTGAGGAGGCACTGATATGACAACCTTGGAGCAAATGCGGCAGGCAAAGGCGGTCGCGCCCGTTTTGGCCGCCGCAACAACCGAAGCAAAGAACAGCGCCCTTTCCGCGATGGCGCAGGCGCTCTGCATACATACCAAAGACATTCTCGCGGCAAACGCGCAGGATATGGAAGCGGCAAAGCCGCATATCTCACCCGTCATGCTTGACCGTCTGGCGCTGGCCGAGGCGCGCATCGCGGCAATGGCGGACGGCGTGCGGCAGGTCGCAGGCTTGCCTGATCCCGTCGGAGAAGTTCTCTCCCGCGAGGTGCGCCCGAACGGCCTTGTCATCGAAAAGACCGCCGTGCCGCTCGGCGTGATTGCGATCATCTATGAAAGCCGCCCGAATGTGACCTCGGACGCGGCGGCGCTGTGCGTCAAAAGCGGCAACGCCTGTCTCCTGCGCGGCGGCAAGGAAGCCTACCGCTCCGCCCGGGCGATCACGGAAGCCTTGCAGGAGGGCTTGGCACAGGCAGGACTGCCTCCGATGCTCGTGCAACTCGTCGAAGACACCACACGGCAAAGCGCAACAGAGCTGATGCAGGGTGTAGGTTACATCGACCTGCTCATTCCGCGCGGCGGTGCCGGTCTGATCCGCGCCTGCACAGAGAACGCAAAGGTTCCCTGCATCCAAACCGGAACGGGCATCTGCCATATCTATGTTGACCGCGCCGCAGACGGGGAAATGGCTCTCACGATCGTGGAAAACGCAAAGGCGAGCCGTCCCTCCGTGTGCAACGCGGCGGAGGTCTGCCTTGTCCACAAAGACATTGCAGAGCGCTTCCTGCCGAAGCTCCGCCATGCGCTGACGGACGCGCGCACCGAAGCGGGGAAACCGCCCGTCTCCTTCCGCGCGGACGAGCGGGCTTATCCCCTGCTCGGCGGCACTTTGGCAGGTGCGGACGATTTTGACACGGAATTCTTGGATTACATCTTGGCAGTTAAGATCGTCGATTCGATTGACGAGGCAGTTGCGCACATCGCCGCCCATTCGACGGGGCACAGCGAGGCGATCGTCACCACCGACGAGACCGCCGCCGCGCAATTCGTGCGCAGAGTGGACAGCGCGGCGGTCTATGTCAACGCCTCCACCCGTTTCACCGACGGCGGCGAATTCGGGCTTGGCTGTGAAATGGGCATCTCGACGCAGAAACTCCACGCGCGCGGCCCGATGGGACTGCGGGAGCTGACAACCTATAAATACATCGTCCGCGGAAACGGACAGATTCGCTGAGGTGACGGGTATGGATAAGATCGGATTTATCGGTGTAGGCAACATGGGCGGTACGCTTGCGCAGGTAGTTTGCCGCAATGTCGGCGCGGAACATCTGCTTGTCAGCAGCCGAACAAACGAAAAATCAGAGGCGTTCGCCGCAAAATACGGCGGCACCGCCGTAGATAACCGCACCTTGGCGGCAGAGGCGTCCGTCATTTTTCTCGGCATCAAGCCGCAGAAGATGGCAGAGGTACTCACAGAGCTTGTACCCACCCTCGCCGCGCGGGAAGACCGTTTTCTCCTCGTGACGATGGCGGCGGGACTGACAGCGGCGCAAATTGCGGACATGGCAGGCGATAAAAACTATCCCGTCGTGCGCATCATGCCCAACACCCCCGCAAGGATCGGCAAGGGCACAATCCCCTACTGCGGAAACAGCGCCGCAACAGAAGCGGACTTTGCCTTGCTGGAAGCATTATTAAACGGTGCCGGCTGGGTCGCGCCCCTGCCCGAGAACTTGATTGACGCGGCAAGCGCCGTCTCCGGCTGCGGTCCCGCGTTTGTATGCGTGTTTCTCGAAGCGCTTGCCGACGCCGGCGTAAGCTGTGGTCTGCCGCGCAAGGAGGCAGCGGACTTTGCCGCGCAAACACTGATCGGCACGGCGGCGCTGGTCTTGCAGACAGGCGAGCACCCCGCCGCACTCAAAGACGCGGTCTGCTCCCCCGCAGGCAGCACGATCGCGGGCGTACAGGCGCTCGAACGCGGCGGTTTCCGTGCTGCGACGGAAAGTGCCGTCCTTGCCGCCTTCCAACGCACCAAGGAATTAGGGAAATAAACCATGCGCCTGCGGCGTTTTCGCCGCAGGCGCATATATTCTATTCCGCTTCCGCGATGACCTCGACCTCGACCAGCGCACCCTTCGGCAGGGCAGCGACAGCGACGCAGCTTCTTGCAGGCTTTCCCGTGAAATAGCGGGCATACACCTTGTTAAACGCTGCAAAATCATCCATATTTTTCAAAAAGCAGAGCGTCTTGACCGTGCGCTCAAAGGATGAGCCTGCTGCTTTCAGCACCGCCTCCAAATTCTTCATCACCTGCTCAGTCTGTCCCGTGATATCCGACGCCTCAATCATGCCCGTGACGGGGTTAATGGGGATCTGACCGGAGGTATAGACCAGCCCGCCCGTTTTGATTGCCTGCGAGTACGGTCCGATGGCGGCAGGCGCTTGCTCCGTGAAAATTTTCTCCATAGTATAAATTCCTCCGTTTTGTGAAATCGCTATGACGCTTCCTCGAGACGCGAACGGATATACTCCGGCACCTCGCGCGGCTTGATATTCAAAACGAGCGCAAATTCGTCATTGAGCAGTTTTTCCGCATCGCGGAGCATCTGCTCGTCGTTTGTGCGCAGGCGCTTTCCAGCGCTTTTCAGCGTCTCACGGTGCCGGTAAAGCGCACGAATCATACCGAGCAGTTCTTTTCTGTCACCCGCAGTCAGGATGCGGCGGAATTCCTCCTTGCGTACGGCTGCGTCCTCAATCCACACAGTCTCCCCACGGCAGATGCACGCAATCATCCCGTTAATCTCCTCCACGGACAGCAGACGGCGCATTTTTGCCAGCAACGTCTCGTTCCCGAGCGGGACAAAGATCGTCGCGCCCTCACGGTGGACGGGGCGCAGAACATAGTACGGGGCTTTCTCACGTCCGATCTTCATCTCGCGAATTTCTGCAATCGTGCAGGCTCCCTCTGTGCCGTAAAGCACCGTTTCTCCGATCTGATACATCTTTGCCGCGCTCCCTTCCTTTTTGTTGATATAGTATATTATACCAAATTTTCAGAAGAAATGACATAGGCAAAATGTACAAAAATAAGAAATAATTTGCCTCAGCACAACTTTTTTGCCGTGCAGAGGCATCTTTTCATTCGATGACTCGATAGCCCGCGTCAAGAACCGCCTGCCGAAGTTGGGCAGGGTCGGCGTTACCCGTCACCGTTGCAGTTTTGTTTTCCAAGCTGACCTCGACCGTCTCAACGCCCGCAACCTCCTTGAGCGCCTTTTCCGCACGCGCTTTGCAGTGCCCGCACATCATGCCTTCGATTTTCAATACCATTTTTGTCTCTCCTTTCACGCTGATTTGATAACAGTCTACCACTTTTCAGCCGGATTTACAAGCGCCATCTTGCATTTTCTCCGTATTTCCGATATGATGATAACAGAAAAAAATGAAGGAGGACTTTCATGAAGCGATTCTCTGAAATTCATATACCGTGCGGTGCAGACAGGCTGCTGCCGCGCACAGGGCTTTCCGTCGGCGGCTCCGCGCCGTATGTGCTGCTTCCCGGCGACCCGCACCGCAGTAAGGTCATCTCCGGCTTTTTCCGCGAAGCGGAATTTACGGCACATCGCGGCACCTTCGCGACCTATACGGGACATACGGAAAACGGCACCCCCGTCGGCGTGACGAGCAGCGGCATGGGCTGCTCCTGCGTCGCAAGCGCCTTGGAGGAGCTTGCGGAAGCGGGCGCGAAAGCGGTCATCCGCGTCGGTACCTGCGGCGGCGTGCAGCCGTGGATACAACCCGGGCAAATCGTGATCGCAAGCGGCTGCGTACGCGGCGAGGGCGCAAGCTATGAGCTTGTCCCGCCCGAATTCCCCGCCGTGGCAGATCCATTCGTCGTTCGTGCGCTGACACGGGCGGCGCATGAGCTGGGCGACGATCCGCTCGTCGGGCTGTACCGCAGTCACGATGCGTTTTATATGGAATCCAAGGCAGCGCATCCCGGCCTGCGGGAGCGGATGCAGAAATGGATCGACACGGGCGTGCTTGTCGTCGAGAACGAATCCGGCATGCTGTTCCCCTACGGGCATTTACTCGGACTGCGCACCGCAAGCATCTGCGTCGCACTCGGTTCGATGTTTGCAGACCCGAACAAACAGGTCTACGGCGCGTATGCCGACCCTGATTTTTTGGCGAAGCGGATTGAGCTTGCTTCGCGTATCGCGCTCCGCGCTGCGGAGCTTTTGAAGGAGGCGGGACTATGAGCTTTGGAAGCATGAAACTGACCCACGCGGACGGGACGATGCACCATCTCGGCATTGACGAAACGATGATTGCAAAACGCGTCCTGCTGACCCCCGACCCGCTGCAGGTTCCCTTTTACGCCGCGCTCATGGACGAGGCGAAAAAGGTCGGCGAATATCGTGAATATGTGACCTACACGGGAACTCTCAACGGCAAGCCGCTCAGCGTGATGAGCTGCGGCTTCGGCTGTATGCCCTCAGCCATCGCGGCGGAGGAATTAAACCATCTCGGTGTGGAAGCCATACTGAAAATTGACTGCTGTCCCGCTTTACAGCCCGAAACGCCGGTTGGCACACTGCTTGCCGCCTCGGGTGCAGTACGCGGCGAGGGCGCGACAAAAGAATACATCGACCTTTCCTATCCAGCCGTGGCAGACCCCGCGCTGCTCGGCAGGCTGCTCGACAGCGGCATTTCGCCGGGACTGTTCCGCAGCCATGACTGTCGAAGCCTTGAGACGCCGTGGGCGGCGGGCGGACGGGAGCGAATCGCCCGTTGGGCGTCGCTCGGAGTGGAGGCGATTGACGGCGAAACAAGTGCCCTCTTCGTCATTTCCTCGATCTTGAAGCTCCGCGCCGCCTCGCTGGCACTGATTTCGGAGAATTACGCGACTGGCGAACGCCTTGCCGATTCCGACAAAGGGAAGCGCCGCCTGTTCGCCGCCGCTGCGGAGGCACTGCTATGCTGCTGATCAAGAACGCTCTTCTGCCGAATTTCGACACGCTGACAACAACGCCCTCCGATCTTTTGATCGAGAACGGACGCTTCTCGGCAATTGCGCCGCAGCTCACCGCGCAGTGCGAGACACTCGACGCGCAGGGTATGCTGCTGCTTCCGGGCATGGCAGACATCCACACTCATATGGTACAGAGTCTGACCAAAGGCCCGCTCGACGATCTGAACATCACCCAATGGCTGCAAAAAATGCTTGCCGCGCAGTGGTCGCTCACTGCGGAGGATTGGTATTACGGCGTCCTGCTGGGCTGTCTGCAAAGCCTGCGCTACGGCGTGACGGCAATCAATGAAATGACCTATTTCCCGCACATCGACGCGGTCGTGCAGGCGTATCAGGATGCTGGCATCCGCGCAACCTTCGGCATAGGCGCGACGGACATTGCGGAAAACGAGCAGACCAAGGTCACGGATGTGGACGAATGTCTGAAGCAGGCGGAATATCTCTATGACCGCTGGCACGGCAAGGGGCTTTTGCGCACCGCCGCCGTACCGCAGGGGCGTCCCGCCTGCACGCCCGAGCTGATGACCGCGCTCAAGCAGTTTGCCCGTGAACGCGGCTTAGTCTACCACACACATCTTGCAGAAGGAAAAGCGGAGACGGATCGCGTCCGCGCATGGACGGGACGCGGCGAGGCAGAGGAGCTGGCACACCTCGGCGTACTGGACGAAAACACGATTCTCGCCCATTCCATTTGGCTGTCCGATGCGGAGATCGACCTTTTGGCGCAGACAAAAGCCGTCGTTGCGCACTGTCCTTCCACCAACATGAAGCTCTCCGACGGCGCGCCGCGTATCGCGCAAATGCTGCAAGCAGGCGTGCGCGTCGGCTTCGGCTGCGACGGCGAGGCATCGAGCGCCAACCGTGACCTACTGCGCGAGGCGCGGCACGGCAGCTATCTGCAAAAGGTGTTGACCCTCGACCCGACCGTGCTCCCCGCCGGGCAGTGCTATCGGATGCTGACGGAGGCAGGCATGACGGCGCTGGGCTACGACGATTTGGGAAAGCTCGCCATCGGCTGTCAGGCAGATTTCTCTCTCGTCCGCACGGATGACCTCAGCACAACCAACCGGCGCCGCATTCTGACCAACCTGCTCTACGCGGGCAGCGGCAGTCAGATTGACTCCGTCTTTGTGCAAGGAAAACCTATCCTGCGCGGCGGCAGCTTCGTGCAGCATGATATTGGGAGGGTGTTGGAGCAATGCGAACGGATTCTTGCCAAGCTGGAGGAGAGAATGTGACCGTTCTCTATGAGGACAAGCAGCTTCTGGTCTGCCATAAGCCCACAGGCTTGCTCTCGGCGAAGGACGCCTCGGGCAAGCCCGCAATGTCCGACCTGCTCGCCCCGCGCACGATCTACCCCGTTCACCGCCTTGACCGCGAGGTCAGCGGGCTGATGGTCTTTGCCAAAACGCCCGAAACGGCGGCGTTTCTGAGTTCAAAAATGCAGGACGGGTTTTCTAAGGAATACCTCGCCGTGTGCGAAAAAACCCCGCCCGAGGACGAGGCGGAGCTAACCGATCTGCTCTTCCATGACCGCGCGAAAAACAAAACCTATGTCGTAAAGCGCAAGCGCGCGGGTGTGAAGGAAGCAAGGCTTGCCTATCGTATCGAAGCGCGCGCGGAAGACGGGCGCGCCCTGCTGCATATCCGCCTGTTTACGGGCAGAACGCACCAAATTCGCGTGCAGCTTGCCTCACGGGGCTGTCCTCTCTGCGGCGACAAAAAGTACGGCGCGTTAACAGGCGGGCCGCTCGCGCTCTGCTCGTTTCGTCTGTCGTTTCCGCACCCGAACGGCGAGGCGCTCGGCTTTACCCTGCCCGAGGCGCTCCTTCCACCCGTGATTGCCGCGCTTCGGTGAGCTTTGTATGTGATACAATGATGTGTGATACTTACGCAAAAGAAGAAAGGACAGCATTAGGAGAGTGCCAGTTTAGAGGATGCATAGAGAATCTATTCTATCAACACTGGGATCGGAGGAACCGCCAATGGCAAAAAGTGAACGACAAAAGCTGAAGCTGCTGTATCTGCGCGACTATCTGCGCCAGAACACGGATGCGTCGCACCCTGCCGGTGTGCAGACTTTGATTGACTATTTGGCAAGTAAGGATATTCACGCTGAGCGGAAAAGCATTTACGACGACATCCGCACGCTCAATGAATACGGCACGGAGATTCTCTTTCGCCGCGGCAATCCCTCCGGCTACTATGTCGCACAGCGCGATTTCGAGCTGCCCGAGCTGAAACTGCTGGTTGATGCGGTGCTGTCATCCAAATTTTTAACACAAAAGCAGTCTGCCGTGCTTATCCGCAAGCTTGCGGCGCTCTCCAGCACGCATGAAGCGGAGCTGCTGCGCCGAGAGATCGTGCTTTCCGGACGGCTCAAGAGTGCAAACGACCGCAGTTTTGCCAACATTGACCTGCTGCATGAGGCGATCGGCGCAGACAGCCAGATTTCTTTCCGCTACTTTGATCGCGGTGTAGATCGAAAAAAGCACTTCCGTGCAGGCATTTATACCGCAAGTCCCTGCGCGCTGGTGTGGGATGACGAGAATTATTATCTTGTCGCGCACAGCAGCAAACACGGACTGACGCATTACCGCGTTGATAAAATGGAGGACATTCGTTTGACCGGTGAAAAACGCATCGTCACTGATGAAACGCGGGCATTTGACCCCGCTTCCTATAGCAAGCAGGTCTTCGGAATGTATCGCGGAAGCAGCAAACGTGTCAAGCTCCGCTTTGAAAACGCGCTGGCGGGTGTGGTGCTTGACCGCTTTGGAGAGGATGCCATGCTGATTCCCGACGGAGACGCACATTTTACCCTGACAACGACTGTCTCCGTCTCTCCCAATTTTCTCGGCTGGCTTGCGGGCTTCGGTGGCCGCGCAAGCGTGGTATTTCCCAAAAGTGTTGTCGGAGAGTACCGCGCGCTGCTGCAAAGTTCCCTTACCGCCCTTCCCGAAGAGAACAAATGACGGAAAAGCGTCCTCCTGTTTTGAGCAGGAGGACGCTTTCCGATTATTTCTGTTCGTTATCAATCATGTCCTGCGTGATCTCGGATTCGGGCCATTTCTCTGTATCGTAGTTACGATAGATGTCGAGTCCCGAGCCGGCAGGGATCAGCTTGCCGATGATGACGTTTTCCTTCAAGCCGACGAGATGATCGACCTTGCCCTTGATGGCGGCCTCGGTCAGCACCTTTGTCGTCTCTTGGAAGGACGCAGCAGAGAGGAAGGACTCCGTTGCCAAAGACGCCTTCGTAATACCCATGAGCATGAGGGTATCGGTCGCCTCGCGCAAATCTGTCTCGCCTGCCGCGATGCGCTGACGAATCTTCTCGTTGGCATCGTCGAATTCGTAGACATCGACGACGGTGCCGCTGAGCAGATCGGTATCGCCGGGATCCTCAACGCGCACCTTGCGCATCATCTGACGGATGATGACCTCGATGTGCTTATCGTTGATGTCAACGCCCTGCTGACGGTAAACCGCCAAAACGCCCTGCGTCAGATAGTTCTGCACAGCCTCCACACCCGAGATGCGGAGCACATCGTGCGGGTTCAGCGCACCATCGGTGATCGGCTCGCCCTTACGGATGCGCTTACCGTTTTCGACCCTCAAGCCGACGGAATAGGGCACCTGATAGAGCTTCACCTCGCCGTCGTCGGCGGTGATGGTAATATCGCGCAGCGCACTGCGGTGGCTCTCGTCAACCGCTGCAACACCGTCGATTTCGGAGATAACCGCCATTTTCTTCGGCTTGCGCGCCTCGAAAAGCTCCTCAACACGGGGAAGACCCTGTGTGATATCGTCGCCCGCAACACCGCCGGTGTGGAAGGTACGCATGGTGAGCTGTGTGCCCGGCTCGCCGATGGACTGTGCGGCAATGATGCCGACCGCCTCGCCGAGATTGACCAGCTCGGAGGTGGCAAGGTTCATACCGTAGCACTTCGCGCAGACGCCGCTTCTTGCGCGGCAGCCGAGGACGGTACGGGCGTAAACACTGTGGATACCGTGCACCTCGAGCATTTTCGCGTCGTCCTCCGTCATCATGCGGTCGTTCGGGATCAGCACCTCGCCCGTTTCGGGGTCAAGTACATCGTTAACAGGGAAGCGGCCGTGAATACGGGAAGCGAAGGACTCTATGACCTGTCCCTTTTCGACAACCTCACTGAGGTTAATGCCGTGCTTTGTGCCGCAGTCGTGCTCGCGGATAATGACCTCCTGCGAGACATCGACCAGTCGGCGGGTCAGATAACCGGAGTCTGCGGTACGCAGCGCGGTATCGGTCAAGCCCTTGCGCGCGCCTCTCGAGGAGATGAAGTATTCCAGGACGGAAAGGCCTTCACGGAAGTTCGCCTTGATCGGGATCTCGATGGTGCGGCCATTGGTGTCCGCCATCAGTCCGCGCATACCGGCAAGCTGACGGATCTGGTTCATGCTGCCACGAGCGCCGGAGTCCGCCATCATATAGATGGGGTTGAAGCGGTCGAGGTTTTCCTGCAGCGCGCCGGTAACATCCTTGATCGTCTGCTCCCACTGGCGGACAACAAGACGATAGCGCTCGTCATTCGTGATGAAGCCGCGCTTATACTTGCGGTCGATCTTGACCGCCTCGTTTTCCGCCTCGGCAACGAGGGCGTATTTCTTATCGGGGATCGCCATGTCCGCGATGGATACGGTGATGGCGCCCTTCGTGGAGTACTTATAGCCGAGCGCCTTCAGGCGGTCGAGCATTTCCGTTGCAATAGTGAAGCCGTGCTTACGGATGCACTTATCAATGATCACGCCGAGTTTCTTCTTGCCGACAAGGAAGCTGACCTCCAGCTCGAAGGCGTTTTCGGGCTTGCTGCGATCGACAAAGCCCAGATCCTGCGGGATCGGCTCATTGAAAATGAGTCTGCCGACGGTCGCGTTGATGATCTGATACTGCATCACGCCGTCGATCTCCTTGCCATAGCGGACACGGATGGGTGCGTGCAGACCGATTGCGCCGCAGGTATAAGCGGTGATCGCCTCGTCCACGCTCGAATACGCGTGCTTCGCCATGAACTGCGGTGCTTTCTTATGGCCGCGCTCTGCTTCGTCGAGCGCTTTTTCGACCAAATCGCCGTCAACGAGCTGATTTACGGGAAGGTCAAAATCGCCGGCGTCGGTCACAAAGACCTCCTCCGCACCCTTCTCGTTTTTGCCGAGACGGACATAGGTCAGATAGTAAGTGCCGAGGATCATATCCTGCGTCGGAACCGTGACGGGCTTGCCGTCCTGCGGGCGGAGCAGGTTGTTCGCCGAAAGCATCAGCATACGGGCTTCGGCCTGCGCCTCGGCAGACAGCGGGACGTGGATTGCCATTTGGTCGCCGTCAAAGTCCGCGTTGAACGCCGTGCAGCACAGGGGGTGCAGCTTGATCGCACGACCCTCGACCAGCACCGGCTCAAACGCCTGAATGCCGAGACGGTGCAGCGTCGGCGCACGGTTCAACATGACGGGACGATCCTTGATGATCTCCTCGAGCGCGTCCCAAACCTCAGGCTCGCCCTTGTCGATCTTCTTCTTTGCGCTCTTAATGTTGTTGGCAACGCCGTCCTCGACGAGCTTCTTCATCACGAACGGACGGAACAGCTCAATTGCCATTTCCTTCGGCACGCCGCACTGATAAAGCTTCAACTCCGGTCCGACAACGATAACGGAGCGGCCGGAATAGTCAACACGCTTGCCGAGCAGGTTCTGACGGAAACGACCCTGCTTGCCCTTGAGCATATCGGACAGCGACTTGAGCGCACGGTTATTCGCGCCCGTAACGGCACGACCGCGGCGGCCGTTGTCGATGAGTGCATCGACCGCCTCCTGCAGCATACGCTTCTCATTGCGGATGATGATATCCGGTGCGTTGAGCTGGATAAGGCGCTTTAAGCGGTTGTTGCGGTTAATAACGCGGCGGTAAAGATCGTTGAGGTCGCTCGTTGCGAAGCGGCCGCCGTCGAGCTGCACCATCGGACGAATCTCAGGCGGGATAACAGGCAGGACGTCCATGATCATCCACTCGGGCTTGTTGCCGGACATACGGAACGCCTCGACAACCTCTAAGCGCTTGATAATGCGGAGTTTTTTCTGCCCGTTGGCGTTTTTCAGCTCACTGCGGAGCTGCTCGGAGAGCGCCTCAAGGTCAATATCCGCAAGCAGCTTCTTAACGGCCTCCGCACCCATACCGGCGTCGAAATCGTCCTCATATTTTTCGCGCATATCGCGGTATTCTTTTTCGGACAGAATTTGGCACTTGCTCAGCGGTGCGTCGCCGGGATCGGTGACGATATAGCTGGCGAAGTACAGCACCTTCTCCAAAATGCGCGGGCTGATGTCAAGCAGCAGACCCATACGGGAGGGAATGCCCTTGAAGTACCAAATATGGCTGCACGGCGCGGCAAGCTCGATATGACCCATGCGCTCGCGGCGCACCTTGCTCTTGGTGACCTCGACACCGCAGCGGTCGCAGATCTTGCCCTTGAAGCGGATTTTCTTATACTTACCGCAGTGGCACTCCCAGTCCTTCGTCGGTCCGAAGATCTTTTCGCAGAACAGACCGTCGCGCTCGGGCTTGAGGGTGCGGTAGTTGATGGTCTCGGGCTTCTTGACCTCGCCGTAAGACCAGTCGCGAATCATTTCCGGCGAAGCAATACCGATTTTGATCGCACTGAATGTTTTATTGCTCATCGTATTACTCCTCCTTATTCCTCTTCATCCTCGACATCCGAATCGTCGAAGGAAATATCCTCGTCCTCGTCGTCTTCATCCTCGTCCTCATCGCCGAGGCCGATGATCTGCGACAGGGCGGAAACATCACTGTCCACGCTGTCAGGGTCGATAGCATAGCCCGAAGAGAGAACCTCGTTCTCGTCTGTCACAAAGTTCTCGCCCGCAGTGTAGACGATATCATCATCGTCATCCTCGCGCAGCTCGATCTCCTCACCCTGATCGTCCAAAACACGAACGTCGAGGCAGAGCGATTGCAGCTCCTTGACAAGAACCTTGAACGACTCGGGCACACCGGGCTTCGGAACATTGTGTCCCTTAACGATCGCCTCGTAGGTCTTCACACGGCCGGTAACGTCGTCGGACTTAACGGTCAGGATCTCCTGCAGAGTGTAAGCCGCGCCGTAGGCTTCGAGCGCCCAAACTTCCATTTCGCCGAAGCGCTGCCCGCCGAACTGCGCCTTGCCGCCGAGCGGCTGCTGGGTAACGAGGCTGTACGGGCCGGTGGAACGGGCATGAATCTTATCGTCAACAAGATGGTGCAGCTTGAGGAAGTAGGGATAGCCGACCGTAACAAGGTTATCGAACGGCTCGCCGGTACGTCCGTCGTAGAGCACGGTCTTGCCGTCCTCGCGCAGCCCCGCAAGCTTCAGCGTCTCGCGGATGTCCTTCTCGTTTGCGCCGTCGAAGATCGGTGTTGCGACCTTCCAACCGAGCGCGTGCGCAGCATAGCCGAGGTGAACCTCCAAAACCTGTCCGATATTCATACGGGACGGAACGCCCAACGGGTTCAGCACGATATCCAGCGGCGTGCCGTCGGGCAGGAACGGCATATCCTCCTCGGGGAGGATGCGGGAGACAACGCCCTTGTTGCCGTGGCGGCCTGCCATCTTATCGCCGACGGAAATCTTACGCTTCTGCGCGATATAGACGCGCACGACCTTATTGACACCGGGCGAGAGCTCGTCGCCGTTCTGACGGGTGAAAACCTTGACATCAACGATGATGCCCGCCTCGCCGTGCGGAACCTTCAGAGAGGTGTCGCGCACCTCGCGCGCCTTTTCGCCGAAGATAGCGCGCAGCAGGCGCTCCTCTGCGGTCAGCTCCGTCTCGCCCTTCGGGGTGACCTTGCCGACCAAATAGTCGCCGGACTTGACCTCCGCACCGATGCGGATCACGCCGTCCTCGTCAAGGTCTTTGAGGGTATCCTCGCCGACGTTCGGGATATCGCGGGTGATCTCCTCCGGTCCGAGCTTGGTATCACGCGCTTCCGTCTCATACTCCTCGATGTGGATGGAGGTAAAGACATCTTCACGCACCAAACGCTCATTGAGCAGGATGGCATCCTCGTAGTTGTAGCCTTCCCAAGTAACGAAGCCGATCAGCACGTTTTTGCCGAGAGCGATCTCGCCCTGCGAGCAGGCGGGACCGTCTGCAATGATCTGCTCGTTTGTCACGCGCTCGCCGACCTCGATGATCGGGCGCTGGTTGACGCAGGTGCCCTGATTGGAGCGGGCGAACTTGGTGAGCTTATAATCCTTGACCGTACCGTTATCGTAGCGGACGGTGATGAGGTCTGCGCTGACGCGGGTCACGACGCCGTCGCCCTCCGCCTTGATGCAAACCTCGGAGTCCACGGCGCACTTCTGCTCGATGCCGGTAGCGACGATTGGCGCCTCCGTAACCATCAGGGGAACTGCCTGTCTCTGCATGTTTGCGCCCATGAGCGCGCGGTTTGCGTCGTCGTTCTGCAGGAAGGGGATGAACGCCGTCGCGATGGAGGTCATCATCTTCGGGGAGACATCGAGATAGTCAATGGTCTCCCGGTCTACGGCGATGATCTCGTCACGGTGACGGCAGGTAATGCGGGTATTGAGCAGGTAGCCGTTTTCGTCGACCGGCTCCTTTGCCTGTGCAATGTAGTAGTCGTCCTCGACATCGGCGGACATATACTCCACTTCATCCGTAACGCGTGAGGCGACATACTTGCCGTTCTCGTCATATTCCTTGGCAACCTTGCGATAAGGCGCCTCCACGAAGCCGTATTCGTTAATCTGCGCAAAGCTTGCCAGATAGTTAATCAAGCCGATGTTCGGACCTTCCGGCGTCTCGATGGGGCACATTCTGCCGTAGTGGCTGTAGTGAACGTCACGAACGTCGAAGGAGGCGCGCTCTCTTGACAGACCGCCGGGGCCGAGGGCGGACAGGCGGCGCTTATGCGTCAGCTCTGCCAGCGGGTTATTCTGATCCATGAACTGCGACAGCGGAGAGGAACCGAAGAATTCCTTGATAACCGCCGTCACGGGGCGAATATTGATGAGGCTCTGCGGTGTGACCGTATCCAGATCCTGCACAGTCATGCGCTCGCGAATAACGCGCTCGAGACGGGTGAAGCCGACACGGAACTGGTTTTGCAGCAGCTCGCCGACGCAGCGCAGACGGCGGTTGCCCAAATGGTCGATGTCATCGGTTGTGCCGACGCCGTAGACCACGCAGTTGAGATAGTTGATGGATGCGAGAATATCGTCGCGGGTGATGTGCTTCGGAATGAGGTCGTCGCGGCGCTCCTCGATGGCGTCCGCCCAGCCGTCGGCAGGGACGGTATCAAGCATCTCAAACAACACCTTACGGCAGACCTTCTCGCGGATGCCGTACTGTGCCGGATCAAAATCGACAAAATTCCTCATGTCTACCATGAAGTTGGAGAACACTTTGCAGAGCTTGCCGTTGACATTGAGCGTTGCCTCACAGACACCGCGTGCGGAAAGCTCCTTTGCTCTGGCGCGGCTCAGAACCTCGCCCGGCATGGCGAGAATCTCGCCCGTGCGCGGATCGGCAATCGGCTCTGCAAGCTCCTGACCGCTCAGGCGGCTCCATATATCCATCTTCTTATTGAATTTATAACGACCGACCTTGGAAACATCATAGCGGCGCGGGTCGAAGAACAGGGAGTCCAAATAGGACGCGGCGTTATCGACTGTAGGCGGCTCGCCCGGGCGCAGTCGGCGGTAGATCTCCAGCAGGCTGTCCTCACGGGACTTGCAGGGATCTTTTTCAAGCGTTGCCTTGATGCGTTCATCCTCGCCGAACAGCTCGACGATCTGCGCATCGGTCTCCACGCCGAGGGCGCGGATGAGGCAGGTGATCGGCAGCTTGCGGTTCTTGTCGATGCGGACATAGAAGCAGTTCTGCAGATCCGTCTCATACTCCAGCCACGCGCCGCGGTAAGGGATCACGGTGGCGCTGTAGATGTGCTGATCCGCCTTGTCCACCGTGTCGCCGTAATACATACCGGGACTGCGGACAATCTGCGAGACAATGACGCGCTCCGCGCCGTTGATGACGAAGGTGCCGCCGTTGGTCATGAGTGGGAAATCGCCCATGAAGATCTCCTGATCCTTAATCTCGCCGGTCTGCTTGTTGAGCAGACGGACGCGCACCTTGATGGGCTTTGCATAGGTCGCGTCGCGCTCCTTGCATTCCTCGACCGTATATTTGGGCTTTTCGTCGAGAGAATAGTCAAGGAAGGACAGCTCCAAATTGCCTGTGTAGTCGGTAATCGCGGCGACATCGCGGAATACCTCGCGCAAGCCCTCGTTCAGGAACCAGTTATACGAATCCTTCTGAATTTTCAGCAGGTTCGGCATCGACAGGATCTCCTGATACTTGGCGTAGCTCTTACGCTCGGTTTTTCCGAACTTTACGTCCTTGATTTCCATATCGGTCATCACGCCTTTCTGTACAGATGTAGCTTGGTGTGTTGTTTCGCGTACTGTTTTGCGGAAACTCCTGCGCCCTTCTCCGTGACACACGAGGGTGCGTTGATATTTTGTTCTACTGCCCTCTTGCGCTTTGCCGCAAGCCGTGGTATAATACGGATAGTGGGTGAAGATTGGTGCTTGGCGATATTTCCGCAGTTTAGACATCAATTTTACCACATTTTTTTTCGTTCGTCAATGGATTTTTAAGAAAAAGTTCGCCTCATACGGAAAATTTTCCGTATGAGGCGGTTTTTTTGAGGATCGGAATCATCTATAAATCGTTCTGCAGGGCGGAGACATGTCCTACGGTTCAAAAAAACACTTCATCAAACCGTTCTTGCAGGCTGCGGTAGCGTTCCACATCGGGCGGTGCGATCTCACCGCGCGCGATCATGGCTTCGAACTCCGCTTTACCGACCCATTTGGCATCGCAAGTCTCTCCCTCCTGCAAAACGACCGCAGAAATCGGCACATCCTTTTGTAAGGAGTAAATATCGCTGAAATAAGACCGCGAGGACACCCGCACGCTCGTCAGCAGGTTGAATTCCGCTTCATCCGCAGTGATACCCGTCTCCTCACGAAGCTCTCGGGCAACGGCGTGCAGGCTCGTCTCCCCCGCAATCACCGCGCCGCCCGTGGGCGACCAAGAATTCGGGTAGTTCTTCTTTGCGGGCGAACGCTTCGTTAAGAGGGTCTGCCCATTAGAATTAAAAATCCACACAAACACCACGAGGTGATACTCTCCCCGACGCATCGGAATGCCGCGCACATGGGTGCGGTGCAGCAGACGGCGGTTTTCGTCAAATACATCCCAAAGCTCCATACCTATGCCGCCCCCCTCAAGTGCTCGACCAATATTTTCACGCCCATAAGAATTAATATGAGTCCGCCGACAAACTCCGCCTTTGACTTATACTTCAGCCCGAAGGCGTTGCCGATTTTCACGCCGGCGGCGGAAAACGCAAAGGTCGTCGCACCGACCAAAGAGATCGCAATCCAAATATTCGTATCCGTCACCGCGAAGGAAACACCCGTTGCCAACGCGTCAATGCTCGTTGCGATCGCCAGCGGCAGCATCGTTTTGAAGCCGAAGGAGTCGTTCATCTCCTCCCCGTCCTCCTTAGAGAGCGCCTCGCGCAGCATATTCGCGCCGATCAGCGCCAAAAGCCCGAAAGCGATCCAGTGATCAAAGCGCTTTATGTACTCCGCGAAGGAGCTTGCAAGGAAGAAGCCGAGCAGCGGCATCAGCGCCTGAAAGCCGCCGAAATACGCGCCCGTGATCAGTCCGTGCTTCAGCCGCACCCGCTGCACGGACAGTCCCTTGCTCACAGACACGGCAAACGCATCCATCGACAGAGCCACGCCGGTAATAAACAGATCAAGCAGTCCCATTGTCTCAATTCCTGGTGCGAGTGATGCGACTTGAACGCACACGACGGTTGTCACACGCCCCTCAAACGTGCCTGTCTACCTATTCCAGCACACTCGCATATCGGTTTTGCTTGAGTATTGTACAGCACAATTTCAGATTTGTCAACCTCTTTTTTCGCCACTTGCGGATTTTTTCTTTCTCTGCTACAATGGATATAGAATCATCGGATTGGGAGGGTCAAAAGATGCCCAGATTTTTTGTTTCCAAGGAGGAGCTGCACGAGAGTTTTATGGTGCTGACGGGCGAAAACGCCGCGCACGCAAAGGTGCTGCGCCTGAAAAACGGCGACGAAGTGACCGTCTGCGACGGTGACGGCACGGACTACCGCTGCACCGTCTCGGATGTCGCAAACGGGCAGATCAGTCTCGTCGTCCACGCTGCCGTTCCCGCAGAGAGTGAAGCCGACGTACAATGCAGCGTCTATATGGCATTTGCCAAGGCGGATAAATTTGAACACGTTATTCAAAAAGCCACGGAGCTGGGCGCAAGCGAGCTGGTCTGTTTCCCATCTGTTCGCTGCGTCTCGCGTCCCGATGAAAAATCGCTTGCCAAAAAGCTCGAACGATGGCAGAAGATTGCCGCCTCCGCTGCCGAGCAGTCCCGCCGTGGGAGAATTCCGCAGGTCATCGCCCTTCCCTCCTATCGAGCCGCGCTCGAACGGGCTGCCAAGGCAGAACTTGCCGTCTGCTTTTATGAAAACGAGGATAAGCTGACCTTCCGCGCCGCCGTCGAGCAGAAAAGCCCGTTCCGCACCGCCGCGCTTCTGACAGGGCCCGAAGGCGGCTTTGAGCCGGAGGAGATCACGCAGGCGGCTGACGCAGGCTTGGCGATCTGCACGCTCGGCAGCCGCATCCTGCGCTGCGAAACCGCACCGCTGTGCGCGCTGTCCGCGTTGATGTACGCTGTGGGCGAATTCTGACCCTTCCCGACGACGCACTGCTTTTTTCGTCATTTTTTTATCTTTCTTGCAGAGTCTACTTGACGAATCGCCGCAAATGAGGGATAATAAATTAGTTATAGATACGATATATATTCTTAGGAACCTCTGAACAGATCACCCGCAGGGCTATATGGAGCTGTTGCCAACCGCTCTTGCAAATTGATTCAGAGTTTCCTTTAATCGGTTGGGGAGAATACTATGATTGGATTTTATGATTACACGGTTATACTGACCTACTTGAGTCTGCTGTCAGCCATTATGGGCATGATGCTGACAGTCACCGGACACCCGATTCTTGCAACGATGTGCCTGTTGTTCTGCGGGCTTTGCGATATGTTTGACGGCAAAGTCGCCCGCTCCAAGAAAAACCGCACTCCCGAGGAAAAATCCTTCGGCATTCAGATCGACTCTCTGACGGACATTGTCGCCTTCGGCCTCCTGCCCGCGATGATCATGCTGTTCCTCTGCGGCTACCGTTGGTATGCCTACGTCGTCGCCGCGTTTTACGTACTCGCCGGCTTGATTCGCTTAGCGTATTTCAATGTCACCGAGGAGCTGCGCCAAAAGGAGACAGATGAGTGCCGCAAGTCCTATTCCGGCCTGCCCATCACCTCTGCGGCGCTGATTTTCCCGGTTTTCTACTGCGTCATTTCTGCCGGCTGTGTTTGGCTTGACCGCATTGAGCGCTTTGGCGAACTGTTCTCCGTGCTCCCCTTCCGCATCACACTCTGCGTCCTCACCGCGATCGTGGGATTGTTCTTCATTCTCCCGGTCAAGATCCGCAAGCCGCAGTCAAAGGAGCTTTGGGCGTTCTTTGCGGTCGGCGTTTTGGTTGCGCTCGTGCTCCTGCTCGTGATGATCAACGCACAGGTGAAGGTTCGATAATGCCATGAAAAAGCTTTTGATTTTGATGAATCCCTGTTCGGGGAAGAAAAAGGCAAACCGCGCACTTGCGGAGATCATCGACATCCTCAATCGCGGCGGCTATGACGTCACGGCGTATATGACGGCCGCGCGCGGCGACGCAACCGAGGTCGCTGCAAAAAGAGCGGCGGAATTTGACGTGATTCTCTGCATCGGCGGCGACGGCACCTTTAACGAGGTCATTTCAGGTCTTTACTCCGTCGGCAGCAAAACGCCCGTCGCCTATATTCCCGCAGGCAGTACGAACGATTTCGCAAACAGCCTGAAGCTTTCGAAGGAGCTCCTGCAGGCGGCACGGGATGTTGTCGAGGGCACGCCGCGCCCGCTTGACATTGGGCGCTTCAACGACCGCTATTTCTCCTATATCGCCTCCTTCGGCGCATTTACCCGTGCGTCATATGCTACCTCACAGAGCCTGAAGAACGCATTAGGGCATTTTGCCTATATTCTCAGCGGCGTGAAGGAAATCGCCTCCATCCGCAGCAAGCATCTGCGCCTGACCCTTGCGGACGGTACGGTGTTTGAGGACGATTACATTTTCGGCGCGATCAGCAATTCCACCTCCGTAGCAGGGCTGCTGACGCTTGCGCCCGACCTTGTCGATATGAATGACGGGCTGTTTGAGGTTCTTCTGATCCGCAAGCCGAAGAATCCGCTGGAATTGAGTGACTGTGTTCTCGCCCTGACGACGCAGGACTACAATACGCCCATGCTGACGCTGACCTCGACCGAGCGGGTCGAGATCGAGGCGCCTGCGGACATGGACTGGACGCTCGACGGAGAGCACGCGGACGGCGCGGCGCTCTGCACGGTAGAAAACCTACGCAGCGCAGTCAATGTCATTACCAATGTAAAAGCATAGCAATATTCGCCGCTGCCCTCGCAGCGGCGTTTTTTGGAGGTAGGCATACATGAAAACCATCTGCAAACGCCTGCATCGAGGCGACGATCTTCTGAAAAGCATACAAACCCTTGCGCAGGAGGAGCACATCGGCGCGGGCATCGTCCTGTCCGCCGTAGGCTGTATCAGCAGAGGCATTGTCCGCGATGCAAGCGGTGTCACTCTGCGCAAAATCGACGAACCGTGCGAGATTGTCTCCCTGAACGGCACGGTCAGCGAGGCGCGCTGCCATCTGCATATCGCACTTTCCAAAGAGAATTTATCCACCGTCGGCGGGCATTTGGTCGAGGGCTGCATTATCAACACTACCTGTGAGTTAGTGCTCGGCATTTTGGACGGTTGGCGCATCGACACGGAATTTGACGCAGAAACAGGATATGACGAGCTGATTTTCCGCGGGGAGGACTGCAAATGAAAAACACGACACTTTGCTATATCGAGCGGGACGGCTGCTATCTGCTGCTGCACCGCGTCAAGAAGGAAAACGACCTCAACCGCGACAAGTGGATTGGCATCGGCGGCAAATTTGAGGAAAACGAAAGCCCTGAGGAATGCCTTATGCGGGAGGCGAAGGAGGAAACGGGGCTGACATTGACAAACTGGCGCTATTGCGGCATTGTCACCTTCGTCTCGGACAAGTGGGAGGGCGAATATATGCACCTGTTCCACGCCACGGGCTTTGAAGGCGCGCTGCGGGACTGCGACGAGGGCGTGCTCGAATGGGTCGAAAAAGAGCGCTTTGCGGCACTCCCGCAGTGGGAAGGAGATAAAATATTCCTCCGTCTGATGCAGGAAAACGCTCCCTTCTTCTCGCTCAAGCTCTGCTACGAAGGCGACAAGCTGGTCTACAGCGCCCTCAACGGCAAACCGCTCTAATCTCTGTAGCGCGGGGACATGTCCCCACCGGTGCAGGAATTACCAAATGCGTACAAAATCAAAAATAGATTGCCACGTCGCTGCGCAATCGGTAGAGACATATTCCCGCCTTACGGAGTCCCAAAATATCGCCCCGCTGCAAATTTGTTCATGTTTGCGGTGGGGTTTACTATATATAATAGCGGGGGTGATCGCGTGGGCAAACGAAACTCCATTCTCAGCGGGGCAATCCTGCTGACGGCAGCAAATCTTCTGCTGCGGCTGATTTCTATCGGCTTCAATGTCTTTTTGGCGGACGAAATCGGTGCGGCAGGCTTGGGACTGCTCCAGCTCATCTCCACGGTCGGTGTGCTTGCAATGCTCGTCGGCACCTCCGGTGTACGCGTCGCTTCCATGTGCCTTGCCGCCGAGGAATTCGGACACCGCCGTCTCGGCGGAGTCAAGGCGGCAGTCGGCGCGTGTCTGCGCTGCGGGCTGCTGATCAGCTCTGTCGCGGGTGCGGCGTTATTCTTCTTTGCGGATTATTTCGCAGCCGCATGGCTTGGCGATCTCCGCGCGGCGCTGTCTCTGAAGGTGATGGGTATTTTCCTGCCCTTTACCTGCCTTTGCGGTATTATGAGCGGCTATTTTACCGCCTGCTCGCGCATCCGTCAGCTCGTTGTGATTGAAATTGCGGAACGGGTGTTCGGTGTGGGCTTTACGGCTGTGCTTTTGCTGACATGGGCACAGGGCGACTTGGAACGCGCCTGCTGCGCCATCACGTTCGGCAGCTCCGTCGGCGCAATGCTTGACTTTTTTGTGCTCTACGCTTCCTACCGCCGACATATCCACAGCGCAGTACCGCCCAAAGAGCCTCTGCATATCCGCGCGCGGCTTTTGCGTCTGTGCGTACCGCTCGCGCTCAACGACTATCTGCGTGCGGGACTGAATACCGCCGAGCAGCTTCTGATCCCCTACGGCTTGGCTCGCTTCGGCGGTTCAACCACGCAGGCGATGGCGGATTACGGCACCATTCACGCGATGGTTTTCCCGATCCTGATGTTTCCCGCCGCGATACTGTACTCCGTTTCCGATCTGCTCGTCCCCGAGCTTTCGCGCAGCCGCGCCATGCGCAGGCAGCTTCGCATTGTCGATCTGACCGACAAGTGCCTGCGCCTGACGATGCTCTTTGCCGCCGCCTGCGCGGGGTTTATGTTCATCAACGCCAAAGAGCTGGGCTTGCTTGTTTACAAAAGCGCGGTCGCGGGGCGGTATCTGCGCATTTTCGCACCGATGGTACTGATGCTCTATCTCGACGCCATCACCGACGGAATGCTCAAAGGTCTTGCCGAACAAGTGAGCTGTGTTCGTTATAATACGATCACTTCTTTACTTGATGTCGTTTTGCTCTTTCTGCTCCTGCCGCGCTACGGCATTGAGGGTTATGTGTTCAGCTTTACGGTAACGCACGCCATCAACCTGTTTCTGAGCCTGCGCCGCCTTCTTCTGACAACCGCGCACCGTCCGTGCGCCTCCGACTTTCTGCGCCCGCTGCTCTGTCTTCTGCTTGCCGCCGTGCCCTCGATGCTCCTGCCGTGCGGGACGCTCTCTCCCCTGCCCGCCGTATTACTGCGCGGGGTATATTTTCTCGTTCTGCTCATCTCACTTTCCTTCCTGAGCGACGCCCTGCTCCAGCGCGACCGCCGCTGGCTCCGCCGCGTTTTCGGCATTGACAGGGCGCGGAATCTTCGGTAAAATGAGGGCAGAAAGAAGGGGTTTTTATGCCGCAAAAGGCAGTGCCGCAGGCGCAAGTCCATCCGATCCCGCCCTTATTTGACGAGCACTCGCGGGTGCTGATTCTCGGCTCGTTTCCGTCCGTCAAATCTCGTGAGGCAATGTTCTTCTACGGGCATCCGCAAAACCGTTTTTGGCGCATTATGGCGGTTCTGACTGGCTGTCCCATACCGCAGACCGTGGAGGAAAAGAAAGCGCTGATCCTCTCGCATCATTTTGCGCTATGGGATTCCATCGGGAGCTGTACCATTGTCGGCTCGTCCGACAGCAGCATCCGCGATGTCGTGCCGAACGATCTGCGCATCATCATTGACCACGCGCCGATCGAGCGCATTTTCTGCAACGGCGCAACCTCGCACAAATACTACCGCCGCTATAATGAGCCGCTCTTGGGCAGAACTGCCGTGGTATTGCCCTCCTCCAGCCCCGCCAACGCCGCATGGTCGCTCGAGAAACTGACTGACGCTTGGCGCGTGATACTATAATATAACAACCTTCTGTAGGACGGGGACATAGTCCCCGCCCTACGAAGGGTTTCATTGTGATTTTCAAAAAAGCATCACGGCGCGTGACCGTGATGCTTTTTTATTAAAATACCCATATTGCGGGCAGATCGCCCTTTTCCATTCCCGCTTTTTGCTGCAAGCGGATGGAAGCCTCATTGCCGTCAATGACATGACCGAACGGCGTCCAACCGCGCTCTAAATGCCACCTGATCAGGTAGCTTTCCAGCATCATGCCGTAGCCCTTGCGGCGGTGTTCCGGAAAGACCTCAAGCATCCCCATGCTGCCCTCGCTGTGCGTGCCGATAAAGCCCGCAAGCTTGCCGTCCTCGAACAGTCCCCACATTCTCCCCGCCTGAATTCGCTCGATCAGGTACGGCTCTGCATGGGAAAACAGCTTATAATGCTGCGCTGCAAGCTTCGAATGACACAGCTCCAAGGGACGAATGTCGCACGCAGGCATCTCAGGTAGCTCATCGCGCCAATAGCTCCACTGCGAACAGGGATTAAAGCCATGAAAGCCGAATTCCGCGCTGACCTTCTCCAGCGCGTCACGGCTCTTGACAACAATCTGCGTCATTTTTTCGGTATCGAGCACGCCCAAAATACGGCAGAGATGTTCGCCGTCGAGAATGTCGGACATGAGTGTCTCGCCGTCCGCCGCCTGTACGACGCAGCCCTCACCGCTTTCGTAGAGAAGCTTCCCCCCCTCATGCTCCATCAGCGCATATAAATCGACGGTATTGTGATTCTTTTGCATTGTGCCTTACTTCCTTATCTTATTCAACTCTGCGATAAACTCCGGCGTTGTGCCGCAGCAGCCGCCGATCAGCCGCGCCCCTGCCTGTACAAGAGCGGACATATGTCCTGCGAATTCCGCCGCGCCCATCGGATAGACCGCCTCACCGCTGTCCGAAATTACAGGCAAGCCCGCATTCGGCTTGACCAAGAGCGGCACCGCCGCCACGCGCTGCATATTGCGCACCAGACTGATAAGCTGCTCCGGTCCGCTGGAGCAGTTGATGCCGACTGCCGCCGCGCCCAACTCCTGTAAGGTCTGCACCGCCTCAACGCAGTCGCCGCCGAAATAGGCGCTGCCGTCCGCCTGCACCGTCAGGCTGCACATCACGGGCAGCTCGCACACCGCCTGCGCCGCCTCCAGCGCTACCGTTGTCTCATCCACGGCAAGCATTGTCTCGACAACAAGCAGATCGGCACCCGCCTCGCAAAGCGCCTCGATCTGCTCCCGATAGAGATCGAACAGCGTCTGGTACGCCATCGTCCCCATCGGCTCGAGCGGCACGCCAGTGGTCGTCAGGTCACCTGCGACGAGGGCTTTCCCCTCTGCCGCTTCTTTGGAAAGGGCAACCAGCTTTGTGTTCAGCTCCCGCACCCGATCCTCTAAGCCGTGGCGCGCCAAGCTGTGACGATTTGCGGAAAACGTCGGCGCATAAATGATGTCGGAGCCGGAGCGCACATACGCCCGCTGCAGCTCCAAAAGCGCCTGCGGATGTTCGCACACCCACGCCTCCGTACACACGCCGCGCGGCATTCCCGCTTTCATCAGGTTGGAGCCTGTAGCGCCGTCGAGCAGGACGATCTTTCTTTCACACAGCGCCGCAAATTCCTCTTTCTTCATAAGCCTCTCCTTTTTTTCTATCAGTATACCCTCTTTTCTCACGCTTTGCAATATTGAAATCCGCAAAGGGATTTGCTATAATGAAAAAAACAAACTGCAAAGGAGGAAATTATGAAAAAAACCGTTTTAAGAAAATATGCAAACCTGATCGCAACCGTCGGCATCAATGTCCAAAAAGGGCAGGAGGTCTTTGTCGCCGCAGAGCTGGATCAGCCGGAATTCGTAAAGATGGTCGTGGAGGAATGCTACCGCGCGGGTGCAAAGCGCGTCATCGTGGATTGGAGCTATCAGCCGCTGGACAAAATTCAGATCCGTTGGCGCAGTCAGAAAAACCTCGGCACTGTCGCAGACTGGGAAGAAGCCCGCTGGAAGCATTATTTGGACGAGATCCCCTGCCGCATCTACCTCGTCTCCGAGGATCCCGACGGTATGAAGGGCGTCAATCAGGAGAAGATGATGAAGGCGCAGCAGAGCAAAATGAAGGTCATCAAGCCCTACCGCGATCAGATCGAGAACAAGTATCAGTGGTGCATTGCCGCCGTGCCGGGCGTGGCATGGGCAAAGAAGCTCTTCCCCAACCTCTCCAAGACGCAGGCGGTCGAAAAGCTGTGGGAGGCGATCCTCGCCGCCTCACGCGTAGACGACGATCCCGTCGCCGCATGGAAGGCACACAATGAGGACCTTGCAAAGCGCTGCGCCTACCTCAACAGCCTCGGCATTGAGACGCTGGTCTACCGCAGCGCAAACGGTACAAACTTCCGCGTCGGCATGATCGAGGACGCCGAATTTAAGGGCGGTGGCGAAACGAGCCTGCTTGGGCATTACTTCAACCCGAACATTCCCTCCGAGGAGGTCTTTATCTCCCCGAAGCGCGGCGTCGCAGAGGGCATCGTCTATTCGACCAAGCCGCTGAGCGTGCAGGGTCAGCTTGTGGAAAACTTCTCTGTCCGCTTCGAGGGCGGCAAGGCAGTCGAAGTCCACGCCGAAAAGAACGAGGAACTGCTGAAAAAGCTCATCTCCATGGATGAAGGCGCCGCCTACCTCGGCGAATGCGCGCTTGTCCCTTATGATTCTCCCATTCAGAACACCGGCTTGCTGTTCTACGAAACCCTGTTCGATGAGAACGCCGCCTGCCACCTCGCACTCGGTATGGGCTTTGCCGACACCATCAAGGACTTTGAGAAGTACACCCTTGAAGAGTGCCGTGCAAAGGGCATCAACGACTCGATGATCCACGAGGACTTCATGATCGGTTCAAGCGACCTCGACATCGACGCCGAAACGCGCGACGGCAAGACCGTCCCCATCTTCCGCAACGGTAACTGGGCATTCTGAGGAAGCTCTGAATAGATCCGCTAAGCGCCGCAGTTAATTTGTTCAGAGGCTCCCTAACGCTGTTTTCGGTGAAGTCTTTCATCAAGAGAACCTATTTCATCGCAAAAACCCATATACTGTAACGTGATGCATCGATGAGCAAGCACTATCTTTTTACTCAGTGGTTCGTATCAATGAGAAAGCAAAATCAGCCGAGGAACGTTCCTCGGCTGATTCTTTATCGTTTTGTCCGGCGGTATTTACAATACCCAAAGCCGAAAAAAGTTAACTGAAGATCCAAAGGATCAAACCACCGAACGCCAAAAGCGCCAGCAGGCACGGAAGCCATATCGTCAGCATTGCAGACAACCACATTGCGAAGAAATCGCCTTTTTCGGTTTCCTCGCTGATTTTTTCTTCTTCCTTGGTAACATCCATCTTGCGATATTTACGAATTCGCTTCCAAATTGCCATTCACGGTTCTCCTTATTGCTCGTTCTTTGCTTCTCTCCGCGCGAGCATATCGTCGGCATGGTGGCATGCGACAAAATGGTTCGGGCGAAGTTCACGCCACTCCGGTACGACATGGGAACAGATCTCGGTGCAATACTTGCAGCGCGTATGGAATTTGCAGCCCTTGGGAGGATTGACGGGGCTTGGGATGTCGCCCTCAAGGACGACCAACTCCTTCTTCTCGTCGGTAGTAGGAATGGATTCCAACAGCGCCTCGGTGTAAGGATGCAGCTGATAGGCAAACAGCTCGTCCGAGCTCGCAAGCTCTACCATATTGCCAAGATACATAACGCCGATACGGTCAGAGATATACTTGACAACGGACAAATCATGCGTGATGAAAAGATAAGTCAGGTTCTGCTGCTCCTTGAGATCCTGCAGCAGGTTGATGATCTGCGACTGGATCGAAACATCAAGCGCCGAAACCGCCTCGTCGCAGACGACAAATTTCGGGCGCACCGCAAGACTGCGCGCAATACCGATTCTCTGGCGCTGGCCGCCGGAGAACTGGTGCGGATAACGGTGCAGGAAGTACGGCGCAAGACCGCACTCATCCATGACCTTGAGGATCTCCTCCTGCATTCTCTCGTTGATCTTCTTATAGAACTTATGTGCAAGCAGACCCTCGCCGATGATGGAGGCAACAGTCATACGGGGATTCAGCGAGGAATACGGGTCTTGGAAGATATACTGCATTTGGCTGCGCAGGATACGCACTTCGGGGTAGGTCAGACGGGCAAGATCAATGCCGTCGTCCCGGTTCGCCTCATGCTTTTGGAATTCTTCATTATTCGCATAAGCTGCACGCATATTCGCAATGCGGAGATCAATCTCCTTAATCTTTGCTCTTGCAGCGTCAATCCGTTCCTGACAGGCATCGACCTTCGCCTTGAGACGCGCGGTCTTTGCCTCATGGCGCGCATAGCCCCGCTGCCCGGATTCGTACTTTGCAAAGACATAAGCTTCCTCATCATAGTCGAGCTTGATGGGCTTCATATCCTCCAAAAGCCGCTTCAGCTTCAGGCATGCATGATAGCGTTCGGTATAGATCTGCTCAACGGGAGCAAGGTCATCGACCGTAATAAAGCCGCCGATGATGTTAACAATGTTGAGATAGGCGTCATTCGCCTTTTTCTTCGCGGCGGTCAATTCACCGTGGAGGTGAAATTTTCCTTTTTCCTCCGCCGCGTCATATTCCGCTTGCAGCTTGTTACGCTTCTCCTCAAGCTGCCGCAGTTCTTTTCTATGCCGCTCCAAATGTGTGACGGATTCCTTGACATACTTGGGCGCGAGATCGTCAATCGAGGCGCCGTAATACATCGTCTTGCCGTCGGTTTGGCGGTAAAGCTGGAGCAGTGTCCGTCCGAAGGTAGACTTACCGCAGCCGGACTCGCCAACGAGTCCGAGGGTCTCGCCCTCATAGATGTCAAGCGTAATGCCGTCATTCGCCTTGACGAATACGCTCTTGCTCTTGCCGACAGGGAAATACTGCTTCAAATCAGTAATTTTAAGAAGGACTTTCTTATTTTCCATGTCTGTCCTCCTTTCTCGGATAGAAGCAACGAACGGACTGGTTATCGCTGATCTTTACCAACTCAGGCTCTTCGTCAATGCACCGCTGTGTGCAATACTTGCAGCGCGGCGCGAACTTGCAGCCCTTCGGCAGCGCCAACGGATGCGGCACAGCACCGGGAATGGCTTCCAAACGCTGATGGCCCGGCGTATTGATGCGGGGAATGGAGACCATCAAGCCCTCAGTGTAAGGATGAGAATTCTCAGCGTCACCGAAAATGACCTCTGCGGGTGCCATTTCGACAACCTCGCCGCAGTACATAACCGCAACATCATCCGCGATCTGGCGGATAACGCCAAGGTCATGGGTGATAAAGAGGATCGAAGTGGAGAGTTCTTGCTTCAGCTCGTTCATGAGCTTGAGAATCTGCGCCTGAATGGTGACATCCAGCGCGGTGGTGGGCTCGTCCGCAATCAGAAGCTTCGGGCGGCAGGCAAGCGCCATTGCGATCATAACACGCTGACGCATACCACCGGAGAGCTGGTGCGGATATTGCTTTGCTACGATATGAGGATTCGGGATCTTAACATCATTGAGCATCTCAACGACCTTTTCCGCCGCTTCCTTCTTCGACATATTCTGGTGGATAATGAACGGCTCACTGACCTGCCGTTCCACCGTAAAAACGGGGTTCAGACTGGTCATCGGCTCTTGGAAAATCATGGAGATGTCGTTGCCGCGGATCTCATACATCTCCTTCTGCGAAAGCTTCGTCAGATCCTTGCCTTCGAAGATAATTTCGCCGCTGTCAATATAGCCGTTGCCGTCAAGCAACTGGAGAATACTCATTGCCGAGACGCTCTTACCGGAGCCGGACTCGCCGACAATACCCAGCGTTCTGCCGGCGTCAACGGAATAGGAAACACCGTTGACCGCCTTGACGGTTCCCTTCTTCGTACGGAAGAAGGTATGCAGATCTCTTAATTCAAGTAATGCCATAACGCTTCCTCCTTACTTATCACGATCAGATTTGGGATCCAGCACATCACGGAGGTTATCGCCGATGATGTTAATGCTGATGGTACACACAGACAGGAGCAATGCGGGGAATGCCCACTGCCACCAGTAATTCTTAATAACATTTGCGTCATTTGCTGCGTCAAGCATATTACCCCATGTCGGACGCGGATACTGCACGCCGAAGCCGAGGTAGGAAAGGCTCGATTCGGTGAGTAGGCAGGTCGCAAACTCCAAGGTAAGATCGACAAGAATGACCGACATGACATTCGGCAGAATATGCTTGAACGCGATGCGGCGTTCGCGGACGCCGATTGCCTTTGCGGCGGTGACAAACTCTTTCTCTCGCTCTGCGAGGATCTGCGCACGGATCATCTTGGCAAGACCCGTCCACGAAAGGACGCCGAGAATGAGCATGATAATGAATATCTTTTGATTCTCCGTCAGCGAGGTACGGATCAATACCGCAGACAGGATCATTGCAAACGGCAGGAACGGAATCGAGGCAAAAATCTCCGTAATACGCATCAGCAGCAGATCAACCCAGCCGCCGGCATAACCGGAGACGCAGCCGATGATAATCGCAATGATAGACGAGACGATAACAGCGACCGCGCCGATCGTCATGGTCATCTTGCCGCCGTGGACGCAGCGCGCGAAGACGTCAGCACCCTTGCCGTCTGTGCCGAAGATATAGCCCTTCAGACCCCACTTAGCTTGCAGGTGATTCTCTTTATCGACCGCGTAGTTTTGGAAAGAGGTGACGATCAGTCTGTCCGCTCCCTTTGCACCTTCGGCAATATTGAGCTGGTTGAGATGGTTGGAGCCCCACGCATAGATGTTGCCTTTGTTGGTCAAGCCGGTATAGTGGTTGGCGCCGCCCTCAATTTGGACGAAGTACTCATCTGCAGCTAAAACGGGAGGTTTGTTCTCGCCGTAGCTGAATGAGCCGCTGAAGATCAATTCGCGCGCAGCGGCGTGCTCGGCGTCAGTCGTCGCGGCAGCATCCGCTTTTTCGTCAACAACGAGCATTGCGATAGTTGCGGAGGTGGAGGCAACGGAGGTGATCGTGCGCTTGCCGACATAGCGGCTGAGCTTGAGATTCGGGTCGCCGTTGACCGTGTCGTAGATGCCCTTGAGGTTGCCGACGGCGATACTGCCGTCGTCGAGCAGGGCGACGATATAGTTCGCGGTATAGGTGAGATCGGTAATGTTTTCATAGCGGTTGATCATCTGCATATTCAGGCAGCCGTTGGAGTTGCCGAAGCAGATCGCCGTGCCGTCCTTCATCAGAATGGCGGTGGACTGATAGCCGCACTGGAGAGACTTCACGTTGTCGATGTCTACCTTTGCGTCAGGAATTAGTTCGTTGACATTTGCCTGAGGATCACTATAGATCGTACCCGGATACTGACCAAGGCGGTTGTTGCCCCAACCGTAGACATTGCCGTTTTCGTCGATCGCAACAGCATGGTCAAAGCCGGCGGCAGCGAACAGGATTTTGTTGTTTTGGACTTCCTCCGGAATATCCGCCATGTCGTAGCCGGCGGCGCGGAGCTTCGTGTCGCCCCAGACATAGACCTTGCCGGCGTTGGAAAGACCGACAGAGAAGTGCGAATAGCTGCTGATGGTCTTAATGTCTTCAGCCAGCTCGTCCGGAACACTCATCATTTTGAATCCCGGAGCAAGATTCTGCTGCAGAATCTCGGTGTAGTTCAGATCAAGGGGAACAAACGCAGGTGCGACAAAGGCAAGCAGGAACATCAGAATGACCATAATCAGCGCAAAAACAGCGATTTTACGGCTGAAGAAGTTGCGCACCACCTGCTTGCTCGGGCTTACGATTTCTTCAACATTAATATCCTCGTACTCCTTCGAGGCACCGAAGAAAGTGCGGCGGAACCAACGACCGAGAGTCGAAAAAATGCCTTTTTTCTTTTGTTTCTGTTCCATTTTTTCTCCTCCTTTACTTATTGACGCGAATTCTCGGATCAACAAAGCCGTAGACAATGTCGGTGATCAGATTGCCGATCAGACTGATAAAAACATAGAACATCTGCAGTGCAAGCGCAGTTTCAAAGTCATTTCCCTGCAAGGCAATGATGTAGGTTCTGCCGATGCCGTTCAAGCCGAAGATGTTTTCAATCATGATGGAGCCGCTGAAGATGCCGAGGAACCAACCGATCACAATGGTAACAATCGGGATCAGGGCGTTGCGGAACGCGTGCGAATAGACAACGGTCTTCTCCTTCACGCCCTTGGCGCGGGCAGTACGGATGCAGTCCATGGACAGCGCTTCAATCATCGAGGCACGGACGTAACGCGTCATGCTGCCCAAGGACATGAAAGTCATCGCGATCAGCGGGAGGGCAAGGTGATACATCAGGTCACCGAACTCCTGCAGCTTGCTCGTGTAGACCATGTTCAGCGTCTTCATGCCGCTGACAGGGAACCAGCCGAGCGTCGCAGCAAATAAGAAGATAAACAGAATTGCTATAATGAAGCCGGGTAAGCTGTAGCCGACGATTGTGCCGATCTGTATCAGCGTATCCCGTTTACTTCCCTTCTTCCTCGCGCAGAAAATACCCAACGGTATCGTAATCGCAAGTGCGGCAATGGTCGCAAATATGTTAATGAAGATGGAGTTTTTCATCGGCTCCTTCAGAACGTCAAAAACCGGCTTGGCTTCCTTATAGGAATAACCGATATTGCCTTGCAGCAGACCGTTAAAGGTGGGGTTATACTCGTGCGTAATGCGGCTGTAGCCGGAGTACGGATACAGACCCATCCAGCGCAGGTACCGGATAAAGATGTTGCCATCCATACCGTACTTGCTGTACAGTTCCTTCTTAAAATCAGCTTTCTCCTCTTCAGACCATGCTGCGGCAGCCTTATTTGACTTCATCGTTTCCTTGTACTCGTTCTCAGCGCGGTTGACGGGGATAAGATTATAGACGAGATACATCAACAAGGTTAGGATGAGCGTTACCACAAGCATATAACCCAAACGTTTCAATATATATTTTCCCATTTGCTTGCCTCCGTTGTCTTTCTTGTGCGCGGGGTGTTGCTGTAATATTATTTGACATTATACATTTCATTACGTTATAGATGCAAAAATAAACGTATAATCGCCCATAAAACAGCTAAAAAATTGCGACTTTCCGTGCAACCCGTTTAACGCAGTCAAACGCTAAACCCGCCGACGCGGAATTCTGCAGGTAAGGGAAATCGCAATTTTTTAACTGTTTTCTCTGTATTGCGAAGATGGATTCGAAGCGTATGCTCCGTACACGAATTTAACAAACATTAAGGTGGGGGCAATAGCAGGCTATTGCCCCCACGCTCTTTAGTTTAGAAATCTATGGTTTTCTAAGGGATTAGCCCTCGGTCAGCCAGTAGAAGTCAGCCTCGTCCTTGATGTAGAACATGGTGTAGGAATCCCACATGGACGGATCGATGGTCCAGTTCCAGCTGAAGTCATAAATAGCGGAATTGAAGCCGGTAGCAAAGTTGAACGCGGAGTACAGAGCCGGGCCGGTGTAGCCGGCAGCCGGATCCTGGCCGAGCTCAGCAACGAGGGTGTTGAAGTCGCCCTGCGTGTACTGAACGACCATGCCGATGTTCTTCGTGATCTCGGAGCCTGCCCAAGCAGTCTTCAGCATCTCGGAGACGTTGTTGTCAGTGGTGCAGAACCAGTTGATGACGAGCGGCATGTAGTAGTCGTCGCCGACCTTCACGGTCTTGTAAGCACCGTCGATGGAAGCGTAGTTGAGGTTAGCCTCAGTCAGATCAGCCTTGGAGAGCTTCTTGTAGCGGACACCCTCGGTGTACTCGCCGCCCTCGGCGTTGTAGATCCAGCCGCCCTCTTCGAGGACAGCGATTGCGGAAGCCTCAGAAACTGCATACTGGTCGAGCAGGATGGTGTCCTCATTTGCCAGATAAGCAGCGGAGCCCTTGTAGTACGGGCCGTGGACAACGGAGCCGTAGCCGCCGGTGAACTGCTGTGCGAAAGCGTTGCGGTCGATGGAGTACATGATCGCCTGACGAACCTCGGTGAAGTAGACCGGGCCGAAGTCAGCGCGGTAGCCGAGCTTGCCGTAGCCTGCACGGTCATAGTAGGTGGTGGAGAACGCCTCGGGGTTCTCTTCAACGATTGCCAAAGCAGCGTTGGTTGCGTCGCCGCCGGTGATGTCGCAGAGGACGTCAACTTCGCCCTTCTTGAGCTGCTCGTTCTGAGTCTTGTCGATGACCTTGATGTAGGAAATGGTCTCGATGGAGGGCTTGTTGCCTTCCGGAGTGCCCTTGAAGTTGGGGTTGAGGGTCAAGGTTGCGGTCAGAGCGGAAGAATCCCAGTTGGTGACGGTGTACGGACCGGAGTACGGGAAGGTGCTGATGTCCATACGGTTGGCGTCGATGGCAGCAGCCATGACATAGGAGTCGCCGTCCTTAGCGTAGAAGTCGCCGGAAATGTAGGCGCCCTCGCCATCGTCAACGATATCGCAGCTTTCGCCGATCCACATCGGAAGGAATTCCGGAGTAAATGCAGCATAGGTGAGGTCGTAGTAGTACGGCAGATAGTCGGCAGAGATGGTAACGGAGAAGGTGTAATCGTCGATCAGACGCAGACCCGCAAACGGGACAGCAGCGTCAGTCGCAGCAGCATAGTCGTCGTAACCAACGACAGTCATGCCGGCCATATGATCGCGGGCAGCAGCCTCAGCCGCAACAGGAGTGGAGAAAACAAGCGTGTGAACGATGTAGTTCTTCGCGGTGATGGGAGAACCATCGGAGAAGACCAGATCGTCAGCAATCTGAATGGTGAAGGTCTTGGTGCCGTCTTCGTTGTTCTGCTCCTCATGGTTAACAACGACAGTGGGGTTCCATGCGTATGCGCCGGTCACATCGGTCTCAACAGTGCCGAGGCCGGAGCTCATGGTCTGGATGTCGAGGTCGGCAGCGCCGGGGGTGTTCTTGCCGAAGGTCGCAAAGCGGAAGGAGCCGCTCAGGTCGGTGGTGTTGCCAAGGATGATGGAGTTGCTGCCCTTCTCGGTGTCGATGGTAGCATCAACGATGGCGTTTGCAGCGCCCCAGTACGGGGAGACTTTGTAGTTCTGGAGCTTGGAGTTGAAGACATGATAGTACTGGTTGGAGTACAGGGGGACTTCAGCTGCCAGATAGTTCCATCTCTGGATGTAGAGCTTCCACCAATAGTTGTAGATCTCATCGGCGGTGTCGAAAGCTTCGTTGCCTTCGATCGGCTCGGTCTTGTAGACCATTGCCATGGAGAGGAAGTCCTCGCCGAGTTCATACTCGACGCCATCGACGGTGACATAAGCCAGACCGTCATACTCCTCAACCATGTCGACGGTGACCTGATCACCAATGGCTTCGTACAGGGAGATGTAGTCGGTGCCGTATTCGTAGTCGCTCAGAGGGCCACGCTCGGCAGCAGGGGGCTCAGTAGGATCCGTAGAGGGTTCCGTAGTAGGATCCGTAGCGTCCGTGGGGTTGCTCTCTTCAGTATTGCCCTTGCAGCCGACGAACAGGGTCGCGACCATGGCCAAAGCAAGAAGAAGAGCAAGCAGCTTTGCAAGATTCTTTTTCATTTATTTTCCTCCTATAAAAATTTATATTTACTGTGGTTTCACAGAAAATACCAAAAAAGCCGTTATTTTGGAACTTTGTACGTCTCAGACGGACAGTAAACGGCAAAATCCGCACTCCCGTCGAAAACTTTTTTATACTATAGCACAGAATTAAAGAATAATCAACAAAAAGTTTTCAATCTTTTTGTTTTTTGAAAAAACCGTGAATTTTTATAAGGGCTCTGTAAATTTTTTATTCATTTTCATAGAATATGAACAAGATGCATTCTTTTACGCAAAAGCAACGCATCACACAGCGTTTTCCGCCAGCCAGTCACGGATGCCTGCGCCGATGTCCTTGATCGTCCCCTGCTCATACGGCACGCGCAGTCCCGCGCTGCGGCAGAGGTCGGCAAAGGTCATCGTACCCGCCTTATCGACAAAGGCAAGGTAGCGCTTCCACGCCTCGTCCTTATCCTTCATCGACAGCGTCCAAAGCTGGAAGGCGACCGTCTGCGCCATACAATAATCAATATAGTACAGCGGATGCAGATAGACGTGCAGCTTCCACTGCCAGTGGGAATATCTGCCGTAGAAGGGCAAATTGTCCATGTCGAGCCACGGACGGTACTTGTGCTCCAGCTCCTGCCAAACGGCGTTGCGCTCATCGGGGGTCAGGTTCTCGTTTTCGTACATCCGATGCTGGAATTCGTCGATCATGCAGCCGTAAGGGATGAAGTCGAGGCTGTCCTCGCAGTGCGCCAGCTCATATTTGGCGGTGTTCGCGCCGAAGAAATTCTTGTGGTAGTCCTGCGTCAGGAACTCCATGCTCATTGAATGGCATTCGCAGGCCTCGATGGTCGGCTGCTGCAGGTCAGGATGGATGTCGGAGTGCATCGCACGGTAGAAGGCAAAGGCGTGGCCTGCCTCATGCGTCAGGACATCGACATCATCCGAGGTGCCGTTAAAGTTGGAGAAGATAAAGGGCATCCGATAGGTCGGGAAGGTTGTGCAGTAGCCGCCGGGTGCCTTGCCCTCGCGGGAGAGCACATCGAACATCTCGCCGTCGAACATTGCCTCGATGAACTCCTTCGTCTCGGGGCTGAGTTCCTGATACATTGCCTTGCCTGCCGCCAAAATCTCCTCCGGCGTGCCCTCGGGTTTCGCGTTGCCGTCGGCAAAGCGGAATTTATCGTCATAAATACACAGGCGGTCAACACCGATGCGCTTGCGCTGTGCCTCCTTGACCTCCGCGATGATCGGCACCAAGTCGCGCGCGATCTGCTCGCGGAACTCGGCCAGCTCCTTCGCGCCGTAGCAGTTTCTGCCGAGGCGGTCGTAGCCGAGTTGGATGTAATTGTCATAGCCGAGCATTCTGCCCTGCGCGTTGCGGTTCTTGACGAGCTTGTCGAAGATCTCGTCCAGCTCCTCGCGGTGGGCATCGAATGCCTTGCCCTCGACCTCAAAAGCGGCGCGGCGGACGGCGCGGTCCGGACTCTCCTTATACTTGCCGAGCATCGGCAGCGGCATTGTTTGACCGTCAAACTCGACGGTGAGTCCCGCGTAGAGCTTTTGATACTGCGCCTCGAGCTTGCCGGCCTCCTGCATGAGCGGGATCAGCTCCGGCTTGAAGCTGCGGCGAGCAATCTCCAAATTCTTAAACAGCAAGCTGCCGTAATGCGCCTCCAGCTCCGCGCGGAAGGGTGAGTCGAGCAGAGCGATATTGACTGCCTGCTCTCCCTCCTCCAACTCGGGACCTGCCTCGTCAAAGAATTCGCGCTCAGCGTCGTAGAACGCGTCGGCAGTATTGATGGTATTGCGGACATAGGCAATAGAGCTGAGTGTCAGGATCTCCTGCATCTTTACCGAAACGGCGTCATAGAGTGCAATCTGCTCCTGTGCGGAGGCGGCGTTCGAAATCGCCTTCGCCTTTTCGGAAAGCTCCTGCTTCAGCGCCGCGATATCAGGGCGGGAATAGGGATATTCGGAAAATTTCATGGGATAGCTCCTTTCGTATTCTGTACGTTGTAACCGTAGGGGGCAGTTATCCGCCGCCTCTACATTATATAATATATAGATATATGCGTCAGTTTGGAAACGGTTACCGCTTCGTCAGCAGGAGACAGAAGCCGTTCTTATGCAGCGTATATGCCGTTCCGTCAAAGTCGGTAGCACAGCCGAAAGCAAGTGAGCCGTCTTCGACCCGCCATGGCATCTCGGATTGGTTTACATAAATCTTTGCAGTTGTATTACCGTCGCTGCGGGTGAAGGCAATCCTGCCGCCGCCCGCCTCTGTCATGCGCACATTGCCGTTTTTCAGAACGGCAAGTGTGTTCTTCATGCGGCACAGCGCAGCATAGTACGCCTGCAGATCCTTGTCCTCCGCACCCCACGGGAAGCAGCGGCGGCAGAACGGATCCTCGAAGCCCTCCATGCCCGCCTCATCGCCGTAGTAGATACTCGGCATACCGGGCAGCGTGAACTGCAAAAACGCCGCGCGCTTGAGCCGCAAAACGGCGAGTGCCCGCGCTTCGGGCGTGAGGAAGCGCTCCGCTTTTTCCTCCTTCGGTCCGTAAAAGCTGTCACCCAAAAGCGTCAGGATGCGCGGCGTGTCGTGCGTTCCGAGGTGATTCATCACGCAGGCAAGCACCTGCGGCGGGTAATTCTCCGCGATTGTCATGACCGCTTCACCAAACGCCTGCCCGTCATCCGTGCCCATGACATAATTCATAATCGCCGTGCGCCAAGGGTAGTTCATCACGCTGTCCAGCTCAGCATCGACAAAGTAACGACGTGAAACGCTGTAGGCGCGCTTGTTCGAAGCGTCCTCCCAAACCTCACCGAGCAGAAGCGCTTCGGGATTGATCTGGCGGATACGCCTTTTGAGGCGCAGGACAAATTCGTCGGGCAGCTCATCGACCACATCGAGGCGGAAGCCGTCCGCGCCGAGCGCCATCCAATGCGCCACGACAGAGTCCTCGTCCTCGATGATGTAGTTTACATAACTTTCTTCCAATTCGTCCACGCAGGGCAATGTCCGAATCCCCCACCACGCCTCATATCGGTCGGGATAGTGCGAAAAGCGGTACCACTTCCGATACGGCGACGCGGGGTCGCTGGCAGCGCCGCCGCCGAACACGCCGTCCGCGTCAAAGTAGACGCTGTTGCTGCCCGTATGGGAGAACACGCCGTCCAAGATCACACGGATGCTGCGCCGGTGCGCCTCGTCGCATAGGGCGCGGAAATCCTCCTCCGTACCGAGCATCGGGTCGGGGCGCTTATAATCCGCCGTGTCGTAACGGTGGTTGGAAAACGCCATAAAAATAGGATTGAGATAGAGGATGCCCACGCCAAGCTGCTGCAAATAGGGCAGTTTTTCACGAATCCCATTGAAATTTCCGCCGAAAAAGTCCTTGTTCCAAACCGTTCCGTTCTCATCGGGGCGGTATTCGGGCGTTTCATTCCAATTCTCATGGATCGTATAGGGGCGGAGCTTGTCTGTCAGATCGCAATCGCCGCGCTTGCAGAAGCGGTCGGGCATGATCTGATACATGACAGCGCCGCGCGCGTAATCGGGCACGGTGAAGTCGGTCGGGATCACGCTGAGCTGCCACTTCTCCCCTGCCTCCATATTGGTGTCATTTCCCTGCTTGAACAAGCGGAAGCCGCCGTCCTGCTTTGTGATATAAAACCAATAAAAATACAGGCCGCGCTCGGCAAGGGAAAACTCGCAGCGGTAGACTCGGTAGTCGTCCTGCTCCTTCTGCAAAACGAAGGGCTGCTCCATGACAGGTGCGCCGTCGCAGTCTTCCAGCATCAGGCGCACGCCGGTCGCGCCGCTGCTGCGTGGTACAAAAACGTGCAGAACGCAGTTTTCCCCCGTTCGGAGCGTGCCGAACGGGGTTTTGTACTGTGCTGCTTTACTGTCGAACAGAATCCGCATGGTATTACTTCAGATTCCAAATATTTTCGGCATATTCCTCGACCGCGCGGTCGGAGGAGAAGATGCCCGCCTTGGCAATATTGACGAGAGACATATTGCGGAATTTCGGCTGATCGAGATACGTCTCGGAGACAACACGCTGCGCACGGGCATAGTCGTTGAAGTCCGCAATGGTCATATACGGATCGGGTGTGCCAAAACGATTCGTCAGCAGGGAGTCTACGAGATCGTCGAAACGCTGACCCAGCTCGCCGCTCGTGAGCATATCAAGCACATCCTTCAGCTCGGGCGTGAGGAACTCCGTGGGCGCATAGCCGCGCTGCCACAGCGCCTCAACCTCATGTGCCTTCATACCGAAGAGGAAGATATTCTCATCACCGACCTGCTCGTGAATCTCAACATTCGCGCCGTCGAGCGTGCCGATGGTAACCGCGCCGTTGATCATGAGCTTCATGTTGCCTGTGCCGGAGGCCTCCTTGCCCGCGACAGAGATCTGCTCGGAAATATCGGCAGCAGGAATGATGATCTCCGCAAGGGAAACCTTGTAGTCCTCAATAAAGACGACCTTGAGCTTATCGCGCACTTCGGGATCCGCCTCGAGGAACTTCGAAACGGCAACAATCAGACTGATCGTCTGCTTGGCACGGATATAGCCCGCCGATGCCTTTGCCGCGAAGATGAAGGTGCGCGGCACAAACGGCGCGGACGGATTCGCCTTGATTTGCCGATAAAGATACAGGACATGGAGAATATTCAGAAGCTGACGCTTATACTCGTGCAGGCGTTTGATCTGAATGTCGAAGATCGAATCGGGATCGACGCGCACGCCGTTCCGCTTTGCAATCAGCGCGGCAAGGCGCTCCTTGTTCTTGCGCTTGATCGCGGCAAGATCGGCAAGTACCTTCTCGTCGTCCTGATACTTCATCAGCTTCTCCAAATCGCGGGCATCGCGCTTGAAGCCGTCGCCGATGAGGTCGGTCAGATACTCCGTCAGAAGCGGGTTGGACTGGCACAGCCAGCGGCGGTAAGCGATGCCGTTTGTGACATTGAGGAAGCGGTCGGGCGTGATTTGGCAGTAGTCGCGGAAAATGCCGTTGCGCAGGATGTCGGTGTGCAGCTTGGAAACGCCGTTGACCTTATGGCAGGCAGCAAGGCACAAATTCGCCATACGCACCTCATTGTTGGCGATGACCGCCATATAATTGATCTTACCCCAGTCGTTCGGATAGACGGCGCTGAGCTGCTCGATCAGGCGGCGGTTGATCTCCGCGCAGATGGAGTAAATGCGCGGAAGCTGCTCACGGAACAGATCGACGCTCCAACGCTCGAGCGCCTCGCTCATGACGGTATGGTTCGTGTAGGACAGGGTCTTGCAGGTGATGTCCCACGCCTGATCCCAGCCGTACTCATGCTCGTCAACAAGCAGACGCATCAGCTCCGGCACGCACAGCGCCGGATGGGTGTCGTTGATGTGGATGGCGACCTTATCCGCCAAATTGTCGAAGGTATGGTACTTTTTATAGTGCTTTTTGAGGATGCTCTGCAGGGAGGCAGACACCAGCAGGTATTGCTGCTTCAGACGCAGGCGCTTGCCCTGAATATGGTCGTCGGCGGGATAGAGCACCTTGGAGATCGTCTCCGCCATTGCGTTCTGCTCCAGTGCGCGGACATAGTCGCCGCGGGAGAAGGCAGCCATATCAAAGCTCTGCGGCAGCTTTGCGCTCCAAAGGATCAAGCGGTTGGCAGCATCGCTGTCATAGCCGGAGATAAACATATCATGCGGCACGGCGATGACGGAGTTATAACCGACCTGCGCGACCTTGAAGCGGCCGTTATCGACCCATTCGCGCACCTCGCCGCCGAATTTGACCTCGACCGCGTCGTCCTCACGGGCGCGCAGCCACACATCGCCCATCTCCAACCAGTTGTCGGGGAATTCCATCTGCCAGCCATCGACGATCTTTTGACGGAAAATGCCGAACTCGTAGCGGATGGAATAGCCTGTTACGGGATAACCCATACCCGTCGCCGCGTCCATATAGCACGAGGCAAGTCTGCCGAGGCCGCCGTTGCCGAGACCCGCGTCCGGCTCGAGGGCGTAAATGTCGTCAATATTGAAGCCCGCCTTTTTCAGACCCTCGCGGCATTCCTGCTCAATTCCGAGATTGAACAGATTGTTGCGAAGGCTCGTGCCGACGAGAAATTCCATCGACATATAGTAGACTTCCTTCTGCTCCCGTTCGGCGCAGCGGTTATTGAAAAGGCGGTTTTTATCGTTCAGAAGCTCGCGAACGACGGTGCAGAGCGCGCGGTAGACCTGTTTTTCCGTCGCCTCGGTCAGCGCGCAGCCGCAGGTGCGCAAAAGCGCTTCGCTCAGCTCTTTCATCATATCAACTTGATATTCCTCACGCATCGGCTTGACTGCCTGCTTTGCAGCCTGCTTGGGTGTTTGCTTTTTCATGGATCCTCCTAAGATTTTATTTATTTACTCGTCAGCTCGGTATAGAGCTGCATATATTCCGCGGCGGGCGCCTGCCAGCTAAAGTCGCACTCCATATCATGCTTGGCAAGTGCGTTCCATTGGTCGCGGTCATTATAATACAAACCGACCGCGCGGTCAATAGCGCCGAGGAAATCATCCGCGTTATAGCTTTGGAAGGTAAAGCCTCTGCCCTCATGCGTCTGCCCGTTATAGGGCGGGACGGTGTCACGCAGGCCGCCCGTGGCGGCGACAACGGGGACGGTACCGTAGCGCATGGCGATAAGCTGCGACAGACCGCATGGCTCGGACTTTGACGGCATCAGATACATATCCGCGCCTGCATAGACTCTCGAAGCCAGCGCGGGATCGAAGCACAGACGCACGGCGACCCGTCCGGGATACTGGCGGGCAAGCGCGCTCAGCGCGTATTCGTACTGCTTCTCGCCAGTGCCGACAACGACAAGCTGCACCTCACGCTCCATCAGGCGGTTGGCGATATAGCACAGCAGGTCAATGCCCTTATGTCCCGCCAGCCGCGTGACCATTGCCAACACGGGCGCGTCGGTATCGGTGCGCAGACCCATCTCCTCGCGCAAAGCGCGCTTGTTGTCCCACTTGCCGAACATTTTCTTTGCGCTGTAATTGTATGCAAGGGCAGTGTCCGTTTCAGGATTGTAAACGCTCGTGTCGATACCGTTGGTAATGCCCCACAGCCACGCGCCGCGCAGGACGCCGTCCAGACGGTGCGCATAGTACGGGTAGCGCAGCTCCTCGGCATAGGTCTTCGAGACGGTCGTCACGATGTCTGCGACCTCGATGGCGCCCTTCATCACATTGATTGCACCGTCAAAGGTCAGCTTGCCGCGGTACTCCTCGGGCAGACCGAGGGTGTTTTCAAAGAAGGACGTATCCGCCCAGCCCTGATACTCGACATTGTGGATGGTAAAAACAGTCTTTGTCGCGGGGCACCATGTGCCGTACAGCGCACGGCAGTAGATGACCGCCGGCGCCGCCTGCCAGTCGTGACAATGCAGTACATCGGGCTTAAAATCCAAATAGTACAGCGCAGCCATGACTGCCTTGGAAAAATAGGCAAAGCGCTCGCCGTCGTCAAAGTCGCCGTAGATCGTGCCGCGTGCGCCGAAATAGTAGTCGTTGTCGATAAAATAGACCTGCAATTTCTTGCGGCGGGATTTCAGCCGCAGAATGCCGACATAGCTCTCGCGCCACGACAGGTCGATTGAAAACGAGCCGACCTGCTCGACCTCGATCGCGCTGTTTTGCTTGATGCGCTTATAATATGGCAGGAACAGACAGATCTCGTTGCCACGCAGCTTGGCAAGCTCCGCAGGAAGCGCCTGCATCACGTCTCCGAGGCCGCCCGTTTTGACAAACGGGGCAGCTTCGGAGGCAACCATTGCAATTTTCATACGATCTCTCCTCTTTTGAATACCAACGGATGCTCCTTTGTGCCGCGCAGGACGGAGCCGGGACGCACAACGACATCCTTATCCATAATTACACACTCCAGCTCTGCGCCCTCACCGATCACTGTGCCCTGCATAATGACACTGTCGCGCACGACCGCGCCCTTGCCGAGCTTGACACCGCGGAACAAAACGGAGTGGCTTGCGCTGCCCTCTAAGGTGCAGCCGTCGGCAACGATGCAGTCGTCGATCTCGGAGAACTCGCCGTAATAGGCGGGCACCTCGTCACGCACCTTCGTATAGATCGTGCGGTTGGAGCGGTTGAACAGTCCGTGGCGGATCTCAGGGTCGATCAACGCAAGGCTGTTGCGGTAGAACTCCACCGTGCTCTCGTTGAACAGGGCGACGCCTTGGAAGCGGTAGGCATTGATACGCATTCCCTCCTCGGCAAAGCCGTGCATGACAAGATCGCGCTCAAAGCGGTAGCGGTTGTGCGCGACCGCCTCCGTAACCTCGCGGATCAGCCGTTCACGGCTGATGACGAAAATGCCCATGGAGGCAAGGTAGGCTTCACTCGCGCAGTAGTCCACGGCAATATCGGTCACACGGTTTTCGTCGTCAACCTTGACCGCCATGTCAAGCTGCTTTTTGCCGTTGCTGATGCCGTCCTTAACGACGACGGTCACATCCGCACCCGAGGCGATATGATGCTCGACAACCTCGCGGAAGTCGATTGCGCACAGGACACCGCTATCCACCAAAACGATATAGTCCTCCTTAGAATGCACTAAGAAAGACATTGCGGAGTTGAGCGCATCAAGCTTGCCGCGGTAAGAGCTGTTGTGGTCGGCGGCAAACGGCGTCAGGAATTCCAGTCCGCCCTCCTCGAGGTCGAGATCCCACTCCTGTCCCGAGCCAATGTGGTTCATCAGGGACTGGTAATTGTGCTTGGTAATAATGCCGATATGGCGAATGCCGGAATTGGTCATATTAGACAGGGAAAAGTCGATCTGACGGTAGCGCCCGCCGTAGGGCAGGGACGCCATAGTACGCTTGTTGGTCAGCTCGCCGAGAGAGCTGTCATAGATATTCGCAAAAATAATGCCCATTGTTGTCATGGTTTGATTCCTCTCCTTCCCTGTTTTAATTTAATAAATTTCTCCGGGCTTAACGGTTTCGTTGGCAGCGATCGTCTTTTTCTTGCCGACAACACTGATCTTTTTCGGCTCCTCGGGCGCGAAGCTGCCGCCGATGACCGCGCCGCGGCAGATGCGGCAATCCTCGCCGATGATGGCGTGGCGGATAACTGCGCCGGTTTCAATGACGACATTCGGCATGATCACGCTGTCCTCCACGATGGCACCCGCCTCGACGGTGCAGCCGGTAGAGATGATCGAATGCGTGATGCTGCCGTAGATTTCGCAGCCCTCTGCGATAAAGCTGTTGATGTTCTTCGATTCCCTGGCAATGAAGCTCGACGGCATGGCATAGTTTCTGGCATAGATGCGCTCGCCCTTCTCGCCGTAGAGGTTGAAGGCAGGCTCCGTGCCCAAAAGCTCCATGTTCGCTTCCCACAGCGAATTGATCGTGCCGACATCCTTCCAGTAGCCGCGGAACTCATAAGCAAAGAGCTTGTGACCGGTGTTCAGCAGGGCGGGAATGACATTCTTGCCGAAGTCGTTTTCGGAGGTCGGGTCTTCTTCGTCCGCGATCAGGAATTCGCGCAAAACGCTCCACTTGAAGATGTAGATGCCCATAGAGGCGTTTGTGCTCTTCGGATGCTTGGGCTTTTCCTCGAATTCATAGATCGCGCCGTCGTCCTTCGTGTTCATAATGCCGAAGCGGCTCGCCTCCGCGAGTGGGACGGTACGCACAGCGATGGTGCAGTCTGCGTCCTTCTGCTCGTGGTAGCGGAGCATGGCGGCATAATCCATCTTATAGATATGGTCGCCCGAGAGAATGAGCACATTGTCGGGGTCATAACGCTCAATGAAGGGAATATTTTGATAGATTGCATTCGCCGTGCCCTTGTACCACTCGGACTTTTTGCTGCGGGCGTAGGGCGGGAGCACCTGCACGCCGCCGTGCGAACGGTTGAGCCGCCACGGCTGACCGTTGCCGATGTACTCGTTCAGCTCGAGCGGCTGATATTGCGTAAGAATGCCGACCGTGTCGATGCCGGAATTGACACAGTTCGAAAGCGGGAAATCAATGATGCGGTACTTACCGCCGAAGGGGACAGCGGGCTTTGCGGTGTTTTCCGTCAATACCATCAGGCGGCTGCCCTGACCGCCTGCCAAAAGCATGGCTACACAATGCTTTTTCTGAAAGTTCATACGCACATCTCCTTTTCAATATTTGATTGAGTTCCGTCTTGCGAGCCCACGCCCGTGGGATTTGGTTTTGGGAAGCTCTGAATCAATCTGCAAGAGCGGTCGGCGAGAGATTTCGTCGCAAATTGAGATTGGAAAACCGCAGGAATACTTTGTGTGTTTCAAGGTTTTCGGACCGAAAAGTTGCGGCAAAAGCTCTACCGAGCGCCGCCGCTGATTTGTTCAGAGGTTCCTTAGATTCACTTCGTTTCTTTTTTCTTTCTCGGCGTAACCTTTTTCTTATAGAAGGCAACAGACATCGGCGCAATGGTGAACGCGCCCGAGAAGGGCAGACCGTGCGACGGCTCCTTCTCCGCCGTGACGGTAGAAAGCACCGTCCCGCTGCCGCCGTACTTTTCGTCGTCGCTGCTGAAGACCGGCTCATACTCGCCTGCGCGCGGCAGACCGAAGCGATAATCCTCGCGCTTGACCGGGCAGAAGTTGCATACGCAGATCAGTTCTCTGCCTCTGCGGTCGATGCGGCGGAAGACAATTACGCTGTCATCGTAGTCATCCACGACAATCCAGCGGAAGCCCTCCCAGTCGGAGTCGTTGTTCCACAGGCTGCTGTGGTCAAGATAGAAGTGGTTCAGGTCACGAACATAGTCCTGCATCTGCTTATGCCGCGGATATTCAAGCAGGAACCAGTCGAGCTGCCCCTTCTCGTTCCATTCGGCAAACTGCGCAAACTCGTTGCCCATGAAGCTGAGCTTCTTGCCCGGGTGCGCCATCATATAGCCGTAGAAGGTGCGCAGGTTGCTGAACTTCATATCATATTCGCCGGGCATCTTGTTGATGAGAGAATTTTTACAGTGGACGACCTCGTCATGCGAAAGCGGGAGAATATAATTCTCCGAATACGCGTAGGTCATTGAGAAGGTAAGCTGGTTGTGGCTGCCCTTGCGGTAGAGCGGGTCGAGCGACATATACTTTAGCGAGTCGTTCATCCAGCCCATGTTCCACTTGAACAGGAAGCCGAGGCCGCCGTCATAATCGGGCTTTGTAACCAGCGGGAAAGCAGTGGATTCCTCTGCGGCGGTAATGGCGCTGCGGCGGACGGAGAAGACGGCGCGGTTGAGCTTACGCAGGAAGGCAATCGCCTCCAAGTTCTCCTTGCCGCCGAACTTGTTCGGATGGTATTCTCTCCTGCCGTAGTCGAGGTAGAGCATGGCAGCAACCGCATCCACGCGCAAGCCGTCAACATGGTACATCTCCAGCCAGTAAATCGCGTTGGAGATCAGGAAGGACTGCACCTCACCCTTGCCGAAGTCAAAAATGCGGGTCGTCCAGTCGGGGTGCTCGTTCATCATCGGGTCGGACAGCTCATAGCAGCAGGTGCCGTCAAACTCGTAAAGACCGTATTCGTCCTTCGGGAAATGCGCGGGCACCCAGTCGAGCAAAACGCCGATATCTGCCTGATGGCATTTATCGATGAATTTCATAAGCTGCTTCGGGTCGCCGTAGCGGGAGGTCGGGGCGTAGTAGCCCGTGACCTGGTAGCCCCACGAGGGGTCATAGGGATACTCGGACAGCGGCATCAGCTCGATGTGTGTATAGCCCATTTCCTTCAGATAAGGAATCAGGTGCTCCGCCAGCTCCTCATAATTATGTACGCTGCCGTCCGGCTTGCGCTTCCACGAGCCGAAGTGCATCTCATAAATATTCATCGGGCTGTCGAGGATCTTGCGTTTGCCCTGCTTGCGGCGATATGCGGCATCGCCCCATGTATAGCCGTCCAGCGTGCAAATACGGCTCGAATTCTCGGGCAGCTTCTGCATTTGGAAGCCATAGGGGTCTGCCTTATAGACCGTCGAGCCGTTGGCGCGGCGGACAAAATACTTATAAGCCTGTCCCTCCTGCGCATTGGAAGAAAATGCCTCCCAAATGCCGTTCTTGACCGGCGTCATCGGCATATCCTCGGGATTCCAGAAGTTCCAGTCGCCCGTGACGCTGACGCCCTGCGCGTGCGGCGCCCATACGCGGAACACATAGCCGTTTACGCCGTCGCGCTGCTCGGGATGGCAGCCGAGGAAGGTGTACGCCCGCAGCTCATCGCCGTCGGAAAAGCGTTTGATTGAATTCAGCAAGTTTTGATCCATGTTTTGCCTCCTTTAGTTTATGGCACAAAGCTGAAAATACATTTTGATTATACCACTTTGCACAAAAAATGCAACTGTTTTCAGGAAAAACTGATAAAACTGTTGTGTTTTCCTTTGAGGTTGCAAGTTTTCTGTCTTTGGCTGTATTGTACGCCCGTTTTGGCGCAAAATGTGCGGAATTCCGCCGCCGCGCCGCAGTCTCGCATAAAACCGCATCGAAAAAGCAGCCGGTCACGTCTCCCACGCTTCCGTTCCTTTTCCCCGTTTTTTACGGCAAATTTGCTTGACAAACGGCTTTTTCGGGAATAAGATAAAAAATAGGGCAAATGCCTAAATTGAGATTAAAGGAGGGAACAGGTCATGGATGCTGGGAGTACCGGCGGCACATCGGTAGGCCGAAGTCCGAGGCAGCGCCGCATTCGTTGGCGCTGTTCCCCGTAACCGTATAGGTCTGCCGTGCCGACTTCCCGATCTCTGATCAAAATGCTATGAAACAGGAGGTCAGAACCGATGGCAGAGCATAATGTCACCGTGGAAAGCACGCTGGACGCGCTTTTGAGTGAAAAGAAGTACGCCACGATCCGCGACATCCTCTCGACGATGAATCCCGCCGATATCGCCTCGGTGTTCGACGAGATGGAGGAGGAGCGCTTGCCGCTGCTGTTCCGGCTGCTGCCGAAGGAGCTTGCGGCAGAGGCGTTCGTCGAGATGGAGCCGGAGGCGCAGGAGCTGCTGATCCGCGGCTTCTCGGATTCCGAGCTGCGCGAGGTGCTCGACGAATTGTATGTTGACGACGCGGTTGACATTGTCGAGGAGATGCCCGCCAATGTTGTGCGGCGCATCTTGTCGCAAGCCGATCCGCAGATGCGCAAGGAGATCAACGAGATCCTGCGCTATCCCGAAAATTCCGCCGGTTCGATTATGACGACGGAATATGTCTCCCTGCGCCCGAACATGACAGTGGAGGAATCCATCCTCCGCATCCGCCGCACGGGCGTGGACAAGGAAACCATTTACACTTGCTATGTTACAAAAAGCCGCACCCTGATCGGTCTGGTCACCGTCAAGGATCTGCTCTTGGCACAGGACGATGACACGACCATCGAGGAGATCATGGAGACGAATGTCATCTCCGTCAACACCCACACCGATCAGGAGGAAGTCGCGCGGATGTTCTCGAAATATGACTTCCTCGCCCTGCCCGTGGTGGACGCGGAGAGCCGTATGGTCGGTATCGTCACCTTCGATGACGCAATGGACGTCATGGAGGACGAGGTCACCGAGGATATGGAGATCATGGGCGGCATGACGCCGTCGGACAAAACCTACCTTCGTTCGACGGTATTCGATCTGTTCAAGCACCGTATCCCTTGGCTGATGCTTCTGATGGTTTCGGCGACCTTCACAGGCCTGATCATCACGGGCTTTGAAAACGCGCTTGCCGCGCAGGTCGTGCTGACAGCGTTCATCCCGATGCTCATGGACACAGGCGGCAACTCCGGCTCGCAGTCCTCGGTTACAATCATCCGCGCCCTCTCGCTCGGCGAGGTGGAGTTCCGCGATCTGCCGCGTGTTGTCTGGAAGGAAATCCGCACCGCCGTTTTGTGCGGCGTCACGCTTGCCGCCGCCTGCTTCCTCAAAATCATGCTGGTCGATCGTCTCCTGCTCGGTAACGCCGACGTCACATGGCTGGTCGCCTTCGTCGTCTGCGTCACGCTGGCGCTGACGGTGCTGGTAGCGAAGATCATCGGCTGCTCGCTGCCGCTTTTGGCAAAGAAAATCGGCTTCGACCCTGCGGTGATGGCAAGTCCGTTCATCACGACCATTGTCGATGCAATGTCCATGCTCGTCTACTTCGGCATTGCAAGCGCCCTGCTGCTTTGATAGAATCTGTGAAAAAGCAAATCCTCGGTACGGTTTCCACCATGCCGAGGATTTTTTCGTTATTTCATCATTGCTTTTGTCATTACTTTCCTTGCCGCTCAAATAATCAGTCACAATTGAAGTATCTATCTTCATAGCGGCTCTCTTCCTGATCATCTGTTCTTATCTACACAACAGGAAGCCTATCCGAATCTCGCTTTATTTCTTCACTTTTTCCCGCCGGAAATTGCCGAGCGTTTCCTTGACGGAGGATAAGTAGGCGAACGAGCCGGGATATTGCTGAATGATCCGCTGGAACTGCACAATCTGATGCTTATTGACCACGCAGATGAGCAGGGTCTTATTGCTGTGTGTGAAGCCGCCGACGGCGGGAAGCTCCGTCACGCCGTGCCCCAGTGAATCCATCAGCGCCTTAGACAGCGCCTCGGGGCGATCGGTAACGATCTCAAACTTGACCGCCTCCTTGAAGCCCTTGAGCATCGTGTCACTGACCTTGCTGGAAAGGAAGCAATAGAGCAGGCACAAAATGACCGGCTCAATCTTGAAGTCGAAGACGAAATAGGACATTCCCGCAACCACCGCGTTGATGGCGAAAATCACCCAAAGCAAATTGCGCTCGGGGTAATAATGATGGTAGATCGCCGCAACAAGGTCGGTGCCGCCCGTGCTGCTGTTGCGGCGCATAACGATGCCGTAGCAGAAGCCGCTGATCACACCGCCCGCGATCGGCGCGAGAATCGTACTCGTTCCGTTGGCTGTGTGATAGATAAACTGTGACAGATCCACATAGTCCAGCAGGAGAAGTGCAAGCGACAGCGTTGCCGCAAACACCGCCGAGCGCAGAGCGTAGGCGTGGTCGATCAAACGAAAAACGATCAGCACCAGCGGAATATTAACGATAATCGTCATATATCCGACCTTAAAGCCGAACAGATGCTGCACAATCGTCGCGATGCCGGGAATGCCCGCCGGCGCAAACTCATTCGGAAAAATAAAAATATGGTAGCTCAACGCCAACAGCGATGCCGCAAAAATGATAACAAAATAATCCCACCAAACGCGTTGACCGCACTTCATATATATCCCCCTCAAGCAAGATTCCATCGTCATATATAGCAAGTTTTTGTCGAAATGTCAACCGCAAAATACACTGCCTTGCAGACAACATATTCCGCGCCTGCGGCGCGGTCAGTCAGATCACATAACGCAATACCGCCTCGGTCAAAAACGCCGCTGCGCAGGCGGCGGCAGCGACCTTTATAAGGCTCTGCTCTATAAATGAGAGAATGAGGGCAACCACGCAGCCGATCACAGCCGAGAGGCGGTAATCCGTCGCGTAGAAGATCGCGGGAATCGTCATAACACTCAAAACCGCATAAGGGATATAATACAGGAAGGACAGCAAGAAGCGGTTTTGAATCTTTTTCTTTACCAGCACCAGTGGGAGCATCCGCACGAGGTAGGTCACGCCCGCCATGACGGCCAAATAAGTGAAAAAGGGCAGTTTACTCATCGGCTTCCTCCTTTATCGGTCGAAGAAGCGCCATCACCGCCGCGGCAATCACGGCGCAAAGAATGACGGAAAAGCCCGACGGGACCCGCTGCAGCAGGGGGATATAATAAAACGCGCAGCTCAACGCAACGGCAATCGCCACGCAAATCGCCGTCGGACGGTGCTTCTTCATCTTCGGAAGTACGATGGCAATGAACATCGCATAGATTGCAAGTCCCAACGCGGAGATCACCACAGCAGGCAGGAGATTTCCCGCAACCGCGCCGAGCAGTGTGCCGAGGCTCCAGCCGATGTAGGGCGTGAGAATCAGTCCGTAGAGATAGCGTCTGCCCACCGAAGCATTCTGCGCCATCGCGACGGCAAACACCTCGTCGGTATTGACAAAGGCGATGAGAAAGCGGTCACGCAGCCGTACGCTCCCGCCGAGCCTCTGCGACAGGGATACGGACATCAGCGCATAGCGCAGATTAATCACGAGCTGGGATACCGCAAGCTCCAACAGCGTCCCGCCGCCTGCAATGATCGGCACGGCGGCAAGCTGCCCTGCCGAGGTGACATTCGTCGCGGAAATCAGCAGTGCCTCCGCAACCGATAAGCCGCTGCCGCCAGCGAAAATGCCAAAGGCAAATGCGACGGAAAGGTATCCGAAGCAGATTGGCAGGCCGTTGCGGATGCCCTTGGAAAAGGAATTGATCTCTTTCATATCTATGCCTCAAAGCTCTCTCCGTACAATCGGTGCCGAACAGAGGTTTTTTGCAGTCCTCATCATAGCACACCCCGCGCGATGCGTCAAATGGTTTTCAGCGGATGTTTTGCTTCGCCGCAGCCGCCTTGCAAAAACGCCCGATAATGCAAAACTATCCCCCGCAAAAATCGAGACAGTCTCTTGATTTTTGCGGGGAATTTTCTGTTCTTCAACAGCGTTTGATAGAAAATATCGGGTGTTTCAGCCCTGTTTTTCCGTCAAAACAGCTTCTTGAGCGCGTCAGCCGCGCCGGAGAGCTTATCGCCGGTAAGCTTCGCCTTGACGCCATCGACGATCTTATCGACCGCGCCGTCGGGAATGTCCACACCGAGGAGCTTTTCGATTGCACCCTCGGGATTCCTGGTAAACTCCTCCTTCAGCTTCGGATCGTTCTTAAGCTTGTCGGTGATCTCACCGATCTTTGCCTTGATATCCATATGCTTACTCCTTGACGATCTCCGCGTCGGGAGCGTTTTTCTTGACGGATTCGATCCCGTTGAGGCAGCTTGCCTTTGCCTTGTAGCCCTCGCCCGTTGCGATGATCTGTCCGTTGGTCGCCTTCAGTCGGAAGCGGAACTCGCCCTTCTTGTCCGCATAGACCTCAAACTTGGGATGCTTCTGCTCGGCATAGCCCTCGACGGTCTGATCCTCGACGGCGGCAACGGGCGCGTTCTTCCGCACGCTGGCAATTCCCTTCCGGCAAGCGTCCTCGCTGTTGTAGACCTCCGAGGTGGCGATGACCTCACCGTTGCCGGCCTTGAGATCAAACTTGATACCGGTTGCAGTTTCACGAATGATGAATTTTCCCATGCTGAATTCCTCCTGTTTTTTATATTGTCTGCTCTGATTATAGCGCATGATTTGGCAACATTCAACAGTTTTCTTTCATTTTCTCGACCGTGCTTCGTTTTTTTGCCGAATATTCTGCAGAAGGCTGCGGCAAATAATTTTCGACGGACTTGTAAATCTGCCGTGCTTGCATTATAATATAGGAAAAGATTTTATTTTGGTGAGGTGCGGCACGTGACGGCGTTATGGGTTATTCTCGGCATTTTGGCGTTTTTCGTCCTGCTTTTTGCGCTGCCTGTGCGCATTTTCCTAAATTACACGCCTGAAGGCGGGCTGCGTTACCGCGTGAAATACGCTTTCCTGACGCTTGCCGACAGCGAAAAGTCGGACCTTCCGAAGAAACAGCCGTCCGCTGAAAAGGCGGCAAAAGAAAAAAAGCCCACCTCAGGCGGCGCTGTGCAGTCGTTTTTGTCCTTCCTCGGTCTGGCGGACATCAGCAGCGCTGCAAACGCGAAAAAGGCGATCGGCGAAAAGGGGCTTTCGGAAGTCCTGCGCGGCGTGACCGAAGCCGTCGCCTCTCTGCTTCGCCGCATCGGCAGGCTGCTCAAAAAAGGCGTGTTCAAAAAATTCGACCTGCACATTGTCAGCGGCGACGGCGATCCCGCCGAGGCGGCGCTGCACTACGGAACGCTTTGCGCGGCAGTCTATCCCCTGATCACGCTTTTAGATTCCGCGATGAAATTCAAGCGCCGCACCGTGGACATCCGCTGCGATTATGACACCGAGGGAACACAGGCAGACTTTGACGGCCAGCTCAACTACCGCCCGTGGCACTTCTTGTGCTTCGCCTGCGGCCTGCTTTGGCGCTATGTCAAGCAAAATTTCAAGAAAGAAGGGTAATGCCATGAGTGAACTTCTGAAAATTTTCGAATTTACCGCCGCACAGGCAAGGACGCTTTCCAAGGAGCAGTCCGTTGCAGGCGAGCCCATCGTCATCGGTGAGGTCACGGTTATCCCTATCTCCAAGCTCTCGTGCGGCTTTACGGGCGGCGGCTCCGACCTCGCACAGAAGAAAAAGGCCGACAGCATCATGGCTGGTGCGGGCGTAAAGATCACCAAGACGCCGCTCTCCTTCCTCGCCGTCTGCGGCAAAGAAGTGCAGGTTCTCCACGTCGCCGAGGAGGAGACAAAGTCAAAGGGGTTGGTCAACGCCCTATTGCCGCTTGTCACACAGTTGAAAGAAAAAGCAAAAAAAGCAGCGCCGGAAGAATCCGACGCCGCCGAATAAAGGAAAAATCCATTGTAGGTTGGGGACATGTCCCCGCCCTACAGTCATCCACAAATCAAAGTCCTAACCCTTTTTGCAGGTTCACGACGAAGTCCTGCACATTCGTCACGATGCCGCGCGCGGACAGGCTGCCGCGGTCGGCGAGCTTGTTGACAACGAATTCCGACACATCGACGCAGTAGAAATAGATCTGCCGCACCGTGCCGTCGGGCAGGACGCGGTAGGACGGGGTCATATTGCCCGTGGCGATGGTGTGCAGCATCGTCGCCATCGAGATCACCGTTGTCGCGCCGCGAATCTGATCGCGCATTGCGTTCTGCGCCTCGTAGACATCGCCGTAAACTGGCGGCAGCGGACCGTCGTCGCGGATAGAGCCGCCGAGGACATAGGGAACACCGTACTTTTCACAGCTGTAGATAATGCCGTTGTCAATGTGTTCCTTTTCAATGAATGCCTTGATGCTGCCGTGATAGCGTACGCGGTTGATGAGGTCGAGATGGTTATAATGCCCGTTCGGCATGGATTCCTGCGTGTAAATATCCTGCCCGAGGGCGGTACGCAGATACGCACCCTCCAAGTCGTGCGTGGCAAGGGCATTGCCTGCCAAAACCGCGTGGACATAGCCGTTTTCGATCAGCTTCGACATGGCGCGGCGCGCGTCGGCATCAAAGGCAAAAGCCGGTCCCATGACCCAGACGATCTTGCCGTGGTCGCGCTCGTATTTTAACAACTCGTAAAGCTCGTCATAGTCGCGGGAGAACGCCGTCTCACGCGAACGGTTCTGACGGAAGGCAAAAGTGTCCTTCTCCGCCTTCTGCTCGTGGAAGCCGTCGGGATACATATAGATGCCCTCCTCGCAGTTCTCCGTGCGTCCTGTGACGATCAAATCACCCTTTTTCAGCAGACGGAATTCACGAACGGCGATTTTCCCGTTTTCATAGACCGCCACGCAGTCCATGCGGCTCTCCTCCGCCAAAAGCCACTGTCCTCCGATCTTGAAATACTCGGGGAAGATGCTCATGGCGTGATAGTGCTCGGGCGCGACACCGTCAAAGGGTGCGGGCTTTAAGACGGCCTCGGGTGCGTTTTGGAATCTCGGCTCGGAAAAATCGGGCGGGAAATAAGGCTTGAGTGAAAACATTTTCTTCTCTCCTTTCGTATATTCGCATTATATCGTAAAATTTTCATACTTGCAAGCCATAGGAGGCAATTATGCTGATTTGTATTTTCGGAGAAAGCTGCACGGGAAAAACCACCCTCGCACAGCGGCTCCTTCCCTACTGCAAAGCGACACTCTACCACGGCAAGGACTATCTCCGCCTTGCCAAGAGTGAAGCCGAGGCGCGGAGCAAATTCCGCGCACTTTTGGAAAATGCCGCCGACGGCGACGGTAACATCATTTTTGTCACGACGGAAAAGGAAAATCTGTCCCTTCTTCCGAAGCGTTGCGTGCGCATTCTTGTGACCGCGCCGCTGCCCGTAATACAGGAGCGCTTCGCCAAACGTATGGGCGGGACGCTCCCGCTGCCCGTTGCCGCGATGCTCGAACGAAAGCACGGCAGCTTTGATCACGAGCCGCATGATCTGCATGTGGAGAACGGGCAGGAAGATTTGGACGCAATCCTTCGCTTGATCTGTCGATGAAGCACATTGTACTCGGCATTTTTGCGCCCGTTGACGCGGGCAAGACAACGCTCTCTGAGGCGCTGCTCTTCCGTTCGGGACAGCGCAGGCAGCTTGGCAGGATCGATCACGGCGACGCGTTTTTGGATAACCACCGCTTAGAGCGTGCGCGGGGCATTACGATCTTTTCCAAGCAGGCGCGCTTTCAAACGGAGCGGCTCTCCGTCACCTTCGTCGATACGCCCGGCCATGTCGATTTTGCGCCCGAGGCGGAGCGTGCCATGGCAGTGCCGGATTATGCGATCTTACTCGTCAGCGGCACAGACGGCGTACAGGCGCATACGGAGACACTTTGGAAACTCCTGCGCCGCTATCATGTCCCAACCCTGCTGTTTTTTAACAAAATGGATCTCGCAGGCGCGGACAAGGCACGTCTTTTGGCGGACGCAAAAGCACATTTGAGCGAATTTTGCGTGGAATTGAGCGATTCTGAAGCTATTGCTCTCTGCGATGAAGCAGCATTGGAAGCCTATCTTGCTGACGGCGCTTTGCCTGACGAGACGGTAGCCACGCTCTGGTCGGAGGAGAAGTTTTTCCCCTGCCTGTTTGGTGCAGCGCTGCATTTAGACGGCGTGGACGCGCTGCTCTCCGCATTGGAGCGTTTTACCAAAGAACCGTATTATCCGGACGAATTTGCCGCACGGGTGTATAAGATCGCCCGCGACGCGCAGGGAAACCGCCTGACTTTTCTGAAGGTCACGGGCGGCAGTCTCCGCGTGCGGATGCCCATTGCCTATACCCCGCGCGGCGGCACACGCCTGGAGGAGAAGATCACACAGATTCGGCTTTACTCGGGCGCGGACTACACGCAGGCGGAGATTGCCGAGGCGGGAACGGTCTGCGCGGTCACAGGGCTTTCCTCCCTGCTTGCAGGCGACTGTCTCGGCGCGCAGGCGGAGGGCAAAAGCGCCCTGCTTGCGCCCGTGATGACCTACCGCATCGGTCTGCCCGCAGGTGCGGACGTGCGCACGGTGCTTCCAAAACTCCGCGAATTGGAGGAGGAAGAACCGCAGCTTCGCATCGTTTGGGATGAGCGTCTGCGCGAAATTCACGCCCAGCTCATGGGGCAGGTGCAAATTGAAATACTGAAAGCGCTGCTCTCGGAGCGTTTTGGTCTTGAGGTCACCATCGACGGCGGACGCGTTTCCTACCGCGAGACAATTACAAATACCGTCGAGGGTGTCGGGCATTTCGAACCGCTGCGCCATTACGCGGAGGTACATTTGATTCTGTCCCCGCTCCCGCGCGGGAGCGGACTGCAATTTGACAGCATTTGCTCTGAGGATGTCCTCGACCGCAACTGGCAGCGCCTCATTTTAACGCATTTAGAGGAAAAGACACACCTCGGTGTCCTGCTCGGCGCGCCGATCACCGATATGAAACTCACCCTTGCGGCGGGACGCGCCCACCTCAAGCACACCGAGGGCGGTGATTTCCGTCAGGCGACCTACCGCGCCGTGCGGCAGGGACTGATGCAGGCGCAAAGCGTCCTGTTAGAGCCGTTTTACCGTTTCCGTCTGACCGTTCCCGCAGCACAGCTCGGGCGTGCGATCAACGACCTGCGCGCGATGGGCGGCTCCTTCGTCGCTCCTGTGCAGGAGGGCGAGATGACCGTTTTGGAGGGCAGTGCGCCCGTATCGGAGATGCAGTCCTATATGTCCGAGGTTGTCGCCTATACGCGCGGGCAGGGCAAGCTTGTCTGTGAAGTTGAGGGCTACGCGCCCTGCCATAATGCGCAAAAGGTGCTCGAGGAAGCAGGCTATGACCCCGAAGCGGATTTGGACAACACGCCTGATTCCGTGTTTTGTTCCCACGGCGCGGGCATGAACGTCAAATGGAACGAGGTTCTCTCCTATATGCACCTGGAAAGCGTCCTGCGCGAGACGAAGGAGGAAGCGCCGCCGCCTGTTCGCGTGCGGACACAGAATGTCGATCTCGACGAGCGCGAGCTGCAAAAAATCATCGAGCGGGAGTTCGGGCCGGATAAGCGCCCGCTTTACCGTCCTCCTGTGCAGACTGCGCAAGAGGAAATCTCGTTGCCGCCGCGCAAGCAGGAATATCTGATCGTTGACGGCTACAATATGATCTTCGCGTGGGACGGTCTGCGCGAACAGGCGCAAAACGACCTTGCGGGCGCAAGGGAGCGTCTGCTTGACATTTTGAGCAATTACTGCGGCTACCGTCCGTGTGATACGGTGGTCGTGTTCGACAGCTACCGTGTCAAGGGCGGCGTCGGCGCAAAGACACGGCGCGATAACCTCCGCATAGTCTATACCAAGGAAAATGAGAGCGCCGATCTCTATATTGAAGCCCTTGTCGGCAAAATCGGCAAAAACTACCGTGTCCGCGTGGCGACGAGCGATGCGCTCATTCAGCTCTCTGCGCTTCGCAGCGGCGTGCTGCGCGTCTCGGCCAACGAGCTTTTGGGCGAGATCGAACGCACAAACGACAAGATTGCCGCCGTCATCTGCGCGCTGCATGAGGAGTCGCGCCGCACTGCCTTACAGCACAGCCCGTTGCAAAATCTACCCAAACCGACTTAAGGTATCTCTGAACAAATCCGCTCTTGCACAATCTACCCACCGAGGATTGAACTATGGTTTTTTCATCTGCAACCTTTCTCTTTCTGTTTCTGCCTCTCACCCTGCTGATCTACTATAATCCCCTTGTGCGCGGACGCACCTTCCGCAATGCGTTTCTATTCGTTGCGAGCATCGCGTTTTATGCGTGGGGTGAGCCGCTGTATGTCCTTTTGATGCTTGCCTCTATCCTCGTCAACTGGCTGTTCGGGCTTGCCATCCGCGCGGGCAAAAACGGCAGTGTTGTCGTGGCGCTTGCCGCCGTGTTCAATTTATCCGTGTTGTTCGTGTTCAAATACCTCGACTTTGCAATCACGAACTGCAACAATCTGCTCGGTCTGACCTTGCCGCTTGCGGGACTGGAGCTGCCCATCGGTATCTCGTTCTACACCTTTCAGGCGCTCTCCTATGTCATCGACGTCAAGCGCAAGCCTGCGCTGGCGCAGAAGAATCTGCTCCATGTCGGGCTGTATATCGCCTGCTTCCCGCAGCTCATCGCAGGACCGATCGTCCGCTATGAAACCGTTGCGGAGCAGATCGTCTCGCGTCGGGAGAATTGGACGGATTTTTCCAAGGGTCTGCGCCGCTTTCTGTGGGGACTTGCGAAAAAGGTCATTTTGGCAAACAACCTCGCCAAGACTGCCGATCTCGCCTTTGACGGCGGCGTTCTGACGACAGGGCTGGCGTGGCTCGGCATGGGCGCCTACGCCCTGCAAATCTACTTTGACTTCTCCGGCTACTCCGACATGGCAATCGGCCTTGGCCGGATGTTCGGCTTTCGCTTTAACGAGAACTTCAATTATCCCTATGCCGCGCGGAGCGTCACCGATTTTTGGCGGCGCTGGCACATTTCGCTGTCAAGCTGGTTTCGGGACTATGTTTACATCCCGCTGGGCGGCAACCGTGTCCGCCCTGCAAGACATCTTTTTAATCTGTTTGTCGTTTGGCTCTTAACAGGCCTTTGGCACGGTGCGAACTGGACGTTTATCCTCTGGGGACTGGCTTATTTCGTCCTGCTGATGCTGGAAAAATACACTCCTCTGCAAAAGCTTCCCTCTCTGCTCGGGCGCGCCTACACCCTGCTTGCGGTCGGGCTGTGCTGGGTGCTGTTCCGCGCCGTATCGCTCGGCACGGCGGTCGAGTTTTTCCGCGCACTGTTTTTCCGCGCACCCTGCGGGCTTTGGAACGGTGAGACAAGCATCGCGCTGACAAACGGTTTTATCTATTTCCTGCTTGGCGGCATTCTGAGCTTCCCGCTCGTACCGTGGCTGAAAAAGCGAAAGCTTGCGGAAAAGCCCGCCGTGCAATACCTGATTGCGCTGTTCCAGCTTTTGGTCTTCCTGCTGACCGTGGGCTTCATTCTGAACAGCACCTATGACCCCTTTATCTACTTCAATTTCTGAGGGACCCGCCATGAAACGATTCTCACCCACCAACCTTCTGTGTGTCTGCGTGCTCCTACTGCTCTTTGTCGGCGGCGGATCTATGCTCTACGGCAAATTCTTTGCCTCGGAGGCGCCGAGAGAAGCCTCGCAAAGCATCGACTGGCGTGCACGCTATCCCTTCGGCACACCCGCGCCGCAAAAGGCGGAAGCGCCCGCCCGCAAACAAACCTTTTCGGATAAGATCGCCGATTTGCAAGCGCGGCTTGACAGCAGTCGCGACTGTCTTTTCGGGCGGCAGACGCTGCTCGAGCTGTGCGGCGCGTTCCGCAGAGCAACATATCAGACAAAAACCGACGAAATCGTTCTGCTGAACAACGGTTATCTGACAACGATTGTCAATCAGACCGACGAGCAGACGGAACGGCAGATCGCAGACAGTGTGCTGCGCCTGCAGGAAATGACGCAGAGCGCCGACATTCCGCTGCTCTATATCCAAGTACCGCAGAAGGTCTGCCAATATGACGATCAGATGCCGCCCGGTGAATTGAGCTATATCAACCAAAATTTAGACCGCCATCTTGCCCTGCTGCAAGCGGGCGGCATCGACACGCTTGACCTGCGGCAGGCGCTGCACGAGGACGGTTTATCACATTACGGGCTGTATTTCCGCACCGACCACCATTGGACGATGGCGGCAGGCCTGTGGGCGGCGCGAACGGTTGCGGAGGCGTTGTGTGAGCGCGGTTTTGCCCTTGATACAGCCCTGCTGTCCGAAGAAAACTTCACCGAAACGACCTATTCCGATTGGTATCTCGGCACACAGGGGCGCAGGGTGACGCGCGGCTACATCGCGCCCGACGACTTCACCATTCTCCTGCCCGAATTTGCAACCGATCTGCGCGTCGAGCATCCCGATAAAGGAATTGACGTGCAAGGCAGCTTTTTCGATACGGTGTTCGATCATGCCATGCTGGAAACGAAGGACTATTACGGATTGAGTACCTATGAGTCGATTCTCTGCGGCAACCGTCCGCTCACACGCATCACCAACAACCAAAACCCCGATGGGCTGCGTGTTTTGCTGATCCACGACTCGTATTCCACCGTTGTCGCACCCTACCTCTCGCTGTTGTGCGGGCAGATCGATATGATCGACGTCCGCGCTGCAAACGGAAATTTCAACGGCAGTCTCGACGCCTACCGTGACGAGATGCAGCCCGATATTGTCATCGTCATGTACTGCTCGCCCGTAAATATCGACCGCTCTGCGGGATAATGGAAGCTCTGAACAAAACGGCGGTGCTCAGCGAATCCTTTGCCGCAATTTTTCGGTTTACGACAAAATCTCTCGCCGGCCGCTTTTGCGGATTTATTCAGAGCTTCCTAAAATACAGGAGGATACACTCATGAAAACCGTGACACTCTGCGGAAATATCACCGTACCGCAAAACGCCTTCGGCGCGCTGCGCGGCTGCTCCATAAGGCGCGCGACGGCGGGATGCGCTTCTTTGACACCGCCCGCGCCTATTCCGACAGCGAGGAAAAGCTCGGGCTTGCCTTCGGCGGACATTGGGACGGCATCTGCCTCGCCACCAAGACCGAGGCGCGCACGCCGGAAGCCTTTTGGAAGGACTTGGACACCTCCCTTTGTTTGCTCAAAACCGACTGCATCGACCTCTATCAGCTCCACTGTGTTCCGCAATGCTACCGTCCGGGCGACGGCACGGGAATGTACGAATGTATGTTGGAAGCGAAGCGGCAGGGAAAAATTCGCCACATCGGCATCACCGCGCACAAGATCGGCGTCGCCGAGGAGATCATAGATTCCGAACTGTACGAGACGCTGCAATTCCCCTTCAGCTATCTCTCCTCCGAACGGGAGCGCGCCCTTGCGGACAAGTGCAAGGCGGCAGGCATGGCGCTGATCGCCATGAAGGCGCTTGCAGGCGGACTCATCACCGATTCTGCCGCAGCCTTTGCATATATCGCGCAATTTGACAATGTGCTGCCCATCTGGGGCATTCAGCGGGAATCCGAGTTGGATGAGTGGCTCGCGTTTTTCGAGCATCCCGCCGAGTTGAACGACGTGCTGCGCGCCTCGATTGAAAAAGACCGCGCCGAATTGACCGGCAATTTCTGCCGCGGCTGCGGCTACTGCGTGCCCACCTGCCCTGCCCACATTCAGATCAACCAATGCGCAAGAATGTCGCTGATGCTCCGCCGCGCGCCCTCCGCCGGTTGGCTCTCGGAGGAGGTGCAGGCGGAGATGCGCAAAATCGAAGACTGCGTCTCCTGCGGCGTATGCAAAACAAAGTGTCCCTACGAGCTGGACACGCCTGCCCTCCTGCGCAAGAATTACGAGGATTACCGACGCGTGCTGGCAGGCGAAGTAAAAGTTGACTGACCGAACCGATTTTTTGAAAGGAGGCTCTCCCATGTCCGATCTGCTGATCCGCAATCTCTCCGCCCTTGTCACCTGTGACGACAACGACACGCTCCTGCACGGTGTGGATGTCTACTGTAAGGACGGAATCATCCGCGCCATCGGAAAAAATCTCCCGCAAAGCGCCGCACGCGAGATTGATGGCACGCATTTGCTGTGCTATCCCGGCCTGATCAACACGCACCACCATCTGTATCAGCAATTCTCCCGCAATCTCCCGCAGGTGCAGAACATGGAGCTGTTTGACTGGCTCAAGACGCTCTATGAAATTTGGAAGAATCTCGACACGCAGGTTGTGCGCTATTCCTCGCTGACCGGTATGGGCGAGCTGATGAAAAACGGCTGCACCACCTGCTTTGACCATCACTATGTCTTTCCCGCAGGCGCGGGTGATCTGATCGGCACGCAGCTGGAAGCCGCCGATGCCTTGGGTATCCGCATGGTCTGCTCGCGCGGCAGTATGGACTTATCCGTGAAAGACGGCGGACTGCCGCCGGACAGCGTGGTGCAGAGTGTCGATGCAATTTTGAAGGACTGCGCCCATGTGATTGAAGCGTACCACGACCCTTCTTTCGGCTCAATGCGGCAGATTGTCCTTGCGCCCTGCTCGCCGTTTTCCGTCTCGGCGGAGCTGCTGCGGCAGTCGGCAATTTTTGCACGGCAATACGGTGTGCGCCTGCATACGCACCTTTGCGAGACAAAGGACGAGGAAAACTATACGCTCTCCCGCTGCGGTCTGCGTCCCTTGGCGTATATGGCGTCCCTCGGCTGGATCGGAGACGATGTCTGGTACGCCCACGGCATCCACTTCACAGATGAGGAATTGGATTTGCTCGCGGAAACGGGCACCGGCGTCGCGCACTGCCCGATCTCCAATATGAAGCTCTCGTCCGGCATCGCGCGCATTCCGGATATGCTGGCGCGCGGCGTAAAGGTCGGTTTGGCGGTGGACGGCTCCGCCTCACAGGACGGTTCAAATCTGTTAGAGGAGATTCGCGTCTGCTTCCTGCTGCACCGCCTGAATTCATCGAAAGAAGCCCCTTCGGGCTATGATGTGCTCAAAATGGCGACGCGCGGCTCCGCTTCTCTGCTCGGGAGAACCGACATTGGCTCTGTAGAGGTTGGAAAATGCGCCGACCTGTTCCTCGTCGATTCCCGCCGCTTAGAGCTGGTAGGTGCGACCTATGACCCAAAAAACCTGTTCGGCACCGTCGGCCTGCGCGGCGCAGTCGATTATACCATTGTAAACGGCAAAATCACCGTAGAAAACGGTCACCTGACCCGCATCGACGAACCCACCGTCGCAGACCAAGCCCGCAAGATCTGCGACAGCTACCTCAGCCGTCCGTAGCACAACTCCTGTCGTGTCATTGCGAGGCGCCTGCGCCGTGGCAATCTCATGCAGGAACGATCGGCTGAAAGTGCCTACACAAGATTGCCACAACCAGTGTGCGCACTGGTTTCGCAATGACAAAATAGGATCGCCTTTTCGTGTCATTGCGAGGA
>SFIL01000037.1 GCA_004556205.1 Clostridiales bacterium | reverse complement strand
CAGCAAGCATTTTTTGATGGAAATAGCGTCAGGGCAAATCACTTATCAAGAGAGGTAAACCAACATGTACGAAGACAAGACTTTAGTTTGCAAGGAATGTGGCGCAGAGTTCGTGTTCACCGCAGGTGAGCAGGAGTTCTATGCTGAAAGAGGCTTCCAGAATGAGCCGCAGCGCTGCAAGGCTTGCCGTGACGCTCGCAAGAATGCTGCTCGCAGCCCGAGAGAGTATTTCACCGCTGTCTGCGCGAACTGCGGCGGCGAGGCTCGCGTTCCGTTTGAACCGAAGACCGATCGCCCCGTTTATTGCAGCGAGTGCTTCGCAAAGATGCGCGAGAACGGCTGATTAACGTCAAAACAAAACGACGCCTCATAGGGGCGTCGTTTTTGTTTTGAAGTGAGCAGCGAATAATGAATAGTGAATAGGTTGCTTTGGCTGACGGTATGCCATTCACGAAAGTCTGAATCTATTTGGCAGTTCCTGCACGTGGGCGGATGATAGCCGCCCTTACGGTGCTTTGTCGGGGGTTAGGCGGAGAATGAGGGATTGACGTTTTTCCAAAAGCGTCTGATAGAGGTCTGCGCTGATGCGGTCATAATAATTGCTGTCATAAAGCATAAGCGCGTTGTCAATGTCGATTACGGCATAACGGTCGCTCTCCTTCGAGCCGCGGTCAATGGCGGCAACCGGCGTGTAGCTGACACCGGTGATCGCGGTCGTGCCGCTTGCGTGATCGCGGGTGAATTCCAAATTCAAAATTAAAGAGGCATTGCACGCGCCCTTTCCCGCAGCGCAGAAGTCTCCGAGACTGTAGGCAAGCACAACATCCTTTGTTGTGCCGCCTGCCAAGGTAACGGTGCGCTTTTCAACCGTCCCGACCAAATGCGAATGAGAGCCGAGAATAACATCTACGCCGTTTCGGAACAGATAGTCGGCAGCCTCCTCCTGCCTCTCGTCGGCACTGCGAATATTTTCACTGCCCCAATGCAGAGAGGCGATGATGACGTCCGGCTTCTCCTGCTTGGCGGTATTCAGCACGGCGTCGATCGCGGCGGTGTCGAGCTCGGAATAATCCGTCGTATAGTCCTTATAGAGCAGATCGACGCAGTTTGCCGCGTTTTCGGGCAGACCTAAGCCTCCGAAGCCCTTGGTAAAGGCGACAAAGGCGATGCGCACACCGTTGACTTCGCGTATCACGACAGGATTCTCGGCGCGGTCGTCTGAGTCAAAATAAGTACCCACGGCGGTCATGCCGTTTTCCTCAATGACCGTTTTGGTGCGCTGCAAGCCGCTCAGACCGCTGAAAATACTGTAGGAATTTGCGGTTTGCAGCAGATTGAAACCGACAGAGGATAGCACAGCGGCGAATTCATCGGGATAGCTTCCTGTGGACTTTCCGTAGGGCGCGCCGCAGAAGTTCCCCTCGAAATTGCCGATAGTGATATCTGCGACTGCAAGCGAGGCACAGACATCGGAGAACTGCGCGGAAAAATCATATGACCCATTCGGCCGGCGTGCGTCTGCGAGCATTTCATCGGTCAGGTAGATATCTCCGACGGCGCTGACAGTTGCCACACCGACACCCTCGGTCGGTCTGGTGTCCTGTACGTCGTTTTTGCCGCAGGCGGAAAGGGAAAAGGGCAATATCGAAAGCAGAAGCGCAGCAACGCTCCTGCGAAAGAATCGTTTCAATGGTATTATAGCCTCCGTATGATAACTGTTTGAATCAATTCTACAATAAAAATGCCCTGCGTACAAGAAAAATTTTTATGAATTGCAGGGGATTGACGGACATGATACAATAGAATTCAGAAAGGCGGTGGCGCATGGCACGGAAAAGATCAAAGCTTCCATTCAGTAGGGCGATTCTCGCGCTGATTATCGCTGCGGCGGTGATTGCGCTTGGGACGACGCTGTATCTGCTGCGCTCGCCCTCGCGGGGAGAACCGCCTGCATCAACCGTGGCGCGGAACGAATGGAACGCCGAGGCATTTGTGATGCGGGACGGCTTTCTGCGTTATGAAGATGCGCCGTCCATGGTCGGTATCGACGTTTCGACGCATCAGGGTATCATCGACTGGCAGACAGTCGCGGACGCGGGTGTGGAGTTTGCAATTCTGCGCGTCGGCTATCGCGGTTCGACGGAAGGAAAGCTCTACGAGGACGAACAGTTCCGCGAAAACCTTGAAGGTGCGCAGTCGGCAGGACTGAAAATCGGCGTATACTTTTTCTCGCAGGCGCTGACGCCTGAGGAGGCGGAAGAGGAAGCTGCCTTTGCCTGCAGGCTGCTTGACGGCGAACGGCTTGACCTGCCTGTGTTTTACGACTGGGAGGAGGTCGCGGGCGACTCGCGCGTGGAGAGCGCTGCTGCGGTGCCGATGACGGACTGTACAATCGCGTTCTGCGAAGCAGTTGTGCGGCAGGGATACCAAGCTGGTGTGTATTTCAACCAAACCTATGGCTACGGACATTTGGAACTGGAGAAATTGCAGGACTATACGCTTTGGCTGGCAGAATACGGCAGCACGCCGAGCTTCCGTTATCACTTTGACTGCCTGCAATACACGGACAGCGGTACGGTCGCGGGAATCGAGGGCGCAGTTGACCTCGATTTGATGATCATGAACAGATGAAATCGCTCTAAAAAAAGAAATGCTGTAAAACGATACGACAAGCATATCGTTTTACAGCATTTTTGGCGATCGGAACTATAAGCCGGGTTCTGTGATCGACAGCCATCTATCTCGACACACCGTTGCCGATGTGCTCAAGCCACCTCCTCGGAGACGACCATGCGTCTCCTCCACGGTGTTGCTCCGGATAGAGTTTACAGCGCCGCGATGTTCCCATGCGGCGGGTGAGCTCTTACCTCGCCTTTCCACCCTTACTCATTCTACGCTTGTGCAGAATGGGCGGTATATCTCTGTTGCACTTTTCCTGAAGTCGCCTTCGGCGGGCGTTACCCGTTATCCTTGCCCTGCGGAGCCCGGACTTTCCTCATGAAAATGCCTTTCGGCAAATTCACGCGGCTGTCCGTTCCGGTCGCGGTATTATTGTACTTTATTTTTCTTCCTTTGTCAAACGGATTGCAAAATTTCTTTCTGTCGGCTATAATATAAAAAATGAAACGATAATCTGCGGAAAAGAGGCGTTGTTTTTGGAACCGGAGGCGTATTTTGCTCGTCTGAAAAACAAGCGTGTGCTGGTCTTGGGACTTGGTGTGAGCAACCGCCCGCTTGTGCGGCTGCTGCTGGAGCGCGGCATCGACGTAACAGGCTGCGACCGCACGCCGCGCGAAAAGCTGGATGACGAGGTTCTGGCGCTGGAGCGGATGGGCGCGAAGCTGCATCTCGGCGAAGACTATTTGGAAAACATCAGCGGAGATATCGCCTTCCGTACGCCCGGTCTGCACCCTGAAAAACCTGAACTTGTCGCCCTGCGTGCGGCGGGAACGAAGATCACAAGTGAGATGGAGGCATTTTTCGAGGTCTGTCCCTGCCCAATCATCGGCGTGACAGGCTCGGACGGCAAGACGACTACCGCGACGCTGATCGCGGAGCTACTGCGCCACGCGGGGCATCGCGTTTGGCTCGGCGGTAATATCGGCACGCCGCTCTTGGACAAGGCGGCGCAGATGACAAGGGAAGACAAGGTCATTTTGGAGCTTAGCTCCTTCCAGCTTATGGATCTGCACCATAGCTGTCATATCGCGGTCGTGACGAATCTTGCACCAAACCATTTGGATATGCACCGTGATATGGAGGAATACGTCAACGCGAAAAAGAATATCTTTCTGCATCAGAAGTCAGGCGATACGTTGATTGTCAATCATGACAACGCCCTTACCGAGTCTTTTGCAGAGGAAGCAAGGGGCACCGTCAAACGCTTCTCGCGCCGCGAGCGTGTCAAAAACGGCGTGTATTTTATGGATGGCGCAATTTATCGCGGAGATGATGAGATTTTACGGCAGAGCGATATTTTGATTCCCGGGCTGCATAATGTCGAGAACTATATGGCGGCGCTCCTTGCTACCGAAGGGCTTGTGAGCGATGAGGATGTGCGTGCGGTTGCGAAGAGCTTCGGCGGCGTGGAACATCGCATCGAGCTGGTGCGCGTCAAGGACGGCGTGTCCTATTATAACGACTCGATCGCATCCTCTCCGAGCCGCACAATTGCGGGGCTGCGGAGCTTTACGCAAAAGGTCATTCTGATCGCGGGCGGTTATGATAAGCATATCCCTTATGATGTCCTCGGACCCGAGATTGCCGCCCACGTCAAGCTTCTCGTCTGCACGGGCGCGACCGGCGGCAAGATCGCACAGGCGGCGCGTGCAAGCGAGGGCTGCCCCGAGATTTTGGAGATCGAGGACTTTTACGAAGCGGTGCGCACCGCGTCGAAGCGAGCGGAGCGTGGAGATATTGTCCTGCTTTCACCTGCGAGCGCCGCATTTGACAAGTTCAAGAATTTTATGGTGCGCGGCGCGGAATTCAAAAAAACAGTAATGGAGCTTTGAGAATGGGAAAAGGCTGTACGGCGGTCATTGTCGCGGCGGGCACGGCGCAGCGGATGCAGGGAATCGACAAGATGCTGGCCGAGCTTGGCGGCGTACCGCTGCTTTTGCGTACGGTGCGCGCGCTTGCCGTGAGCGAGAGAATTGACGAAATCGTGATTGTCACCCGCGAGGCGCTGCTTGCGCAGGTACGAACGCTGTGCCGTGAGGAGAAAAAGCTGAGGTGTGTCGTCTGCGGCGGGGATAACCGCGCGGCCTCTGTTCTTTGCGGACTGGAAGCAGTGAAAACCGACTTGGTCGCTGTTCATGACGGAGCACGTCCGCTCGTGACGGCTGAGGTCATTGACGAGGCGGTCAAAGCGGCCGAAGCATACGGCGCGGCGGCACCGGCTGTTGCGGTGCATGATACAATCAAAATTGCCCGCGACGGCATGGTTGAACAGACGCCTGACCGCAGCACGCTTTTTGCGGTGCAGACACCGCAGGTGTTTTACACAGAGACCCTCCGACAGGCGCTTCTTTCTGCAATGGAGCAGGGGATTCCGCTGACGGATGACTGCTCTGCGATGGAGGCTGCGGGACATCCTGTGCATCTGACGGCAGGCAGCGAGGAAAACCTGAAAATCACCGTGCCGTCTGACTTGATTTTAGCCGAGGCAATTTTGAAACGGAGGGAGCGGACATGAGAATCGGACACGGCTATGATGTCCACCGCCTGACCGAGGGAAGAAAGCTGATCCTCGGCGGGGTGGAGATCCCTTTTGAGCGCGGACTTGACGGACATTCTGATGCAGACGTACTCGTTCACGCGGTTATGGATGCCCTCTTGGGCGCTGCCGGAATGCGCGATATCGGCGTGATGTTTCCCGATACCGATGCGCGTTATCGCGGTATTTCGAGTATGCTTTTGCTGCGAACGGTGATGGAAAAACTCACGGAAAAGAGACTCCGTGTCGGTAATGTCGATGTGACCGTGCTGGCGCAGCGTCCGAAGCTGAAGGAATATATTCCGCAGATGTGCGGAAACCTTGCCGCCGCTCTGCGCGTGGAGGCGGATCGCGTCAATATTAAGGCGACGACCGAGGAACGCTTGGGCTTTACGGGCAGGGAAGAGGGAATCGCGTGTCACGCGGTCTGCCTGCTCGAGGAATAAGATGTTTACAGAGAAAGGGGAGCGAACGATGTTTCAAAAACAAAAAGAGCCGATGAACGCCGCGCAGGTGCAGCCGACATGGAATGAGCTTGTAAAGTTAGAACGCAGGCTCAAGCGAAGCAAGCTGCTTTGCCGGATTGTCCAGCCGGTGGGAACAGTAATCTTCCTGCTGAATCTCCTGTTGGCCACGGTAAATTTCGGGCAGTATCTCGGCGGCGCACTGATGGAAAGCTATTTTGCCGAGATGCCGATCTTACCCGCTATGGTGGAACATTTTCCGCGCGGCAGCCTCGGCGGTGTGATTGCGTTCTCAATCTGTTTTGCCTATCTGATTCCGCTGGCGGTCTGCGGAGCGATCACGGCTGTGTTTTGGCTGCTCGACCGCAGGAAACACGGCGACAAGATAGAGCCGCTGCGCGGTACGGAGGCGGAGTGCGCCAAAGCGCTCGTTTACAAGGCGGAGACGGTCTATGAACTGCGCAGACAGATTCCGCAGTGGTCGATCTTTACGGAGACGAGTATTTTGACCGCGCTGACGGCGCTTCCAATCGTCTTTACGTTGATCGCTTTTGCCAAGGCGGAGTCGCCTGCGGTGCTGGAGATTTCCCTCGGCTGTTTTGCGCTTCTGCTGTGCCTGTTCGTCCTGTTTTGGGTCTACGCGGCACTGTTTAAGGTGTTTTCCCTGCTGAACGCGTTGTATTACTACAGCCCGAGCGAGTGGTCGCTCTATGAGCAGTATCACCGCTTGGATGCCTACTGGGAGAGCTCCGATCCGCACGAATTTGCGAAACGCGAGGAAAATGCTCGCCTCCACCGAGAGGAAAATGCGCGTAAATGTCGCAAAAAAACCAGCGATGATTTGCGCGACGATGAAGGATAGAATTAAGGAAACTCTGAACAAATCGGCTGCGGCGATCGGCGGATCTTTTGCCGCAACTTTTCGGCTTGAAAACCTTGAAATACACAAAGTATTCCTGCGGTTTTCCAACCTCAATTTGCGACAAAATCTCTCGCCGACCGTTCTTGCGGATTTGTTCAGAGCTTCCTTAAAGATCGCACGGAAGCAGCCACTTCCGTGCGATCTTTTTTATAACGGCAAATCGACAATAAAGCTGTTGATGCCATCTGCGCTTTGGGCGCGGATAGTGCCGTGATGCAGCTCCGCGACGCTCTGCGCGATCGAAAGTCCGAGTCCGTAACTGTGATTCATAGCGCGGGTCTTATCTCCGCGGTAGAAACGCTTGAAGATATTCCGCAGCTCTTCCTGCGTGAGTGCTTCGCCGTGGTCTGAAACGGTGAGAGTACAGTGCGAATAACCGCGCCGGCACAGCGTCAGGGTTACCTTGGTGTTCGGATAGGCGTATTTCTGTGCGTTGTCGAGCAGAATCTCGGGGAGCTGGCGGAGCTGTGCCGCGCTTCCCCGCAACGTGATGTTCGGCTCAATCTGCGCCTCGAAGGGCATCCCTTTCTCATAGAACAGCGGCTCAAAGGGCAGCACCGCATCAGAGATCAGCTTACTGAAATCAAGCGCCTGCATTGTGATGTGATTTTGCGCGTTATCTACACGGGCAAGCTCCAAAAGCTCCTCCGTCAAACCGCGCATCTGATGGGACATCGTAAGAATGTTGTCCGCAAACCGTGCGCGGCTTTCCTCGCTTTGCTCGGGTGATTGCAGCAGCTCGGCGTTGGTCAGGATGACGGTGAGTGGTGTTTTCAGCTCATGCGAGGCGTCGGACACAAATTGCCGCTGTTGCTGCCATGCCTGCTCCACCGGCTTGATTGCCCATTTTGCAAGGAAAAAGCTCAGTGTGAGAAAGACGAAAAAGCTGACTGCGCCGATGATGATACAGGTGGTGCGCAGACTCTGCATCGTGGCAAGCTCGCCGCTGGCATCTGCAAAGACGCAGACATCGCCCAAGGAGGACGTGGTGCGGTAGTAGCGTAGACTGTAGTCCTCCAAAATGCCTGTTTCCTCGCTTGCATCGGTTGCCGCCTGCAGAATATCGCGCAGCATTCGTTCATCCGAGAGGTCGTAATAGTCACCGCCGATGATGGTAATGTGATTGTTCTGCATCCAAAGCAGAAAGTAGGGAAGCCGCACACTCTCGTCCTCGCCGGGCTTGCCGAAAATCAGGGTATCGGGCGAGGCGGCAATGCTTTCCATCGCGCGCAGGCTCTCGTTTTTCAGATTTGTGCGGGTCGAGTGGAGCACGAGTGAGAGAATTACGCAGAGCATGAGCATGACGATCGCCATGTTGATGCAGATAAATTTCAGCCGAAGCCGCTTCAGCATTCCTCCGTCACCTCCAAATGGTAGCCCAATCTGCGGGCGGAGACAATGCGGACGTTGGAGCCAATGCTTTCAAGCTTTCTGCGCAGAAAGCCGACATAAACCTCGACATGATTCTCTACCGCGTTCGAGTCAAAGCCCCAGACCCGCGATAAAATGACCTCCTTCGACAGATTGCCGCCCTTGCTTTGCAGCAGCAGACGCATCACGTCAAATTCGCGGGCGGATAGTCGCACCTCGTTTTCTCCGCAGAGCAGGGTGGAGGAGGAGAGATCGAGCGCGGTATTGCCGTAAGACAGCTCGTTGACCTCGTTGCCCTGCCGACGCAAAAGAGCGTTAATGCAGGCCAGCAGCTCCCGCGTGTCAAAGGGCTTCGTCAGATAGTAATCCGCGCCCGCATTCAGTCCTGCGATGCGGTCCTCCAGTTCGGATTTTGCGGTCAGCATCAGGATCGGGGTACTGCACCGCCGCGCACGTACCTGCCGTGCAACCTGATAGCCGTCCATTTTCGGCATCATAACATCGAGGATCAGCAGATCGTAGACGCCCGTCTCGGCATACAGCTCGCCGCTCTCGCCGTCATAGACTGCCTCAACGTGAAAGCCTTTGCTTTCGAGCAACGCTTTCAGGGAATCCGCTAACAGCTTTTCGTCCTCAATGATCAGAATTTTCATGCAAAATACCTCCAATGTGGTATACTGTATAGTATAATACAAGTATTTACTGAAATGAAGCTGAAAGACACAACGTTCATCGTTTTTTTACATTTTCATTCTGCTTTTTCAGAGAAATTTCAGTTTTACCTGCTAAGATGCGACTGTAATCCCCAAGCAGAGGCGATTGTTTACAATTCGTTTCAGAATTTTTCAGTTTTGCTTCAGCTTTCGTGGTTAGAATGTAGCCATAAAACAAAAACGCAGAAGGAGCGATAACAATGTGTGAAAATATGGAATACCCGGAAAAACAGGAAAACCCTGCAAACGAAACACAGAGACAGGTGGAGCCGGTCAGCGAGGGATACACGCCCTATCATGCGAATGAGCAGCAAAGCTATCAAGCAAACGGACAGGCGGACTATCAGGCGAGCTACCGCGTAAACGAGGCGCCGCACTATCAGTCGCAGGGCTATGCACAGTGGGGCGGTTATCAGTCCGCGCCCTATCAGCAGCCACAGACGCCGCCTACGCCGCACAAGCCGAAAAAGGAGAAGAAGGGGATGCGCTCCGGCGCGGTGATCGCGCTTGCGCTGTGCTGTGCGATTCTCGGCGGCGCGATGGGCTTCGGCGGCGCCTTGCTCGGCAATTATCTCAGTACAGGCGGAAAATCGTCGGCAAACGGAAATACCTCCGTGGTTTACGAGGGTCAGCGCGAGACGAATGTCATCAACACGGTGCGCGTTGACACCGACGAGTTGAAGACTGCGGCGGAGGTCTATGCCGAAAACGTCAATTCCACGGTGGGTATTACGACCTCGATCACTACGAACTACTGGGGCTATCAGACGACCTCGGCGGCCTCCGGCTCGGGATTTATTCTGACGGAGGACGGCTATCTGTTGACAAACTACCATGTCGTGGAAGGCTCGAACTCCATCAAGGCGACGATGTATGACGGCACTGCCTATGATGCGAAGCTGATCGGCTACGATGCGAGCAATGACATTGCGGTGCTGAAGATTGACGCACAGGGGTTGACGCCTGTTGTGCTGGGCAATTCGGAAAACCTGAATGTCGGTGATCCGGTTGTTGCGATTGGTAACCCCTTGGGAGAGCTGACCTTCTCTCTGACGCAGGGCGCCATCAGTGCGCTTGACCGTGAGATTACCCTCTCCGGCGGCACGACCATGAATCTGCTGCAAACAGACTGCGCCATCAACTCCGGCAACTCCGGCGGCGCGCTGTTTAACCTTTACGGTGAGGTCGTCGGCATTACCAACGCCAAGTATTCCTCTAACGCCATGTCCGAAGCGTCAATCGACAATATCGGTTTTGCAATCCCGATCAATACCGTGCGCTCTATTGTCGAGAGCATTATTGAAAACGGCTATATTGCAAAGCCCTATATCGGCGTGACGGTGACAAACGTCAGCGATGAGATACAGAGCTACGGACTGCCGAAGGGTGTGGCAATCAAGGGCGTTTCCGAAGACGGCCCTGCTGCGAAGGCAGGCTTGAAGGTCAACGATATTATCACTGCCGTGAATGGCGAGGCGCTGGAAGACAAGTCCGATCTGATTAAACTTGTGCAGTCGTCTGCTGTTGGCGATAAGTTGAAGCTGACCGTTTACCGTCAGGGTGAGACGATCGAGATGACCGTCGAGATCGGTGAACAGGTGCAGTCCGCAATCGACAACACGGAGGAGCAGGAGACGCCGACGGAGTCGCAGGGCTTCTTCCCGTGGGGCTTCGGCTTTGGAAACTAAGGAACCTCTGAATAAATAACGCGACCGCTCCGTGCTGCACGGAGCGGTCTGCGTTTTTATTTAAGGGAGAGGCTGTCATTGAGCAAGAGGGTGCTGTAAAGAAAAAGTACATCCTGATCGTCGAATTCCACAAAGTTCCCGAGATAAGCGGAATTGAGATAGCGGGCATCTATGAGAGTGACCTTTGCATAGCCCTCGACGAGCAGCGGAACAAGGGAACTGCCGAAGGAATCGCGGAAGACGACCAACTCGCGGTCAGTTGTTGCAGCGGGATTCTCAATCACCAAGAGCGCATCCGCGCCATTGAGGAACAGCTCGTAAGGGTCAGCGCTGCCCGCCGCTGCGAGATCATACATGGGCACGCTCTGCGGCACGCCTGTGTCGTAGCTCGTGACGGTGCAGCCCTCCAGTGTTTCACTTGTCAAATAAGAAAGCGTATCGGGCGAGAGGGGCAGTGCGGATTGCCCGACATAGACTCCGTAAAACGGCTCGGACAGCGTCTTTACCTCGTATTCGTCCGAGAGGGAAACGCCCATTGCTTCCGCGAGCGTATTTGCCACGGGGAGCAGCGTCTCCTGCCGCCAGTGCGTATCGGTGCGGTAGTAGTTTTGCAGATTCAGTTTGTCGATGATATTAACATACTCCAAATAGGGCGTTTTCTCGCGCATTTTTGCAACTAACGCGTCATAATCAAGGGTGAGGAAGCCGTTCTCTTGTGCGAGGAAGTAGCTTTTATCCGGTACGACGGAGAAATATAGCTTTGCATCCGTCCCGGCAAGATAGTTGTCATAGAGATATTGAAAACGTTCGGCGGCATGTTCGAGCATTTCGTCTCGGAGGGGATAGTTGAGCTTTGAGACATAGCCGTCCTCTATGAACAGGTCGTTGTTATCCTTTTGGAAAAAGACCTTGAAGACCGTCAGTGCCTTGAGAGTGCGGAAAGCGTCGCGGAAGGGGAACTGGTCGAGCGAGTAGCTTTCGAACTCCTCCATGAATTTGCCTGTGCGGAGCGTATCCGCGGTCAGCTTTGGAAAGGGCTGCAAAACGCGGCGCTCGCTCTCGGAAAAACGATCGACAGGTTTGCACCAAGCCCACAACGAGATGCCAAGCAGCATCGCTGCCATGAGGATTGTCAGAAGAACACTTCTTTGCTTTGCGTTCATGCTGCACCTCCTAAAAACGGAAATAGAGGAACGGATTGAACGAGCCGTCCACAAGATAGGCGGTCATCACGAGCAGAAGCACCGCAAGGACGATCGGCTCAGCGATGTTCAAGAGCGTCTCGCCTGCTTTGCGCCTGCGGACTGCGGCGAGCAGCTTCTGCGGCAGCGGCGTCGCGCCGAGCACGGCAAGTCCTAAGATGACGGCATAGCTTCGCAGATAATAGCTCCATTCTGCGGAGTAAAACGGTATGCTCCCCGTGCCGAACATCGCGCCCAGATCGGAAAGCGCCTGCCTCATGTCGGTGGCATTAAAAATGACAAAGCTGAGGATGATAAATAACAGAACATAAATATGCTTGAGGACTTTCGTTTTTTGCAGCGGCCGTTGCAGCCAAAGCTTCTCCACCACCAAAAGAAGGGCGAAAAGCAGTCCCCAAACGATAAAATTCCATGCCGCGCCGTGCCAAAAGCCCGTCAGCAGCCAAACGATGAAAATGTTTCTGAGCCATTTCGCCTTCCCGACGCGGTTGCCGCCGAGTGGGATATACACATAGTCGCGGAACCACGAGCCGAGAGAGATGTGCCAGCGCCGCCAAAACTCCGTAATGCTCGCAGAGATATACGGAAAACGGAAATTCTCCATGAAATCAAAGCCGAAAATCTTTCCCAGTCCGATTGCCATGTCGCTGTAGCCTGAGAAATCAAAGTAGATGTGCAGGGTAAAGGCGACGGCGTAGAGCCAGTAAAAAAGGACGGATTTATCGCCCGAGGCGCGGAAAATGTCGCACAGCTCCCCGAGAGCGTTGGCAATCAGAATCTTTTTTGCCAAGCCGAGGACAAAGCGGCGGATGCCGAGGGCAATTTTATCAAAGCTGTGCGTCCTGCTTGTGAGCTGGGCGGCAACATCGGCATAGCGCACGATGGGACCTGCGATGAGCTGTGGAAACAGCGCGATATATGCAGCCAGTGTGATAAAATTCCTCTGCGCCGCGACCGTGCCGCGATAGACGTCGATCGTGTAGCTCAGAAGCTGGAAGGTATAAAAACTGATGCCGATGGGCAGGGCAATTCTCAAAAGCGGCACAGAAAGACCGAATACGGCGTTGAAGTTCGCGATGAAAAAGTCCGCGTACTTAAAATAGCCGAGCAGCCCGAGACTGATAACAACTGAAGCGATCAAAAAAACGCTGCCGAGCGGCTTTGCGCGGAATTTTTCGATCAGCAGACCGAGAATATACCCCGACACAACGGAAGAAATCATCAGCAGCACATAGATCGGTTCACCCCAAGCATAGAATACGAGACTGGAAAGCAGCAGCACGGCGTTTTTTAGCTTTTTCGGCGCGAGAAAATAGAGAAGCAGGACACAGGGCAGAAAATAGTAGAGAAACGGGATGCTTGAAAACAGCACGGTGTTTCACCGACCTTTCAATTACGGTAAAAACGGACGCGGTGGTTGCCGCGTCCGTTTTTAATATAAGACAATCTCAGTCTGCGTTGCCGGGGCACATGACGAAGAATACCGTGTTGCCGACATGGTCGATTACGGTTTCTTCCGCAGTGACACAGATATTCCAAGAGGGATCGGCATTGTCCTTCAGGAGCTGCGTGAAAGCATCTGCATCCGCGCCGTCCTCCAGGCGGAAAACATAGCCGACAAAGGCAATCGAGCCGATCATCGGCGCAAACATCGCGCCTTCTGCAAAGCCGTCAATATCCGCAGAGAAGCCGGGCAGGAAGCCGGGAACGACCGGCTCGGTAATCGGCGCAAACTGAATTGCGGGATTGCCGATCAGCGTTTCTGCAAGCTCAAGCGGCGTAGCTTCGGGATTCTTATCCATAGCATCAAGGAAAGCGGCGCGCAGGGTCTGACCGAGGGTTTCGCCGTTCGCAGTGTCAGAAGGCTCTGCAGAGGTTTCGGTCGGCTGCTCGTCGGACGAGGAGTCCATGGGGGCAGTCGTCTCTGCGGACGAGGGGGCTTCGGTCGGCTCGGGCTTGCTTTCGGAGCAGGCGGCAAGGCTCAGCATCAGAGCTGCTGCCAGCAGTATTGCAATAATCTTTTTCATAATTGTTCTCCTTTGCTGTTGTGATGAGCGAGCGGTAAACGCTGCTCGGCGCATATTGTAACCTATTAAGCACACTTTGTCAAGGACTGACGTGTGGCATATCTTTCCTGCGGTGTAGGTATACAATTGATGTGAGACCAAAGGGATAGACAAAGGCGATTGAGTTCATTAGAATAAAGCTACCATACCTCAAGACTAATGAAAGGTCTCA
>SFIL01000085.1 GCA_004556205.1 Clostridiales bacterium | reverse complement strand
CTGGGGCTGGACGGCTGCCGCATCCGCTGCGGCTACCACTTCAACAACCACGGCCAGCACATCGCCTACCACCGCACGCTGCCCTACAGCACGATGACCGAGACGATCGACGGCACGACGTATGACATTCTCTACGACGTCCTTGTCAAGCAGACCGGCGAGCCGCACTCCGACTGGACCGGCGTGCCGCTGGATGTGGAAGCCTACCGCCGCGTGAAGTTTGAGCCCTACGATCTCAAGGTCCTCGAAGGCCGTGTCGAATAATTGCAATTGCAGAAAACCCTCGCCCCGGACGATCCCGTCCGGGGCGAGGGTTTTGTAATACACTGGATTTTTCTCATGGTTACTTGCGCGTTTCTCTGACAGAAAAGCTTCGGTAAGGCTTTCCTTTGGGCAGAAAAACGGAATCCGTTGTGATACCGAGGTTTTCATCGATATACCGGTCGATAGCTTTGAAATCGACCGGATGCGGGTCACGGAACTCCAGCGCGTAAAATGTTAGCTCGTCTTTTTCGCGGTCCCAGTGCATGTGGAAAATCGTATCCGAGTTGTCGGGAAGGTCCAAAAGCATGTCGCCGGATTTGTTCAGCAGCTCCCAGAGAAGCTCCGATATGGCGTCACCGGATATTTTGAAGCCCCGAACCTCATCCTTTTTGATATCCTTGATGCTCATGGCGTGATTTCCTCCAGACCGTAGCTTTTGAATATCGGCTTATAGTACGCGGCTAGGGAGCGAACTTCCGACTGGGCGAAAAAACGGTACAGCGAAACCATGGCCGCGAGAGTGGCCGCCGATGCCAGAACTACGCCCCAGGAGCGCGCGATCAGCCCGGCGAACAGGGAAAAAGCAAAAAGAGCGGTAAAGAGGCAAAACACTGTCAGAAACACCCAAATCAGACTGCGCGGGCGGAGATATACCTCCAGAACCTTCTCTTCGTCCCGTTCCGTCACTTTCCCGCAGATACACGCCATGGTGCGCATACCGACCGGACGAATGCGAAACGAATCATCCCGCACCCTGCCGTAAAAGCGCGTCGGAAGCTCCAGACCGCAGCGCTTCGCGGACACGGGAGAGGACTGCGTGCTGCTCCGCAAAAGCACGAGCCAGCTCACATCCCGGAGACGGTAACAGGTTCTTGTCCTCATTGTTTGCGATCCCCTCTCCAAAAAGTATTGCAAAGAAATACGATTCGACATTCCTGCCGCCCCGCTTTTAGCGAACCGGCGTTACCGCCAAAAGCAGCGGTAATGCGGCACGATCCCATCGGGAACGGGTATGGAGCGGAGCTCACCGGCTATACGCTCGGGCGCAGTGCACACGACGGTCAGCGCGGCTTTATCTGTATAGGAGTAGTAAAGCGCGATAAAGTCCCGCTCTTTTGCCGCGACAGCGAGGGCGCTGCCAATAAAATCATTGCATTGCCGCGCTGCGTATTCTCCGCAGAAGTCATCCCATACTCGCGCGGCACTTGCCTCATCTGCGTTGGAGAGCAGGAAATAAGAGTATGCCTTGCTGTCTTTCAGCGTTTTGAGGCCGTATGAGGCACCAAGATAAACGCTTTTTTCTTCACAATCCACGCGCGCGGCGAATTTGCCCTCCGGCAGCCCGAGAAGCCCCCATACCTTTTTGTGATCCGTGATCCGGTTGCACGCGCTGCGCGGCAGCGCTTTTTCAACAATCTCCCATACGGTGTAACCGGAACCAAAAACCGTTTGAACTGCCTCATCCCAGTATTCCGGCGTGCCGAAAGCGACGGTCTCGGAATCATCATGTTCAAACACGACCCATGTGTCACAGGAGAGCGTGACAGTATGGTTTGAGGTCACCTCAATATTGGTTTTATCAAAGTGTATCATTGTTCATAGCACCCAGCTGCAAATTCTGTGCCGGAACCGAAACGGTGCGGTGCCGGTCAAAAGTTTCAAAAAGACACGATGCCCGAGGGATGGAAAGCGAACATTCCGACAGGGGGATCGTGTCTTTTTTTCATTATACAGTTTATAGCGGGCAAAAGCAAGGGGGCGTGCCTGCGATGAGGCTACGGATCGTTCCCTCGTCAGATATCGCAGACCGTGCCGAGATTCTGCTTTTCGCAGGCCTTGAGGATGATCGCAGCGGAGGCAATATCCTGCAAAGCAATGCCGGTGGAGTCGAAAACGGTGATCTCCGTTTCGCTCGTCCGCCCGGTTTTGTTGCCGAGAATCAGCTCGCCGATCTCTCCGGCCAGAGCGGGGAGGACGCCGTCTTTGTGCGGCAGCTCGCATTCGCCGGCGGCGAAGCACTGCGC
>SFIL01000084.1 GCA_004556205.1 Clostridiales bacterium | reverse complement strand
CTACGCCATTGATGTGGCGCAAATCTACGAACTGGAGGAATGAATCATGGCAACGATCGGTCTTGACAGACTGTATTACGCAAAAATCACCGAGAACGACGCCGGTGAGGAAACCTACGGTACGCCGTCCCAGCTTGCCAAAGCCATCTCCGCTGACCTTTCGGTGGAACTGGCGGAGGCGACGCTCTATGCCGATGACGGCGCTTCGGAGATCGTGAAGGAATTCAAATCCGGCACACTCTCCCTCGGCATTGACGATATCGGCTCTGCGGCGGCATCCGACCTCACAGGTGCGACCATCGACAAAAACAAGGTGCTCATTTCCGCATCCGAGGACGGCGGCGATCCCGTGGCGGTGGGCTTTCGTGCCAAGAAGTCCAACGGCAAGTACAAGTATTACTGGCTGTACCGAGTGAAATTCGGTATTCCGGCGACGAACCTTGCCACCAAGGGCGACAGCATTACATTTTCCACGCCGACCATTGAAGGCACCATTCTGCGCCGCAACAAGGCAGACGCAGGCGGCAAGCACCCGTGGAAAGCGGAGGCACTGGAGGGCGATGTGACCGCTGCGACTATCACGAACTGGTATAAGGAAGTCTACGAGCCGACCTATACCGCATCGTCCGAAAAAACCACTTAACGGAGGTAACGCACAATGGATAACGAGAGAACTGCAGTCATCACCATCGGGGATGAGGAATATACACTCCTGCTTACCACCAAGGCTACCAAGGAAATAGCCGGTCGCTATGGCGGGCTGGAAAACCTCGGCGAGAAGCTGATGAAGTCCGAGAACTTTGAAATGGCCATCGGAGAGATCGTGTGGCTCATCACGCTTCTGGCAAATCAGAGCATCCTCATCCACAACCTCAAGGATAAGGAGCATCCAAAGGAACAGCTCACCGAGGATGTGGTGGAGCTTCTGACCACGCCGCTTGATCTCGCCGGATACAAAACCGCCATTACGGAAGCTCTCTACAAGGGCACCAAGCGGAATGTGGAAAGCGAGAAAGACACAAAAAACGCGCAAGTCGGGTAACGGTCTCCGATGCGGAGCTGTTTACCCGACTTCTTTATTACGGCCTTGCCCACCTTCATCTGTCGCAGGATGAGGTGTGGCTGATGCCGTTTGGACTTCTGCTGGATCTGTGGGAGTGCCAGAAACAGTATAACGGGCAGGCTGTTCCCGCTCACGAACACTACATTGACGATATTATCCCGGACGGCATTTAAGGAGGTGACGGTACATGGCAGACAGTTTCGGACTGAAGATCGGTCTTGAGGGCGAAAAGGAATTCAAAAAAGCACTGGCGGACATTAACCAGTCTTTCAAGGTGCTCGGCTCCGAAATGAAGCTCGCCACCTCTCAGTTCGATAAAAACGATAAATCCGTGGAGGCTCTCGCCGCACGGAATAAGGTGCTGCGAAAAGAGATCGATGAGCAGACCACAAAAATCGACACCCTTCGCAAGGCTCTGCAGAATGCCGCTACCTCCTTTGGAGAGAACGATCGCCGCACCCAGAACTGGCAGATCCAACTCAACAATGCCGAAGCCGCCCTCAACGATATGAACCGTGAGCTGGACGAGAACGAGAAAGCCATCAAGGAGGGCGGCATAGCCGCAGAGGAATCCGGCAGCAAGTTTGAAGGCTTCGGCAAGGTTCTTAAAACCGTAGGTGTGGCGCTCGGTGCCGTAGCTGTCGCCGCAGGTGCCGCCGCCGTGAAGCTCGGCAAAGAGGTCATCGCTGCCTATGCGGACTATGAGCAGCTGGTCGGCGGTGTTGACACCCTGTTCAAGGACTCCTCGCAGGAGATTCAGCGGTATGCCGCCAACGCATACAAAACGGCAGGACTTTCTGCCAACGAGTACATGGAGACGGTCACGGGCTTTTCCGCAAGCCTCATCCAGTCCCTCGGCGGCGATACCGAGAAAGCCGCAAAGTATGCGGATATGGCAATCACGGATATGTCCGATAACGCCAACAAGATGGGCACGGATATGTCCTCCATTCAGAATGCCTACCAGGGCTTTGCCAAGCAGAACTACACCATGCTCGACAACCTCAAGCTGGGCTACGGCGGCACAAAACAGGAAATGGAGCGCCTGCTTGCCGATGCGGAGAAGATATCCGGCGTCAAGTATGACATCTCCTCCTACGCAGATGTGGTGGAAGCCATCCATGTCATGCAGGAAAGCATGGACATTGCGGGTACGACCGCCAAGGAAGCGGAAGCCACTATTTCCGGTTCTGTCAATGCGCTGAAATCCGCCGTGTCGAACCTCATCGTAGGCTTTGGTGATGCGGACGCTGACATGGAGCTGCTGTGCAACAACATGGTG
>SFIL01000036.1 GCA_004556205.1 Clostridiales bacterium | reverse complement strand
CGCCGGAAAACATACAAGAAGCGAAATTATTCTGCGAGATTGCCACGACCCCTGCGGGGTCTCGCAATGACAAGACTATCGTTTTTTGACAGTCTGACAGCTGCTCTGCGGCTGTGTCGTTAAGTCCTATTATATCATACGGCGGCAGTAGGGACAAGCACGGACAAATGCAGAAAAAATAAGATTTTTGCGGGAGAAATTTGGTGTGGGTCTATATCTTGTGTCTGCTCCCGCGCTACAGCACAAAGCCGCCGTTGACGGGGAGATTCTGTCCCGTAATAAACTGTGCCTTCGCCAAATAAAGCAGGGCTTCGGCGACCTCTTCAGGCGTGCCGTTCTTCCCGAGCGGCGTCTCCTCAGCGAGCGAGATGAGCGTCTCTGTACTGACGCTTGCGCACATATCCGTCAGGATCACGCCCGGCGAGACACAGTTGACGCGAATGCCGGACGGCCCCAATTCCTGCGCAAGTGCTTTTGTCAAGGCGATGACCGCGCCCTTCGTTGCGGAGTAGGCAGCCTCGCATGAAGCGCCGATCTGTCCCCACATGGAGGCGACATTCAAAATGCAGCCCGACTGCTTTTGCAGCATTGCGGGCAGAACGGCGCGCACGCAGTGGTAGATACCGCCGACATTGACCGCAAACAGACGCTCCCACTGCGCGGGACTGATCTGCGAGATCAGCCCGTAGTGGCAGATGCCCGCGTTGTTGATGAGAACATCCACAGGCGGCAGGGAAGCAATGGCCGCTTCGACCGCCGTGCTGTCTGCGACGTCACAGCAGATCGCTTTTGCGCCTGTTTCTGCACTGACCGCTTGTGCGGCGGCATGATTTTTTTCATAAAGAAAGGAGACTGCACAGCCCGCGCTGGTAAAGGCGCGCACACTTGCCGCGCCGATACCGCGGCTGCCGCCGGTGATCAAAACGTGTTCCATGATGGTATCCTCTTGTAAAAAACGCCCCTCTGCCGAGGGGCGGAATGACGCGTCAGCGGCGTCTTGATTTCGTTTTATGCTCGTACTGGCGGCAGCCGGAGAGCTTGCTGTCGGAATCGGACATGAACTGCTTGAGCTTTTCCTCGAAGGTCAGGGGAGCTTTCGGTGCGGCGGGATTCTGCGCTTCGGCACGGGGACGGGGCGAACGGCGCTCCGGCTCCGCTGCGCGCTTGATGGAGAGGCTGATCTTTCCGGACTCGTCAACGCCGATGATCTTGACGCGGACGGTGTCCCCCTCCGTCAAATGCGCACGGATGTCGCTGACGTAGGAGCTGGAAATCTCAGAGATGTGTACCATGCCGGTGCGGTTTTCCGGCAGGAGGATGAACGCGCCGAACTTTGTAATGCTTTTGACTTTTCCTTCCAGTAATGTACCGACTGTAAACTCCATAAATGCAGTATGTTCCTCCGTTTATTTGCTGCTGTCGATATAGATGACTTCACCGTCACTGACGAGATTCAGACGCTCGCGGGCAATTTCGATGACGGCCTCATCCGTGCCGAGAGCGTCAATATCCTCCTGCAGCTCCAAATTCGCTTGCTGTAAGGCGGCGACATCGGCATCAAGCGCCGCGCGGTCTTCCTTCAGCGCGCTGATTTTCGGCTGCAGTGTGACGATGGTGACGATGGCGTAGACCATCACCGCCAGTATGACAAGCTTGGTAATGAGTGACGATTTGCACAGGCGCATTGCTTATGCCTCCCGATGGTTTCTTTTGAGAAATACGTTTCTTCTGTCTTTTTATTGTAACCGATTTTTTTGCGCTTGAAAAGAGATTTTTTACTTTTTTTATTAAAAATTCGAGAAATTCTTTGCACATTCGGCAGACCCACCGCAGGGGAAAGGTCAAAAAGCGCCAAAATGCGGTGCTGAAGCGTGTCACAAGGCGGCTGAGCGTTAAAAACCACAGGCACATTCCCAGCACTGTGCCGAGTAACATAAAGATGCGGTATTCGCCGTTTCCGATCAGCAGCGCGAACAGCAGGTTGCCAAGCAGGCAGGTAAGCACAAAGCAAAGATCAAGCAGGTGCGTCAGCGCGCGCAGATTCCGCCGAAGACCGCGCAGGAGGTCGTAGTAAAGGCCGTAAAGCGCGCCGAGAGCGACGGAAAGAAGGAATTGACTGCCCTGCAGTCCGAGCGGCAGCTCCATTCAACCGAACAGACGGCGAAAGAAGCCGCCTGTCTTCTGCGGCTCTTCATAGGATAAAGAGTCGATCGTGCCGCTGACAGCAACCTGCCCGCCGTCGATCGACAGCGTTTGCAGATGCAGATTCTCGCCGCGGATGATAAGAACGCCGCGCGCCGTGTGCAGCACAACGGTTGTCTCATCAAAGCTCTCGACCTCGCTGACGCCGCTGACGGACAGCTTGGAACGATTGTCGAGCCGAAGCTCATGCGGCAGTGTGCGGTTCGGTTCGTTTGGCATCGTCATCCCCCCGCCCTATATATACGGCGCAGCAGGGAAAAATATCACTGAATTTCAGACGGATTAAACATCCGCGTGTCGAGAACGTCAGACAGCTCGACCAGCCCATGGTGGAAATTGCCGCAATAGTCGTAGCGGACAGTGTGGCTGCGCAGGGTCAGAGCGGCAGGCTCGAGTGAGAGCGAGAAGGTTACACGGGTACCGCCCCCGGGATTGGCGTCAACCATCATCGTGCCGTCGTGCAGACGCGCGATCTCGCGCACCATCGGCAGACCCAAACCGATGCCGCAGCGGGAATCACCGAGCGGAAAGACGGAGAATCGCTCAAACAGCGTGGACATCGTGCCTTGTTCGATGCCCTCGCCGTTATCGCTCACACACAGCAGGAGCAGATGCTCCTGCTTCTGCGCGGAGACGGTGATCGTGCCGCCGCGCGGCGTATAGTTCAGAGCGTTGGAAATCAGGTTATACAGTGCGCGCTCCAAAAGTGCGCGATCAACATCGCCGTGTACTGAGGCGGCAGGCGGCGTGTAGACGAGCTGTACACCCGCAGACTCTACCAGCGGGCGGGCGTTCAGGATAAAATCGTCTAAGAATCTCAAAAGGTCGGTCGGCTCGCGGTGCGCCTCCTTACAGTGCAGCAGGAGCTGCCCGCCGTCGGACATCTGCCCGCAAAGGCGGACGAGCTGATAGATCGAGCGATTGAGCTGTGAAGCGGCAACGGAGGCGTCCTCGGGCGCTGCCTCCAACAGGCCGAACAGCTCGTCTGCGGCGCTGACCATCATATGCAGCGGCTTGCGCAGGGACGCCGAAGCGCTGACGACTGTGGCTGCGGTCATATTCAACTCATGAGAGCGGCGCGAGGCGACAAACAGATCGCCATCCTGCGTCGCGCAGACAGAGGCGTTATACTCCACGCCGCAGATGATCAGCGGGATCTGCAAAACACCATCGCGCGACCAGTGCGAGAAAAGAGCTGTTTCGTTTTCAAGTAGGGCTGATATGGGCATCCCCTCAGCAAGTATACCGCGCGCCGCGCCATTGCACCATGTTACAATGTCGTCGCGCACGAGAAAGGCAGGCTGCATGAATAGCTCCAAGACCTGCTGTATCCGTGTATCCATTTGTTATCCTCCCTGCTGCCGACACCGATCCCACTTTGCCAAGCGGCTTTTCGGCTGCACTTGCGTGCGGAATTAGTATCTAACCGAACGGAAAAATCTTACGCGGAAAAAAATGGCGCGTCGTTTTCTGTCGATTGTAATGCTATCATACTCTATTTCCCCGGGAAACGCAAGCGAATTTCCAAAACTTTTCCGCAAAACGCGCTTGTCGGATTTCTGCGTGTATGCTATAATACAGGTTCAGAAAAACGTCAACGCCGGAGGAGAGCCATGCGAGATACGATTTGCGTCAGAGGCGCAAGAGAGAATAACTTGAAGAATGTGGATGTGGAGATCCCGCGCAACGCCCTGAATGTGTTCACGGGGCTTTCGGGGAGCGGTAAGTCCTCACTCGCGTTCGACACAATTTACGCGGAGGGCCGACGGCGCTATGTCGAGTCGCTTTCTGCATATGTGCGCCAGTTTTTGGGACAGATGGACAAGCCCGATGTTGATATGATCGAAGGACTTTCTCCCGCAATTTCCATCGACCAAAAGACCACCTCAAAGAATCCTCGTTCGACTGTCGGCACGGTTACGGAGATCTACGACTATCTCCGCCTGCTTTGGGCGCGGGTCGGTACGCCGCACTGTCCGAAATGCGGCAGGGAGATTCGCCGTCAAAGCGTTGATCAGATTGTCGATAAGGTGCTGACCATGCCGGAGGGCACGCGCTTTCAGGTGCTTTCGCCCATCGTGCGCGGCAAAAAGGGCGAGCATACCAAGCTTTTAGAGGATGCGCGGCGCAGCGGCTTTGCGCGCGTCCGTATTGACGGCATTAATTACGATCTGAGCGAGGAGATTGCGCTCGAGAAGAACAAAAAGCACGCAATTGAGCTTGTGGTAGACCGTTTGGTTCTGCGCGGAGACATTACCCGCAGACTGACAGACAGTGTGGAGACTGCGCTTTCGCACGGCGGCGGGCTCGTGATCATTCAATGTCCGGACAGCGGGGAGGAGACGCTGTTTTCACGCAACTATGCCTGTGATGACTGCGGAATCTCGATTCCCGAGCTGTCGCCGCGTCTGTTTTCATTCAATAATCCCCTCGGCGCATGTCCCGAATGCTCGGGACTCGGCTACCGCCTGAAGGTTGATCCTGCGCTTGTGATACCGAATCCCGAGCTGTCCCTCTACGACGGCGCGATACAAGCAAGCGGCTGGGGGAATATCAAAAACGACTCTATCGCGCGGATGTATTTTGAAGCGCTTGCGCAAAAATACCGTTTTGACCTCCATGCGCCCTTCCAAACCCTGTCGGAGGAGGCAAAAAATGTCATTTTGTACGGTACAAAGGGGGAAAAACTGACCCTCCACTATGAGCGCGGCAACGGCAGGGGCGTTTTGGAACAGGCGTTTGAAGGCATTGTTCCGAATGTCGAACGCCGTGCCCGCGAGACGCAGTCGGATGCGGTGCGCAAGGAGCTGGAGGAATTTATGGCAAGCTCGCCCTGTCCGCGCTGCGGCGGCGACCGCCTCTCGGATGTTGCGCGGGCGGTCACGGTCGGCGGACTTTCCATCACGAAATTCTGCGATATGTCCGTCAAGCAGGAGTTGGAATTCCTTGATACATTAAACTTGGAGGGGGCACAGGCGGTTATCGCCGATCAGATTCTGCGCGAGATCCGCTCCCGCCTCGGCTTTTTGCAGAGCGTCGGTCTGCAATATCTGACGCTCTCGCGCGCGGCGGGGACGCTCTCGGGCGGTGAGGCACAGCGCATCCGTCTTGCCACGCAGATCGGCTCCTCCCTGATGGGCGTGCTGTATATCCTTGACGAGCCAAGCATCGGGCTGCACCAGCGCGACAACGATAAGCTGCTCGACACGCTGCGCCGTCTGCGCGATCTCGGCAACACGCTGATCGTTGTCGAGCATGACGAGGATACCATGCGCGCAGCGGACTATATCGTGGATGTCGGACCGGGCGCGGGTATCCACGGCGGTGAGATTGTTGCGCACGGAACGTTGCAGGATATTATGGACACGCCCGAAAGCCTGACGGGACAGTACCTTTCAGGCAAGCGGAAAATTCCCGTTCCGACCGAGCGCCGAAAGGGAAACGCCAGAACTCTGCGAGTATGCGGCTGCTGCGAGAACAACTTGAATCAAATTGATGTGGAAATCCCGCTCGGGACATTTACCTGTGTGACGGGTGTCTCAGGCAGCGGCAAGTCCTCCCTCGTCAACGAGATTATTGCGAAACGTCTGCTCGGTAAGCTTAACGGCGCGCGCATCCGTGCGGGAAAACACGAGCATATGGAGGGCATCGAAAATCTCGATAAGGCAATTGTGATCGACCAAAGCCCCATCGGGCGGACGCCGCGCTCCAATCCCGCCACCTATACGGGACTGTTCACCGACATCCGCGACCTCTACGCCGCGACTGCCGATGCGCGGGAACGCGGCTACAGCGCGGGGCGCTTCTCCTTCAACGTTAAGGGCGGCCGCTGTGAGGCGTGCTGCGGCGACGGACTGGTCAAAATCGAAATGCACTTTCTCCCTGACGTCTACGTTCCGTGTGAGGTCTGCCACGGCAAGCGCTATAACCGCGAGACACTTGAGGTGCTCTACCGCGGTAAGAATATCTCCGAGGTTCTGGAGATGACGGCCGATGAGGCTTTGGAATTCTTTGAGCATCAGCCGCGTCTGCGAGAGAAGGTTGCAACGCTTGTGCAGGTAGGCTTGGGCTATATCAAGCTCGGACAAAGCTCGACCACGCTCTCGGGCGGCGAGGCACAGCGCGTGAAGCTGGCAACGGAGCTTTCGCGCCGCGCCACGGGAAGAACACTCTATATCCTCGATGAGCCGACAACGGGACTGCATATGTACGATGTACAGAAGCTGCTGGAGGTTTTGCAGCGCCTCGTGGACGCGGGCAATACCGTGCTTGTCATCGAGCATAACCTGGATGTCATTAAGACCGCCGATTATCTGATCGACCTCGGACCGGAGGGCGGCGACGGCGGCGGCAATATTGTCGTCAGCGGCACCCCCGAGGAGGTCGCCGCGTGCGACCGCTCTTATACGGGGCAATATCTCAGAAAGGTGCTTGAGGAGGGACAAAAATGAAAGCAGACCGCCTGACACGGCGCTTTCTGCTGCGCGACCCCGATACGCTGACGGACGCTGAGCTGTTGGAGCTGCTTCTGCGTTTCAGCACGGATGATGCACAAGTGCTGACCGAACGTATTTTGGCGCAGTATCCCAATATTGCCGCAGTGATTGAGGCGGACGCCGACGCGCTGCGCGTCATCGAGGGGATGGACGAGCAGAGTATGCTGCTCCTCCGCCTTGTGCCGGAGCTGCACCGCCGTTACTTTCTCTCTCGCTCACAGGGGGAATCCCGTTTGCTGTCCGGCACCGATTTCGGGCGCTTCCTTCTGCCGTATTTCTACGGTGCGCGGGACGAGATGGTCTATCTGCTCCTCCTCGATGCGGCGGGAAAGGTCTTAAACTGCCGCCTGATCGGGCACGGCAGCGTCAATTCCGCCAATGTACCGATGCGCCGTCTGGTGCTTGAGGCGCTGACCGCGAACGCGACGGGTGTGGTGCTTGCGCACAATCACCCGTCGGGTGTTGCGCTGCCGTCAAAAGAGGATATCAATCTGACAATGCGCCTGCGCGCCGCGCTTGACGCATTGGAAATCCTGCTGCTTGATCATATCGTGATCGCGGACGACGACTTCGTGTCTATGCGCGAGAGCGGCTATTTCCGCGAATACGGATAGACGTACGATAAAAACGCTGTGCAAGGGTAAAACCCGATTGCACAGCGCTTTTTCGTATCATTTCGGAAGAAAGCGGCTTGTCCTTACAGAGAGCGCCGAAGGAAATGAAATCACGGGAAATATAGGAAAACCATCGGCAAGACCGACGGCTAAGGAGCATCCGGCGTATATTTCAGAATATCTTCAACATTACATGATAAAATGCGGCACAGATCATTGATCGTCGCTGTGGAAATGTTGCGGTTTTGCTTGAGCGAGTCCAGCGTCCCGCGGCTGAAGGAATAATTCTTAATGAGTGCATAGGTCGTTATGCCTTTTTTCGCATTGTCTCCCATAACGGGTCGTAGGTAATCACCGCAAACACCCCCCTTTTTCTCATTATATTTTGCAACAGACTGCTTGACTATTCCCAATATATCGGGTATGATCGTGAAAGAGCGTCATAGTTTTCTTATATACATTCCGACTTGGCAGAACATTGAAAAGATTGAAAAAAGGAGAATAGCAAATGCAACACGCGCACAGGTCGCAACGATTCTGATGCGCTTTATTGAGAATATTGTGAAGAAATAAAACAACTCGGTGGGCTGACCCAATCGTCAGCCCGCCGATTCTTTTATGCTTTAAAGCAAAATCACCGAGAAAGACGCGGTTTGCCGAAAAAAAGAAAAATTTTTTCGGCAAAAGTTGCAAAAATCATTGACTATTTTCGTGAATTCTGCTATAATCCTAAATCGCGTGAGCATAGATTTCTGGCAATGCCGGAGGTGTAAATAAAGGTGCTTGATGAGTTAAGGACCGCTAAAAAGGTGGTCGGAATCAAGCAGTTGCGCAAGGCTCTTTCTACGGGCGAGGTCAAAAAGGTCTTCCTCGCGGACGATGCCGACCCCATGCTGACGCAGCCGCTCGCGGAGCAATGCAGAGCGCTGCAAATCACGGTGGTCTTCGTTCCGACGATGAAGCAGCTTGGCGCAGCTTGTAACATATCGGTGGATGCCGCAGCGGCGGCGATCCTGTGAAAAAATTGTATCCTACGGAATATTTTAGGATATTTCGGGATAATATAATCGCCGGAATCTTTATCTTCCGGCAAATTCAGAAGAAAGGAGAACAACATGCCTACTTTTAATCAGTTGGTCAGAAAAGGAAGAGAACAGAGCACTTACAAGTCCACGGCTCCCGCCCTTCAGAAGGGTCTGAACACCCTCAAGAACCGCGCTACGGACCTGTCTTCTCCGCAGAAGAGAGGCGTCTGCACTGCAGTTCGTACTACCACCCCGAAGAAGCCGAACTCCGCACTTCGTAAGATCGCCCGTGTTCGCCTGACGAATGGCTACGAGGTTTCCGCCTACATCCCCGGTGTCGGCCATAACCTTCAGGAGCACTCCGTCGTTCTGATTCGCGGCGGTCGTGTAAAGGACCTCCCCGGCGTGCGTTACCACATCATCCGCGGTACGCTCGACACGCAGGGTGTTCAGGGTCGTATGCAGGCTCGCTCCAAGTACGGTCAGAAGCGTCCGAAGGCCAAGAAGAAGTAATTGCGATCTCTGCCTTTGATAAGGCATCGCCTGGCATGGTTATTTTCTTTATATAATCAGAAATACCTGGCAGGCACCAACGATAGGATAACGCCTATCGAAGTACCTATGAAATCATTTTTATGAAGGAGGGAAGCGAAGTGCCCAGAAGAGGTAATGTTCCCAAGAGAGAGGTCCTTCCGGATCCTGTCTACAAGTCCACTCTGGTGACTAAGCTCGTAAACAGCGTCATGCTGGACGGCAAGAAGGGTGTTGCCCAGAGAGTCGTCTACGGCGCATTTGAAATCGTCGAACAGAAGACCGGCAAGAACGGTCTTGACGTTTTCCAGCAGGCGATGGAAAACATCATGCCCAGCTTGGAAATCAAGTCCCGCCGCGTCGGCGGCGCCACCTACCAGGTTCCGCTGGAGGTTCGCCCCGAGCGTCGTCAGACTTTGGGTCTGCGTTGGCTCACGGCTTATTCCCGTAAGCGCAGCGAGAAGACCATGAAGGAACGTCTCGCAGGCGAGATTATGGATGCCTGCAACAACACCGGCGCGTCTGTGAAGAAGCGCGAGGATACACACAAGATGGCAGAAGCCAACAAGGCCTTCTCCCATTTCCGCTGGTAAGCGAAAAGGAGTTACGCAATGCCGAGAAAATACTCACTTGAGAATACAAGAAATATCGGTATTATGGCGCATATTGACGCCGGCAAAACGACCACGACCGAGCGCATCCTGTTCTATACCGGTCGTACCTATAAGTTGGGCGAGACCCACGAGGGTACGGCAACGATGGACTGGATGGAGCAGGAGCAGGAGCGCGGCATCACGATCACATCCGCCGCGACGACCTGCTTTTGGCGTCACTGCCGCATCAATATCATCGACACCCCGGGCCATGTGGACTTCACCGTGGAGGTCGAGCGCTCCCTGCGCGTGCTCGACGGCGCGGTCACCGTTCTTTGTGCAAAGGGCGGCGTAGAGCCGCAGACCGAGACGGTCTGGCGTCAGGCGGATAAGTATAATGTCCCGCGTATGGTCTATGTCAATAAGATGGACATCATGGGCGCGGACTTTTACAATGTTCTCAAAATGATGCATGATCGGCTGAAATGTAACGCTGTTCCCATTCAACTGCCGATCGGCGCGGAAGCAGACTTCCGCGGCGTGATCGACCTCATCAAGATGAAGGCAAATGTCTTTTATGATGAGTTGGGCAAGGATGTTCGTGAGGAGGAAATCCCCGAGGATCTCCGCGACCTCGCTGAGGAGTATCATGAAAAGCTCCTTGAAGCTGTTTCCGATCAGGATGACGAGATCATGGAGCTGTATCTGTCGGGCGAGGAAGTTCCGCAGGAGAAGATCCGCGCCGCTATCCGCAAAGCGACTATCTCCGTGCAGATGATCCCTGTCGTCTGCGGCACGTCTTACAAAAACAAGGGCGTTCAGGAGCTTTTGGACGCGATCGTGGATTATATGCCGTCTCCCCTTGACAAGAAGGGCATTCACGGCACCAATCCGAAGACCGACGAGGAGGAGTTCCGTCCCGCTGACGATTCGGCGCCGTTCTCCGCCCTCGCGTTCAAGATCGCAACCGACCCCTATGTCGGCAAGCTCTGCTTCTTCCGCGTGTATTCCGGTACGATCGATAAGGGCACCACGGTGCTCAACTCGACGAAGGGTACGCGTGAGAGATTAGGCAGAATTCTGCAGATGCACGCAAACCACCGCGAGGATCTCGAGACGGTCTACTCCGGCGATATCGCCGCCGCTGTCGGTGTGAAGAACACCACCACGGGCGATACCTTCTGCGATGAGAAGCACCCGATCATCCTTGAATCTATGGAATTCCCCGAGCCGGTTATCCGTGTTGCCATCGAGCCGAAAACGAAGGCGGGTCAGGAGAAGATGGGCATTGCCCTGATGAAGCTGGCGGAGGAGGATCCGACCTTTAAAACCTATACCGATAACGAGACCGGTCAGACCATCATTGCGGGCATGGGTGAGCTTCATTTGGAGATCATCGTTGACCGCCTCCTGCGGGAGTTTAAGGTCGAGGCCAATGTCGGCGCGCCGCAGGTTGCCTATAAGGAGACCGTGCGCGGCAACGCAGATGTAGACATGAAATATGCCCGTCAGTCCGGCGGTAAAGGTCAGTACGGTCATGTTAAGATTAAGCTTGAGCCGAATGAATCCGGCAAGGGCTATGAATTCATCAACGCCGTCACAGGCGGCGCGATCCCGAAGGAGTATATCCCGGCGGTCGATCAGGGCATTCAGGGTGCGATGACGGCAGGCGTGCTTGCCGGCTTCCCCGTTGTGGATGTCAAGGTCACGCTGTATGACGGCTCCTATCACGAGGTCGATTCGTCCGAAATGGCATTCAAGATCGCAGGCTCCATGGCGTTCAAGGAAGCTTGCCGCAAGGCAAATCCCGTCGTGCTGGAGCCGATCATGAAGGTCAGCGTTATCGTCCCTGAGGAATACACCGGCGATGTCATCGGCGATATCTCCGCACGCCGCGGCAACATTCTCGGCATGGAGCCGAGAAACGGTTCGACGCAGATCGACGCGAACGTTCCGCTTTCGCAGATGTTCGGCTATGCGACCGATCTGAGAAGCCGCACGCAGGGACGCGGACAGTATTCGATGGAACCGAGCCATTATGTTGAACTGCCGAAAAATATTCAGCAGGAAATTGTGGAAAAACGCGGTTCTTGAGAAAAAGTACTTGCCATTATGCGATTTTTAGTGTATAGTGGTATTGTGCGAACAAAAAAGAAAATTTACCATTCATAAATCAACAGGAGGATTTTTTCAATGGCAAAGCAAAAGTTTGAAAGAACAAAGCCCCATGTAAACATCGGCACCATTGGTCATATCGACCATGGCAAGACCACCCTGACCGCTGCGATTACGAAGTACCTCGCACTGTTGGGCGGCGCAGAGTTCACCGACTATGCTAACATCGACAAGGCGCCCGAAGAGAAGGCTCGTGGTATCACAATCAACACCGCGCATGTCGAGTACGAGACCGCGAAGCGTCACTACGCCCATGTTGACTGCCCGGGTCACGCCGACTATATCAAGAACATGATCACCGGCGCTGCACAGATGGACGGCGCGATCCTCGTTATCGCTGCTTCCGACGGC
>SFIL01000035.1 GCA_004556205.1 Clostridiales bacterium | reverse complement strand
GCTACCAACTTTTTGCGGGTTCAAATCCTCATCACAATTTTCCGCCGGCATCTTTTTTGTTATCTCTTGACAAACGTGTATCGGACGAACACCCACTTCTTTAGCGGCGGCTTTGCCGTGAAGGTGATGCTCTGATACGAACAGAAAACCGCCATCTTAGATTAAATTCTAAGGTGACGGTTTTTATAATACTGTGCGATGCTATTTTCTACAGATTCCCTCTTGATTATCGAACATTTGTTTGATATAATAAAAACAGAAAAGCACCGAGGAGGGAAGCGCATGAATCTGCAAATTGAAGTAATCTCAGTTTTTGCCGCCGACGGCACTATCACACCTCTGCGCTTCCGCATGGAAGACGAGGCACACTGCCTGCAAACGGTTATCATCTCGCAGGTTGTCTGTGCCACGCCGATTCAATACGCAGGCATCGACGCAATTCAATATCTCTGTAAGGCGCACACAGACGACCGCGAGCGCCTCTTTGAGCTGCGCTTCACGGTACGGACGCACCGCTGGACGCTGTTTCGGGTGGTGTACTGATGGAGAGAGTGATCTTTCATGTCGATGTGAACAGCGCATTTCTCTCATGGACGGCAACCTACCGAATCAAGGTTCTCGGAGAGACGCTCGATCTTCGCGAAATCCCGTCCGCCGTCGCAGGCGACCGTGAAAATCGGCAGGGCGTAATCCTTGCAAAAAGCCAACCGGCCAAAAAGTGCGGCGTTAAGACGGGCGAGCCGATCTTTCAGGCGCTTAAAAAATGTCCCGAGCTTACCATCGTACCGCCGGACTATGCGCTGTATGTTGAGGCGTCGCGGCATTTTACCGCCCTGCTGCGGCAGTTTGCGCCCGTCGTCGAGCAGTATTCCATCGACGAGGCATGGGCGGATATGACGGGCACAGAGGGACTTTACGGCTCTCCTGTGGCGGCTGCGGAGATGCTGCGGCAGAAAATTTACGACGAGCTGGGCTTCACGGTCAACATCGGCATCTCGACAAACAAGCTGCTGGCAAAGATGGCAGGGGATTTTGAAAAGCCGAACAAGGTGCATACCCTTTATCCTTGGGAGATGGAGAAGAAGCTTTGGCCGTTGCCGGTACGCGAGTTGTTTATGGTTGGACCTGCCACGGAGAAAAAGCTGCATCTGCTCGGTATAGAAACCATTGGGCAGCTTGCGCAAGCCGATCCGAAGCTCATTCGGCAAAAGCTGTATAAGCCCGGGCTTGCACTTTGGAATTCTGCCAACGGACGCTACAGCGACACGCTGCTTCCCGTACCCGAGGACAACAAGGGCTACGGCAACGCGACCACGCTTCCCGCCGACGTAACGGACGCGGCGCAGGCGTACCGCGTGCTGCTGTCGCTGTGCGAGACGGTCGGCACGCGGATGCGGCGAGACAATAAATCCGCCCGCTGCATTGCCGTCAGCCTGCGGACGAAGAATTTCGTCAATTTTTCGCACCAAACGACGCTTGCCAACGCAACGGACAGCACAGAGGAGCTGTTTCGCCATGCCTGCCGCATCTTTGACGAGGCGTGGGACGGAGAGACGCCCTTGCGCCAGCTCGGCGTGCAGGCTACAATGCTGGAGGAACGGGGATTGCGCCAATACGACCTCTTTTCCGTCATCAGTGCGGAGGACTACGAGCGCAAAGCGAAGCTCGACAACACCGTTGATGATCTGCGCGAAAAGTACGGCGAGGGTATTTTGCGCCGCGCCCGCTTTGTTGGAGCAGAGGTCGTGCTTGCCGGCGGCTTGTCCAAGGAGCGCCGCACGGGGATCACCAAGCCGGTATAACAATTGCAACACGCGCACAGGTTGCAACAATCCTGATGCGCTTTATTGAGAATATTGTGAAGAAGTAAAAATATCGTCGGGTCAGCGGCTCATAACCGCTGACCCGACAATGCTTATAATATAGAGAGAAGATTGCCGCGTCGCTGCGCTCCTCGCAATGACATGTCGGGGGCCTGTCCCGTCATTGCGCTCCTCGCAATGACATGTCGGAGTTCCTGTCATTGCGAGGGCGCTCCGCGCCCGTGGCAATCTTTTGTTGGCACTGATAAGCTTGTACGCAGTCGGTACTTCCTGCACGGGCGGACAGGGTCGCTCGCCGCTACGTGTCCTACAATTTTTATCCGTGCGCGAATGCATATACCGCTGTTATTCACTCTTAGTCCTTTGCGGGTGCGTGCCCTACAATCATTGAGCGAAATCCGTGTAAAGACCGTTATTTTCCGCTGATTTCGCCTGCTTTTTTCAGCGAGAGCTTGGTGACGGCGGGACCGATCAGCTCATAGATGAGCGTGCCGCAGAGGATGACCGCGCGAATCTGCGGCGCGTGCTCGGGTACGACCTCACCGGCGGCTAAAGACAGACCGATGGCAACACCCGCTTGCGGGAGCAGGCACGGACCAAGGAACTTGCGCACGGTTTTGCCGCACTTACTAACGGCAGCGCCGAAGCCTGCGCCTACCATCTTACCGATGACACGCAAAACGATGTAAATAATACCGATCACGCCGACCGTGGGCAGAACGGAGAGCTTCAGATCTGCGCCCGAGGCGACAAAGAAGAGCATGAAGATCGGCGGCGTCACGCTGTCACAAATATCCATCAGCTTGTCAATATCCGAGGAGAAGTTGGCAAGTACGGCGCCCATTGCCATGCACAGAAGCAAATTCGACAGCCCGAGCCACTGCGAGATGCCCAATCCGGCAAAGATGAAGCCGACAATCAGCGAGAGACGATTGCCCGCTTTTTTGAAAAAGCGCAGGGGGAGCAGGAAAATAAAGCCGAGCGCCGCGCCAGCTACGAGGGCGCCGCCAATCTCCTTTAGCGGAACAAGCAGGGAAGCACCAAAGGAAGACGAAGTGCCCGCGATTGCCTGCGCGACGGCAACGGCGAGGGAGAAGAGGATCAGCGCCGTTGCGTCGTCGATGGCAACGACGGACAGCAGCGATTCGGTCACGGGTCCCTTTGCGCGGTACTGCTTAATGACCATGATGGTGGCGGCAGGTGCTGTCGCAGCGGCAATTGCGCCGAGAACAAGCGAGAATGCCACACTCTGACCGGAGATGATCAGCCCGAGCACGACGAACAGCACCGCAAACAGCGATTCAAAGCAGGCAATTACGATGGGCGCCGCGCCGACGCGCTTGAAATAAGAGAGCTTAAATTCGTTGCCGATGGAGAAAGCAATAAAGCCGAGGGCAACGTCGGAAACAATGCCGATTGTGCCGAGAAAATCATCGGAAAGCAAACCGAGAACGCTCGGCCCGATCAACAGTCCCGCAACCAGATAGCCGGTAACGTTCGGCAGACGGATATGCTTTGCCATACGTCCGCAGAACATTCCCGCGAAAATCATGATGGCAAGGTCGATCAAAGTATTGAGTGTCATTGCTTCTGTTCCATCCCCTCTACGTGGTCGATCGGCACGGTGAAGAGGATACCCGTGTCGGGCTTTTCGAGGCCGCCGGTGACCTTGTTGACGATGGCGGAAACAGTGCCCACTTTCTCGTCGGGAACGACCATGAAGATGGTCTTGTTTTCCTTATGTGCGGGATTCATCAAAAGCCGCAGTGAGCCGAGGAAGCGCAGCTCGTCATGTTCGCCCAGTTCCTGTGCCATGCCCTTACTGTCGAGGATTGTTGCGCCGGGGATGTGCTGCTTGCCAAACGCGGTCAGCAGTTTATCGAGACATTCGACCTTGTTCAGGACGATTACCAAAAGCTTCATCGAAAAAACCTCCCATTCTTTTTTGCGCACCTATCTTACCACTGCAGAACGCAAAAAACAACGGCAAAATCGACGAATTCTGCAAAATAATCGGATTATTTTTCGCCGAACAGCTCGAAAACCGTCCGCTCGGTCAGTATATTGACCGCCTCAAAATCGACAAACGGATGACAGAGCAGCTCAATGCGGTCATGAAGCCGCTTCGCCTCGCGCAAATGTGAGACAGCCTGATACAAAAGTGAGGAGATTGTCTTGCCGCAGAAGTCCAGCGCGCGGCGAGCACTCGGCGGCAGAGTCGAATCAAGGTCGATGCGGCAGAAGCTCGGGCCGTCGTAGGGGAAATCCCGCGTCTCACTGATAAAGGCGGCATTTGCCGTCGGGATCAGCAGATGCGTCGGCTGTCCGTCGGGCAGCAGGGGAGAATAGCAGACGATACATTCATGCCCGCTTGCCTGTGACAGTTCATGCAGACGCGCAAGCAGGCGCGGCGCGAGGAAGTAGTTGTCACGCAGGACATACACCCGCTCGCACAGTGCAGCGGGCGTTTTTGTGCAGAAGCGCAGACCCTTCGGCGTGACAGCAGTCAAAAAGCGACTAACCGTGCGTGCCTTCTGTCCGACGGGCTTGATCGCCGAAAGCGCGAGGCACTCCGCAAGTGCCGCCGTCTCCTCGTCGTACATGGGCGCGGCAGTCACCGTGCGGATGCTGTCCATGAGCTTATCGGCAGCGGCAAGGCAGGCCGTCACATGGGGATACTGCGCAGCGTTGGCTTTCTGTGCTTCGACAATCTCCGCCTCGTTCGGAGACATTGCTTCGCGATTGTAAAAGGCTCCGAAGTTTACATAATTCATGTTCCCGCCGCAAAGACTCGGTTCAAGCACATGGGGCGCGGTGCCGTCTACGTAAGCGATGCCGAGCGCAGGAAGGATCACGCCGTCAAGCGAATCGGGATCAGACGAACAGAGAATATAGGAAACGTCCAGACCGCGCGACTGCGCGGCTCTGCCAACGGTGCGCATGAAGGTCGATTTTCCGCAGCCGGAGCCGCCCTTGATCACATTGAGCTGTAAGCCCTCGTGCAACAGAGAATCATAGTGCGAGGCAAACCCCTGCGGTGAGCACGCGCCGAGATAAAATACAGATTCCATACATCAGCCTCCTTCCGTATGTTTTATGCGCGCGGCAGGGAAAATGTGCGCCCTTGCACAAAGGAACCTTCCTGCGTATAGACTGTATCAGCAAGCGTCCGCAGGTTGGCGCTTGGACAAAGGAGGCTTTCATATGGAAACGACGATGAACCGTCTGCGCGAGGGGCAGTCCGCCCGCATTACCTCGCTGGGTCTGACGGGAGAACTTCGCAGGCGGCTGCTGGATTTCGGCTTGATCGAGGGTACGGAGGTGCGCTGCCTGCGCATCAGTCCGGCGGGAAGCCCGATGCTTTACCGCGTCCGCGGCACGCGCTTGGCACTGCGGACGGCGGACAGCAGCCTGATCTGCGTGGAGGCGGACGAATGTGTCTGATCGCCCTCGCGGGCAACCCGAATGTCGGGAAAAGTACATTGTTCAACGCTTTGACAGGACTGGACCAGCACACGGGAAACTGGTGCGGCAAGACTGTGGAGCTGGCACAGGGACGGTATCAATATAAAGGAAGGGAATACAGGACTGTCGATCTGCCTGGGGCGTATTCGCTCGTCAGCCGCTCGCCGGAGGAGAAGGTCGCGGAGGAATTCTTGCGCGAGGGAGGCGCGGACTGCACGGTGGTCGTCTGCGACGCAACTTGCTTGGAGAGAAGCCTGATCCTTGCTTTGCAGGTTTTGGCGCTGCAGCCGCGCACGATCGTGTGTGTCAATCTTATGGACGAGGCACGGCGGGCAGGCGTCACGGTCGATGTCCGCGCCTTGGAACGGCTGCTCGGTGCGCCAGTGGCGGCGACAAGTGCGGACTCGGGCGAGGGGCTGGAGACGCTCATGGAAAAGGTGCGCGGTGTATGCGACGGCTTTCAGCCGTCTGCGCGGAACACAGAGCCGTGGGAGACATCCGACGAGGCGGCGCGGCGGTTTGTATTGCGTGCGCAGGAGATCGCGGGACAGTGTGTTGTTAGCGAAAAGCCCTCCGCGCCAACCAAAACGGAACGGCTCGACGCCGTGTTCCTGCACCGCGTTTGGGGCTATGCCGTACTGCTGCTTCTGCTGCTTGGTGTGTTTTGGCTGACCATCGAGGGAGCAAATTATCCCTCTATGGGGCTGCAGTGGTGCTTTGACCGCTTGGGAGAACTGCTGCACAGAGGTGCAGAGGCGATTGCGCTGCCTGCCGCAGTCAGCGGCGCGCTGCTTGACGGCGTCTACGCGACGGCAGCGCGGGTTGTTGCGGTCATGCTGCCGCCGATGGCGATCTTTTTTCCGCTCTTTACGCTGTTAGAGGATTTCGGTTATCTGCCGCGCGCGGCGTTTCTGCTCGACGAGCGCTTCCGTAGAGCGGGTGCGTGCGGAAAGCAGTCTCTGACGCTTTGTATGGGGCTCGGCTGTAACGCGGCGGGCGTGACGGGCTGCCGCATCATCGACTCTCCGCGCGAACGCCTGATTGCTGTATTGACGAATGCTTTCGTACCGTGCAACGGGCGTTTCCCCGCACTGATTTTTCTCCTCTGCCTGAGCTTTTCGGTGGGATCGTCTCTGCTCGATGCGGCGCTTCTGACACTTTGCCTGCTGTTGTCCGTAGCTATGACGCTTGCGGCGTCAAAGCTTCTGGGCAAGACTGCGCTCAAGGGCGAGCCGTCCTCCTTCGTGATGGAGCTGCCGCCCTACCGCCGCCCGCGCGTCGGGCAGGTGCTTGTGCGCTCCTTGCGCGACAGAACTGTGTTCGTACTGGGCAGGGCGGTCGCAGTCGCCGCACCGGCGGGACTTGTTATTTGGCTGCTTGCCAATGTCTCCGTGGGCGAGACGACGCTTCTCGGGTGGCTTGCGGCGTTTTTGGACGCACCGGCACAGCTGATTGGACTGAACGGCGCGATTTTGCTGGCGTTTCTCTTGGGCAGCCCTGCAAACGAACTGGTGCTGCCGATTCTGACGATTATCCTCACGGCGGGCACGACGCTTGGCGGTGATATGAGCGCGCAGATGGCGGGGCTTTTGACGGCAAACGGCTGGACGTGGCAGCTTTCGGTGTGCACGATTGTATTTTTCCTTTTTCACTGGCCGTGCACGACGACGCTGCTCACCATACACAAGGAGACGCACAGCGCAAAGTGGACGGCGCTCGCGGCGCTTCTCCCGACGGCGTTCGGCGTTGCGCTCTGCGCCCTGCTCTCGCTGCTGTTTCGCCTTATATCGTAAAAAGAAGCCGCAGAACGCTCTGCGGCTTCTTTTCGATGTTATTTGATCGATCAATCGAAAAACTTTCCCTTATAAAAATTTTCGTTTCCAAGCTTCTTTGCCGTCAGGCGGAACATCACGCATCCGTCCGGGCAGACGATATTCTTTGTGTATCTGCCGTCGCCGCCGATATTCTCCAAATCGCCGCCGCTTCTGATTGCTTCCATAATCGGATACAGCATCATCATTGTTTTGGAGCAGATGCCCTGCCCGTCCGCATTCACGGGACAGCCGTAAGTGCAGGTATATTGATCGCCGATCTCCTCGCCGTTTCTGCAATACCGCTCCGTGTGATCGCTGCGCAGAAACCCGACTACCTCGATCGTGAATTCATACTCCTCAGCGTACCATTTTTTCATAACTATCCCTCAAAGAATTATTTTGCATAATAGTTGATCAGACAGCCCGCGAGGATGATGTCGCGTTCCTCACGGGAGAGGTTTTCAAGCTTCAGAGTCAGCGGCGTGCGCTTGTCATCCTGTATCAGCACGGCGGGAATCTCTGCAGCATTTCCCTCCAAAGCGGCGCGGATGCCCTCCACATAGATGCGGTTACCCGCCTGAATGTTATACTGCGCAATATTCTCCACCGTGAAGGGGAGCATACCCCAATTGATGACATTGCTGCGGTAGCGCTTGGTTGCATAGTCCTCGCAGAGGTTGGCAATGCCGCCGAGAACGCGCTGGCAGGAAGCTGCCTGCTCACGGGCGGAGCCGTCGCCGGGACGGATGGACATGACGGCGCTCCCGATTCCCGTGGTTGTGGGGTCATAGCCCATCATATCCGCGCTTTCGGGGGACTGCCTGCGCTTCTGCTCCTCCGCCGCGACCGCTTTTGCCCGACCGACATAGGCGGGGTCCTTGCGGCTGAGGGCGAACTCGCTCAGGCGCAGGGGGTTGCTGCGGTAGGAGGAGGTCTCGCCCGAGGGGATCAGTTCGTCAGTAGTCGTCACGGGATCATAGATCGCAGATGCTACCGTGATCAGTAAATTCTCCGGCAGGGCAATCTGCGCGGGCCAGTCCGCGATATTGGGACCGAAGACCAGCGGCTGCGACGGATCGGGCTTGCCGACGCCGTGGTAGACACGCTCGTAGGGTTTCGGATCAAAATGATACTCGAGGAAGGCGGGGTCGGCGGTCAGCTCTTCCAAATCGGTTGCGGGAGTGATTGCGCCGCCCATGAGCGCGGAGGCGGCAATCGAGCGGGCGTCCATCAGAGCGACGTAGGATACCTGCCCGTCCGAGGGCTTTGAGCCTTCGCGGTTGGGGAAATTGCGTGTTGTGTGGCGGATGGAGAAGCCGCCGTTGGCGGGTACGTCGCCCGCGCCGAAGCAGGGACCGCAGAATGCCGTGCGGACGGAGGCACCTGCGAGCATCAGCGTTTCCAGTATACCTGTGCGCATCAGCTCCATCATGACGGGCTGACTTGCGGGGTAGCAGGAAAGACCGAAATGTCCGTCACCAATGGTTTTCCCGCGCAGAATTTCCGCGGCTTTGACCAAATTCTGATACATACCGCCCGAGCAGCCCGCGATCACGCCCTGATCGGCGTAGAATTTTCCGTTGCGGATCTTCTCCGTCAGCGGTGCGGCGGGACGCTTGAGCTTCAGGGTGCGGGCGGTATCTTCTTCAACACTATGTAAAAGGTCTTGCAGATTTTCGTTGAATTCGCGGATGGTGTAGGCATTCGACGGGTGGAAGGGCAGGGCAATCATCGGTTCGACGCGGGAGAGGTCAATCTCCACAACTGCGTCATAGTACGCGCAGTCCAGCGGAGCGAGCGCTAAATACGCGTCTTCTCTGCCATGCGCGGCAAGGGAACGGCGTACCGTCTCGTCCGTCTGCCAGACGGACGAGAGACAGCTTGTCTCCGTTGTCATAACGTCGATGCCGTTGCGGTAATCCATCGAGAGATTGGCAATGCCGTCACCGAAGAATTCCATGACGCTGTTCTTAACGGTACCCTGCTTGAAGGTCGCGCCGATTAAGGCAAGCGCCACGTCCTGCGGGCCGACTCCTGCGCGCGGTTTGCCGGTCAGATGTACGCCGACTACACGCGGATAGGAAATGTCATAGGTTTTGCACAGAAGCTGCTTGACCAGTTCCGGTCCGCCCTCGCCGACAGCAAGCGTGCCGTAAGCGCCGTAGCGCGTGTGCGAGTCCGAGCCGAGGAGCATTCGTCCGCCGCCTGCGTACATTTCGCGCATATAGCTGTGAATGACGGCTTGATGCGCGGGGACAAATTCACCGCCGTAGCGCTTTGCGGCGGACAGGCCGAATACATGGTCATCTTCGTTGATCGTGCCGCCGACGGCGCACAGAGAGTTGTGGCAGTTGGTCAGCACATAGGGAAGCGGGAATTCCTTAAGACCCGAGGCACGCGCGGTCTGAATAATGCCGACGTAGGTGATGTCGTGCGACGCCATCGCGTCAAATTTAAGCTTTAGGCTTCGCATATCGCCCGAAGTGTTATGCTTGGCGAAGATGCGGTAAGCGATGGTTTTCTTGCATCCGTCCTCACGGGATAGAGCAGTCTCCTTTGCGGAAACAAGCTTGCCGTTTTGCAGGAACATTCCCTCATCTTTTACGGTAATCATTTGGAACACCTCCGATTTCTTCCCTTATCATATATCATTGAAGGCGAAAAGTCAAAAACTTTGTAAATTCGGTTGCGGTGCGGGAAAAACTATGGTATGATACGCAAAGAGAAGGAAAGGCGGGGTAATGCGGTTTGCAGTATATTGTATTGGATTTGGAGTGGAATCAGCCGTGGCCCGGGTCTTACGCCGCGAATAAGGTGCTGCCTGTTGAGATTCACGGCGAGATCATTCAGATCGGCGCGGTGCGTCTGCTCGAAAACGGTATGGTCGCGGATGAATTTCAAGTGCTCGTACGCCCGAAGTATTATAAAAAGCTCAACAGCCGCGTATCCAAGCTGACAGGTCTGCGCGACGCGACCCTTCGAGAGGAGGGCCTGCCCTTCCCCGAGGCGTTAGCGCGATTTCGCGCGTGGATCGGCGGCGAATGTATTTTTCTCACATGGGGCTTCGACGATATACGCATTTTAGAAGATAATATTCTCCTGCACGATGACGAGCCGGACTGGATTACGCAGTGGTATAACGCGCAGATGATTTTTAACGCGCAGACAGGCTGCGGCACCTCGCAAAAGGCGCTTTCGAGCGCGATGGAGCTGATCGGCATTGAGCCGAGCCGTCCCGCGCACGACGCCCTGGGTGACGCCTACCATACGGCACTCATTTGCAGCCGCTTGGACTTAAAGCGCGGCATTGCCGAATACGGGCAGGCGCTTCGCAATCATACGGATGGCTTCCACGGCGATCCGCCCGCGGGCTGCATCAGCCGAACGGTATTCCGCGGCTACGAGGATAAGGCAAAGGCGATCAGTGCCATGACTGACCTCAAGAGCCACTGCCCGCAGTGCGGCGCGGAAATGCCGAACGGCGCATGGATCGCGCAGGAGGGGCACCGTTATATGACGATGGCGTCCTGTGAGCGGCACGGAAGGTATCTTATTCGTATCCGCCTGCAAAAGGACGCGGATGGCACGATGCGCGTCAGCCGTTTGGTCTACGAGGGTGCGTCCGATGCCGCAAAAAAGTTTGATGAGCTGGCGGCGCACCGACGTCCGCACCGCCGCAGAAAAAGAAGAACGACCGTTGCGGAGAAAAAGCAGGAGCGGTAAGACCGTTCCTGCTTTTTAGGGAAGCTCTGAATAAATTCGCAAGAGCGGTCGGCAAAAGATCTGCCGACCGCCGCAGCCGATTTGTTCAGAGGCTCCTTAGAAAGGAAAACAGAAATGCTGAAATACTTGCCCGAACGCCTGCTCCCGTGGTATGCGGAACATCATCGGATTCTGCCGTGGCGCGAAAACAGAGAGCCGTACCGCGTGTGGCTCTCGGAGATCATGCTGCAGCAGACCCGTGTCGAGGCGGTCAAGGGCTATTACGCGCGGTTTTTGCAGCAGCTCCCAACGGTTGCCGCGCTTGCGGAAGCCTCCGAGGAGACGCTTTTGAAGCTTTGGGAGGGTTTGGGCTATTACAGCCGCGTGCGCAATCTGCAAAAGGCGGCGCGGCAGATTATGGAGAAGCACGACGGGCGATTTCCGCAGACCTATGACGAGGTGCGTGCGCTTGCGGGCGTCGGCGCATATACGGCGGGCGCGATATGCTCGATCTGTTTTGAGCAGCCAACACCGGCGGTAGACGGCAATGTTCTGCGCGTTGTGTCGAGATTTACGGCTTCCGACGCGCCGATCACGGACGAAAGAGCGAAGCGTGAGACGGCGCGGGCACTTGCGGAAATTTACCCCGAAGGGCACTGCGGAGAATTTACGCAGGCACTCATGGAGTTGGGCGCGACGGTCTGTGTGCCGAACGGCGCGCCGCTGTGCGAAAGCTGCCCGCTGCATGATATTTGCGAGGCTGCAAGGCAGGGCAGGCAGCGGGAGCTTCCCGTCAAGGCTGCAAAAAAACCGCGCAGAGTCGAGGAACGGACGGTGTTTGTTCTGCGCTGCGGGGAAAAGCTTGCCGTCTGCAAGCGACCGAGTCGGGGACTCTTGGCAGGACTTTGGCAGTTGCCGGATGTTGCCCAAACGCTCACGGCACAGGAGGCGCTGGCGCAGGCGGAGGGCTGGGGCGTTCATCCGCGCGGAATCGAAAAGCTGATCCGCCGCACACACATTTTCACGCACGTCGAGTGGAAAATGACGGGCTGCTATCTGCAATGCGCGGAGGAGGCTGCCTTTTCGTGGTTCACGGAACGGGAGATCAAAGAAAAAATCGGTTTGCCGACAGCTTATCGACAGTTTCTTGAAGAATAGGCTTGCGCTTTTCTATGAAACAGGCTATTACTGAAAATACCAAATGAAGGAGGTTTTTCCTATGGAAGAAAAACGCGCACAATACTCTGAGGACGAGATTCTCACGCTGGAGTTTGATGACGGCGAGAGCTTTGAATGCGGCATCATGGGCATTTTTGACTTGGATGACAAGCAATATATTGCATTGGAGGCGTTTGACGAGACGAACGACGTCTACCTCTATGAATATGTTCCGACGGACGAGGACTTTGAACTGGTTGATATTCCTGAGGAGGATTTTGACCGTGTTGCCGCCGAATTTGACCGCTTGATGGACGAGCCGCTGTAATTGCTTAACAAAAAGGCTCTATGTCAATAGTCGGTGTAGAGACAAAAAACAAAAAATCGCAAGTCGTGTCGGAGTGAAAGCTCCGGCACGATTTTTATGTATGACAGAAGAGAATTCTGTTTCTGAAATTACGGAAATTCCGCATTCCGAAGCAGACCCGTTTCAAGACTTTGGTCTTGTCAGCGTGTCTTAGAAAAATTTCGTATTCGCCGGAAAACATACAAGAAGCGAAATTATTCTGCGAGATTGCCACGACCCCTGCGGGGTCTCGCAATGACAAGACTATAGCTTTTTGACAGTCTGTCAAGGCTTTGATCTTGTTATTGCAGCCTTCAATAAAACCATTAGACCACGGGACATCCATAGAATTCAGGATCTCGTGAAACCGGTTGCGGTATGCCTTTGTACAATCGCGGAACTCAGGCAGCGCCATGACCTCCACAGCGATCAGCCGGTCGACAAGCATTTCTTTATAGTTTTGGGGTCAGGCTCATCGCCTGACCCCAACATTTTATTATAGAACCCGTATATCTTTTTTTATGGCAGCTCCGTCGGCTCTGCAGTAATGGCGGAGATCTCGTAGGCGGTGCGCTGCTCGGCGACACCGTCGATGAGCTTGATATACTCGCGGCTTTGCAGTCTGCCGGTGAGGCGCAGGGGAGTGCCGACAGGGTAGACGGAGACCTCCTGCGCGCAGCGCCCCCAGAGAATGCAGGGCAGGTAATCCGCCCGACGGTAGGGGCGGTTGACGGCAAGCATGATATCGCAGATCTCACGACCGAGCGGCGTGCGGCGATAAACAGGCTCCTTACAGATGATGCCCTCGAGCGTCACGTGATTGTCGTGCGGCGCGGAGATTACATTCATCTGTTCTGCAAGCACGGAGATGATGAGCCGCCGTCCCTCGCTTGAACGATTGTTGAAGGAGCGGATCTGTCCTTCAATACACAGGCCGTCGCCCTCCACCACGGGTGTTGCCTCCAATAGCATTTCGGAGGCTAAAATCTGTAGCCGATCGATTGTTCCGGACAGCCGCGCAACCTCCAAATAAAAAGAATAAAATCGCCGCCCGTGGTTGCTGTGCGAGTATTGCGGAGCGGACGCCAAACAGCCCGTCAACGCGATATGATTTGCGAATTGTTCCATTCTCCCACCTCGTTCAACTTCTTATGGGAGAGTATATTCTTCCGTTACGGCGGATATGAGCATAAAACCGCCCCTGTTGGAGACAATAGGGGCGGTTGTTTTTTGGAGGGATTTGTATGCAGAGTTTCAAAAAAAGCTATGGTGCAGCTTTAAGCGGCGCGGCGGCGGGCTTGGCAAACGGGCTGTTCGGCGCCGGCGGGGGAATGGTGCTGCTGCCGCTCCTCTCCCGCCTGACGGACCTGGAGGGACACGAGAGCTTTGCCTCCTGCGTGTGCATTATCCTGCCGCTGTCACTGGTTTCGGCTGGCGTTTATGCCCTGCGCGGCGGCAGCTTTGCCTTGGAGTCTGTACCGTATCTGATCGGCGGCGCGCTCGGCGGTGTGATTGCCGGAATGCTGCTCAAACGGCTGCCTACCAAGTGGCTGCACCGCATTTTAGGCGTGTTTATTCTTTGGGGCGGAGCGCGCCTGCTGCTGCGATGAGCGCGTTGCTTGCAGGCGTCGCAGGACTGGTGTGCGGCGTGTTTTCGGGACTTGGAATCGGCGGCGGGACACTCCTGATGGTATGGATGACCGCAGTGATGGGCATGGAGCAGCGTATGGCACAGGGGATCAATCTGCTCTACTTTCTCCCAACTGCGGCGTGCGCTTTGGTTTTTCACATAAAAAACCGCCTGATCCGCTGGCGCGTTGTGATCCCTGCTGCGATTACCGGCTGCCTGACCGCCGCAGGAGCGGCGTTTTTGGCGACGGCGATCGACGCAACACTATTGCGCAAACTGTTCGGCGGTTTTTTGCTCTTGGTCGGTCTAAACGAGATATTTGGAGGTCATGCGCGGGATAAGAAGGACAAATAGCCTTCTAAGATGAGAGAGGCGGCAACGGCATCCACGGTGTTTTTGCGTTTTTTTCCGTGGTAGTTGCAGTCGGAGAGAATGTTGTGCGCCTCGACGGTCGTGCGCCGCTCGTCCCAAAGCACAACGGGCATTTGACATTCCTTCTCGACAAGGGCGGCAAAGTCCCGATACAGCGCGGCACGCGGTCCCTCGCTCCCGTCCATATTGCGCGGAAAGCCCATGACGAGCCGTTTTGCACCGAATTCCCTGACAAGCCGCGCAATCTCCTGCGCGGTTTTTTGCGGATTGCGGCTGTGAATGACGGTGGTCTGCCCGACGATCATGCCGAGCGCGTCGGAGACGGCGATGCCTGTGCGTGCGTCACCGTAATCAATGGCAAGAACTCTCATAGGCTTACTCCGTCGGCTTTGCTAAAAATTTTTTCAGCGGCAGCCAAATCAAAAACGCAAGCGCGGAACCGAGCAGCGCCGTCAAAAGCTGCGTGACAGAATAGATGGTAGGCGCGGAGGCAAGTACCTTTTCGGGAAGACCGCTTGCAGGACCGTATGCAGGCAGAACGCCCTTTACGATCGTCAGCCACATGACAACGGTCTTAAATACCGCACCGAAGACCATGCCAGCAATCGGCGACCAAACGGAAGGAAAACGGGAAATGAGCATCCATAGGCAGGCAAAGAGCAAGAAAGTGCCTGCGACAGAGATAAGAACCGTAATGAGCAGGGGAGCGGCGCGCTCTACCTGCAACAGGTCTGCCAACGAAGAGAGAAAGACAATGCACAGGCTTGCCCAAAGCGCGCTTGTTACGGCGGCGACAGTCAGAACGAGGCGAAAACGACCGTCGGAAAGCTCTAAACGCTCTGCCTTGCCGGCGCGCTGCCCGAGCTTGCTGACAAAGAGCCAAACGAAGCAGACAAGCACGAGATTGCCGAGCATGATACAGGGCAGCAGCAGCGGAATGGCGCTGATCAGCGGACTGCCGGTGATCCACCACGCCGTCAGCGGCGCGATCAACGAAATGGCTGCGCCGCTGAGAAAGCCGCACGAGAGCGTGGCAAGGATCAGCACTGCGTTCACGATGGAACCGGTGATGTAAGGCGAGACATTTTTTAAAAACTGGCTTGCGATACACAGAGCCAAAAGCAGCGCCGTGCGGCATACCAGCCTGACATTCAATTTCATGGCATAGCCTCCTTTTTCCCTATTATATACATAGTAGGCGGGAATTACAAGTTTTTTCTCTTTGGGACTTGACAGCGTTTTTTGTGCGTGCTATTATGTGTCTGCAAAAGAGTTATACAAGACTAACTGTGGAGGGAGTGCAATGACATTAAAAGAACTTGCGGTCGGAAAGAGCGGATTGATCACTGCCGTCGGTGGGGAAGGAAATCTGCGCTGCCGTCTGCTGGATATGGGGCTGATTCCAAATACAAAGGTCACCGTGGTGAAGATTGCGCCGATGGGTGACCCGATGGAGATTCGCCTGCGCGGTTATGAGCTGACACTTCGCTTGGAGGACGCCGCGCAGATCGAGATCATGCCGGAGGTGAGTGGGAAATGATGTTCGCTTTGGTCGGAAATCAGAACTGCGGAAAGACCACGCTGTTCAACCAGCTTACCGGTGCAAATCAGCATGTCGGCAACTTCCCCGGTGTGACCGTAGACAGCAAGACAGGACAGATGCGCGGTGCGAAGGGCTGCAATGTGACAGACCTTCCCGGCATCTATTCCATGCGCCCGTACACAGGCGAGGAGATCGTAACAAGGGACTTTATTCTGAATGAGCATCCCGACGGCATCATCAATATCGTCGATGCGACGAATATTGAGCGAAATCTCTATCTGACGCTTCAGCTTCTGGAGATGGGGATTCCGATGGTGCTGGCGCTCAATATGATGGACGAGGTGCGAAACAACGGCGGTACGATCAATGTTGTCAAGATGTCCGAGGAGCTGGGCATTCCTGTTGTGCCGATCTCGGCTGCGAAAAATGAAGGCATTGACGAGCTGATCGAGTGCGCCGTGCGGACGGCGAAGGAGAGGCGCGCGCCGAAGCGCGTGGACTTCTGTGACGACGGACCTGTTCACCGTTGCATTCATGCCGTCTCTCACCAAATTGAGGATCACGCCCGAAATGCCGGCATGGCGCGCCGTTTTGCCGCGACGAAGATGATTGAGGGCGATAAGGATATTATCGAACGCCTGAATATCAATCAAAACGAGCTGGAGCTGCTGGAGCACAGCATCGTCGAGATGGAGAATGAGGGCGGGCTTGACCGCAACGCTGCCATCGCCTCGATGCGCTATGATTATATCGAGCGTCTTTGCGCAAAAACGGTCGTGAAGTGCCGCGAGAGCAAGGAACACATCCGTTCTGTCCGCATTGACAAGGTGCTGACGAACAAATATGCCGCCATTCCGATCTTTATCGGCATCATGCTGACGGTTTTTTGGCTGACCTTCGATGTGGTCGGCGCATTTTTGCAGGACCTTTTGGCGCTCGGAATCGACAAGCTGGGTGCTGTAGTGGATGGCGCATTGACCGCCTATGGGCTGAATCCCGTGGTACATAGTCTGATTATCGACGGCGTTTTCGCGGGTGTCGGCTCAGTTGTGAGCTTCCTGCCCATTATTGTGGTTATGTTCTTCTTCCTCTCAATTCTGGAGGATACCGGCTATATGGCGCGTGTGGCGTTCGTGATGGATAAGCTTTTGCGGAAGATCGGACTTTCCGGACGCAGCTTCGTGCCGATGCTGATCGGCTTCGGCTGCACCGTGCCGGCAGTCATGGCGACGCGTACACTGCCGTCCTCGCGTGACCGCAGAATGACGATTCTGCTTACACCGTTTATGAGCTGTTCTGCAAAAATTCCGATCTACGCGGTGTTCGCGGCGGCGTTTTTCCCACATTATACGGCGCTTGTGATGGGTCTGCTCTATTTCGGCGGAATGCTGATCGGTGTGCTGATCGCGCTTTTGATGAAAAAGACCGCGTTCCGAGGCAAGCCGGTTCCCTTTGTCATGGAGCTTCCGAACTACCGTATGCCATCTTTTAAGAGCGTCATGATGCTGCTGTGGGACAAGGCAAAGGACTTCCTGCAGCGGGCGTTTACGATCATCTTTGTTGCGACACTGGTGATTTGGTTTTTGGAGTCCTTTGATACACAGCTCAATTTCGTCAAGGACAGCGCGGACAGCCTGCTTGCCTCGGTCGGTAAGCTTCTGACGCCGATCTTTGCGCCGCTCGGCTTTGGCGATTGGCGCATTACCACAGCACTTGTCACGGGCTTCACCGCGAAGGAGGCAGTTGTCAGCACCCTTGGCATCCTGACGGGTACGGGCATGGAGAACCTGAGCGCGGGACTTGCCGGATTGTTTACCACTGCGTCCGCCGTCAGCTTTTTGACCTTCACGCTGCTCTATACGCCCTGCGTGGCGGCGATCGCGGCGATCGGGCGTGAGCTGGGCGGCAAGTGGCGCGGCGCGTTTGTCGCCGTGGTGCAGACGGTCATCGCGTGGATCATTGCGGCGCTTGTCTATCTGCTTGCAAGCGCGGTGCTCTGAGATGGGCTGGCTGGAGATTGTCCTGCTCGCTCTGCTTGGACTGTGGCTGGCAGGCTCGCTGATTTGGATTTTGCGTAGGAAAAAGCGCGGCGGCTGCAACGGTTGCTGCGCCGCCTGCAATAAGAAATGCAAATAACTACCGAAAAACACACTCGACGGCGGCTGCCGTCGAGTGTGTTTTTTAGGGAGGCTCTGATAATGAAAATCGAAAAGGATCCTTTGCGCATTGCAAGGTTTTCGAACCGACCGGTTGCGGCGAAAGCTCCGCCGAGCGGGCAGCCGATTTGTTCAGAGGCTCTTTAGCCAAACGCGGGGACCAAATCAATCGTGGGACTCGACCATGAGGGAATATAGGCGGCGGGAATTTCCGTTTCCACGATTTCGATGCCGGCAGCGATTTTTTCCAATTCCTCCATATCGATCCCGGCGTCTGCGCAGATGTGCAGCAGGCATTCGTGCTCCTTGTCAAACAGCAGCGCCATATTGATTACCGGCTCGTTTGCATAACCGTATATCTCCTCACCGTCTTTCACTGCGGTCACGGTTTTTGAACGGTCTTGTGTGAAGAATACCGCTTCAAAGCTGCCGAGGTTTTCCCGCTTCACAATCGTGATCTCTCCGTTCAAAGTAAAGGCGGCATCGTGTAAAACGTCGCTATAAAAAGTACGAATGATATAAAAATGATTTTCCCCGCCTGCTTCTGCGGTGTTTTCAAAAGACGTATAGACATTTTGGAGCTCGGGCAGCTCCAAGCTCCCGATATCTACGCCGCTCCGTTCCAATTCCTCCATATTCTGCTCTATCAGTTTACGCAGCTCACCTGTGTGGATGCTGCCGTTGTCAAAGGGGAGATAAGCTGCGCGGAAGCCGACGATATTGCCGCTGCCGGTGACGTCGAAGGTTAGCTCGTGATTTGAACCGATGAGATATAAGTCCTCGTCGCCCACGATCTCACTGTCATCCACAGCCTTTACCGCTTCCGGCTCCACCGCCTCAATGTTCATGCCGTAATATACCGCTGCGGTAGCGCCTGCCAGCAGCAAAATGGCAGCTGCCGCGATCAGTGCAAGACGCAGAGGATGTTTGCGCTTTCCGCTTTGTCTGATTTTGCGCATCGTTTTTGCGCGGATTGCCGAAAGATCTGCGTCGCTGTCGAGCTGCAGTTCTTCTTCCTTCAAATCGTCAAACAGTTCTTGAATATTAACCTTCATGGATATAACCTCCTTGTAACAAAATTTCTCTGAGCTTCCTGCGTCCGCGCGCCAAACGGGTTTTGACCGTGTTCTCGTTGAGCGACATCTCCTCCGAGATGCAGCCGATGCTTTGATTATAATAGTAGCGGCGCAAAAATATCTCACGATCCTCCGTATGCAGTGCCGTTAATGCCTCTCGTACCAGCCTTGTGCGTTCCTGCGCCTCCATAAGGCGCTGCACGTCATCGTCCGCGACAATGATATGATCCTCCTCGTCGGCGGTCAAGAGCGACCGCTTGCGTAAAAAATCCCTCGCGCGGTTGCGGGCGGTCGCGCCGAGCCATCCGCGGATATGGTCGGTTTTGAGCTTGTGACGGCTGCGCCACAGGGCGGCAAATACGTCTGAGGCAAGCTCT
>SFIL01000083.1 GCA_004556205.1 Clostridiales bacterium | reverse complement strand
TGTTGCGGCTGCGAAGCAAGTAGCATCGGAGCAGTGATAGAACGCGACACATCGGCAGCGGCGAGCGAACCGATAGTGTTAGTTCGTTGGGCGTATTCCAGAGCTTCGATAATCGGGCGAGTTTTCGGCGACTTCACAAGTTTTTGAGAAGCCACCCATTCCCCGGCGTGAACGATGCCGACAGGCTCGTCTTTGGCACCGTCGGGAGTAAAACCGCCCGCAGAATAGCCCTGCGCCTCCGCAGCCTGCTGCTGTTTCTTGATAGCCGCAATCTGAATCATACCGGCAGCCACAGCCATACCAGCGGCAATAGGTGCAAGAATGTAACCGATGACCGGGATAGCGGCGGCAGAGCCATAGGCAGAAATGGCGTTTTGCGCCGTTTGAGCCACCGCCTGAATAACCTGCATAGCGAACATTTTTCGGTTCGCCTCGTTCTTCGCCTTGGCGATTTCCTTTTCCTTTTGCGCCTCGAGCTTCTTCACCTTGTACGAGTTGCCCTCCGCAGCGGAGATTTCCTTATCGTAGCGTTTCTCGATGGCGGCAGTTTCGATTTCGAGTTCCGCCTGAATAAGCGAGGACAACGAAGAAAAGATGGCACCCATGCCCGAAGTAAGCGTGGAGATAGCACTCTGCATCGCCTTGCCACCGTCGCCGTTAAGCCACTCCACCGAGTCGGCAATAGCACGCTGCATACGATTACGCTCATCCTCCTCTGCGAGCAAACCATAGCGCTTTTGCAGAGCGAGTTTAGCCTGCTGAAAAGCCTCCTCGATGCGCAGTTTTTCGTCCGCATTGTCGCCTGCAGCGGCAATCTCGCGGTCATAGACAGTCTGCAAGAGAGCCAAATCGGCATCGTATTTGGACTGACGTTCTTGCGGATTGTCGCCGAAAAACTCCGTCTTCATCGAGGCGAGTTTGCGTTCGTTCTCCTCCGTCTCACGCTGGCGGCGTTGCATCTGCGCTATCAGCAAAGACTGCAACTGCTGCCCCGCTTGAATTCGCTCCTTACTGCCTTCGGCATAGAGTTGCAACAAATTACTTTGGTGTAAAATCTCGCTTTCCTCGATACGTTGGTCGTAAGTATCTTTAGAGATAAAACCGTCAATATAGTTCTGCTTCAGCAGAGCGACTTCCTCATTATACCGCTGCTGTTCCTCCTCTACCGACCTGGCTGTAAATTGCTTTTTCTGTTTGAGTACAGCCTCCTCATAATCCGCCTGGATTTTGAGCTTTTCAGTAGCCAAAAGGTCAGTACGAGCGAGCAAAGCCGTGAAGTAGTTGACCGCAGCGGCATTCATTTCATCGAGGTAATCAAGATAGTTCTTCTTACCTGTGGCATAGTCGATGCGAGCTTGCGCCTCGGCACGTTCTCGAGCATCCTTTTCCGCAGCGAAGCGGTCGGCAGTGTCCGTAACAGTCGGCACATCGTTGCCGTAATTTCCTGCGCCGCCATCGCCGCCACTGCCGCCGCCACCGGAATTGTTATTGTCATTGGCTGACGGCATGCCACGCTCCGCCTTTTCCCAACGGTACATCTGCAAGAGTTCCGAAGCCTGTTCCTTGGTCATATACTGCGACTGCATAGAGCCGTCCGACTGTATTACAGGCACAAGACCGCCGTCAGCCGCACCGTTAATCAAACGTTGGATTAAGGTCATGGCGGCATCGAGTGTCATATCGTTAGCATTCTTCGCCGGACGCACACCATTCTCCATATCATCGAGGTTGCTCATGCGATTGCGGTAGTCGCCCATCTTCCCTGTGATACGGTTGAAGATAGCCACCGGAGTATTTGCATTGTCAGTGAGGTGCGACAAAGTAAACTTGCGTTGATATTGAGCAAGCAAATCCTGGATATGCTTCGGAATGGCAACGCCTGTCGCCACCTGCTGCGAAGTGGCCGCAACAATCGTCTGCGCAGTCTTCGCATCAGCACCGAACTTGATAAGCGACTTCCGTAAAGCCTCGAGGTCATCTTGAATGTTCTTCGTATATTCCGTAGTGATAGCGTCACGAGCCGCAGAGATGCCACGCACCTTGGCATTCTGCCTCACGGCGAAAGTAAGCCGCTTGTATGCTTCTTCAAGGTTGGTGATTTCACCGCGTTCATTGATAAGCCCTTGAAGATACTTGCCATACTGCTTGATAATAGCGTCTTTCGCCTCCTCATACTCCTTGGTGCCTTTGCGAGTACCCTCCAGAGTGCCAAAGAGCTTGTCAAGGTCCTGCTTCTCCTTTAAGCACTGCTCATCGAAACCGGCAGTAGATTTCATTGCCTCGTCCATTGCCTGTTTGTACTCGTCAACCTTGGAAACAAGGTTGTAGATAGCTACACCGACAGCAACGACGGCAGCGATGACAAGTCCCCAGGGCGAAGCCTTCATCGACTGATTAAGGAACGTCATCGCCGTTCCGGCAGCCTTGGCACCGTGAGTAAAGCGAATGACAGCCACCTCGCAAAGACCGACAACATATTTGAAAGCAGTCATTACTGTTCTGCCTAAAAGCAGTACA
>SFIL01000034.1 GCA_004556205.1 Clostridiales bacterium | reverse complement strand
TCCTCGCCGGTCAGAAAAGCGAGGTTTTGCACGACTGTTACACGCTTGCAGACCTCCGAAAGGAGCGCGATCTCCTGTAAAGCCGTGTTGCCGCCGCCGTTGCGAGTTGGCGGATATGTTTGGTGCGGCAGTCGCCCGCGACAAAAATGCCTGGGGTTTTGGTCATGCCCGACTCATCGGCTTGGATGTACCCCCATTCGTTCAGGTCGGTCACTGAGGCAAAGGCACCATTATCGGGCGCCGTACCGATTGCGAGGAAAATGCCGTCTACGGCGAGGCGTGAAGCTTTGTTTGTCTCAGTGTTGAGGAGGTTGACCGCTGTTAGGGAATCGGTGCCCTCATTCCTCGCCGGTCAGAAAAGCGAGGTTTTGCACGACTGTTACACGCTTGCAGACCTCCGAAAGGAGCGCGATCTCCTGTAAAGCCGTGTTGCCGCCGCCGATGACCGCAACATGCTGCCCTTGATAGAACGCACCGTCGCAAACGGCACAGAAGGAGATGCCGTTGCCGATCAATGCTTCCTCGTTTGGCAGCTGCAATCTGCGGTGCTTTGCACCGGCGGCAATGATGACGCTTCGCGTCTCATAACGACCGCTCTCACCCACGACGGTTTTCGTCTCTCCGTCGAGCACATCGACTACGGTATCCATGTCGATGTCTGCTCCGAGAGAGAGAGCCTGCTCGAGCATTCGCTGTGCAAGCTCGTTCCCGCTGATCTCCTGAAAACCGGGGTAGTTTTCGAGTTTCGGGGAGAAGGTAACCTGTCCGCCGAAGGTGTCCTTTTCTAAAACAAGGACGGTTTTTCCCGCGCGGCGGGCATAGATCGCAGCGGTCAGCCCCGCAGGACCTGCGCCGACGATAATTATATCATACATGATACTTCCCCTTATTTCGCGTGTTCTTCCGCAAAGGCGCGGATGTTTGAAGGATTCTCCACGCGCCCAAGCTCCGTTTCGCCGTCAAGGATCAACAGGGTCGGCGCCTGACGGACACCGTATTTCCTTGCTGCCTCCGGGTCAACATCGACGATCACCGTCTCATAAGCCAAATTTGCGTCTGCGAGGAACTTCTTTGCCATGACGCACTTTGGGCAGGTGCTGGTCGTAAAGAGGACAAGTTTGCCTGCGGCGCAGTTCTGCGCAGGTGCGTCGCTCACGGGGGCAGTCTGATCGGCGGCCTGTCCGAAGCGCTTATTCATCGAGCCTGCGATGTCGTAGACCTTGCGATCCTTGAATTCCTGCGCTTTGCCATCATTGAAATTCTGCACAGGGCGGTAGTAGCCTGTGATACGACTGTAGACCTCGGTCGTCTTGCCGCAGATCGGGCAGGTATACTGCTCGCCGGTGAGATAGCCGTGCTCACGGCAGACGGAATAGGTCGGGGAGAGCGTATAGTAGGGCAGACGGTAGTTCTCTGCAATCTTGCGGACAAGATTCGCTGCAGCCCTCCAATCGGGCAGCTTCTCGCCGAGGAAGGCATGGAAGACCGTGCCGGAAGTGTAGAGCGTTTGCAGTTCGTCCTGCACATCGAGGGCGGAGAAGATGTCCTCGGTATAGCCGACGGGCAGGTGAGAGGAGTTGGTGTAATAGGGCGTCTCACCCTCCTTGGCGGCGGTGATGATATCGGGGAAGTCCTTCTTATCGTGCTTGGCAAGACGGTAGGTGGTAGATTCGGCAGGCGTCGCCTCAAGATTGTAGAGGTCGCCGTACTGCTCCTGATAGTCGGACAGGCGGGAGCGCATATGGTTGAGGACTTCGATAGTGAAATCCTGCGTCTCCTTGTGGGTCATGTCCTTGCGCAGCCACTTTGCATTCAGACCGACCTCATTCATACCGATCAGGCCGAGGGTAGAGAAGTGGTTTTCAAAAGTGCCGAGGTAGCGCTTGGTGTAGGGATACAGCCCTTCTTCCATTAGACGGGTGATGACGGTGCGCTTAATCTTGAGACTGCGTGCAGCAATATCCATGAGGTGATCGAGCCGTTTATAAAATTCCTCGGGCGTCTTGGAGAGGTAGGCGATCTTCGGCATATTGATCGTAACGACACCGACGGAGCCGGTCGATTCGCCGCTGCCGAAGAAGCCACCGGACTTTTTGCGCAGCTCGCGCAGGTCAAGACGCAGACGGCAGCACATCGAACGCACGTCGCTCGGCTGCATATCGCTGTTGACATAGTTGGAGAAATAGGGCGTGCCGTACTTTGCGGTCATTTCAAAGAGGAGCTTGTTATTCTCCGTCTCCGACCAGTCGAAGTCGCGGGTGATGGAGTAGGTGGGGATGGGATATTGGAAGCCACGGCCATTCGCGTCGCCCTCGATCATGACCTCAATAAAGGCGCGGTTGACCATATCCATTTCTTTCTTGCAGTCTTTATACTTGAAGGGCATCTCCTTGCCGCCCACGATCGCGGGCAGCTCTGCCATATCGTCCGGGACGGTCCAGTCGAGGGTGATGTTGGAGAACGGCGCCTGCGTGCCCCAGCGAGAGGGCGTGTTCACGCCGTAAACAAAGGATTCGACGCATTTCTTAACCTGATCATAGGTGAGATTGTCCACCTTGACGAAAGGCGCGAGATAGGTATCGAACGAGGAGAACGCCTGTGCACCCGCCCATTCGTTTTGCATGATGCCGAGGAAATTGACCATCTGATTGCACAGGGAGGAGAGATGCTTTGCAGGCGCGGAAGTGATCTTCCCCGGAACACCGCCCAAGCCCTCTTGGATAAGCTGACGCAGTGACCAGCCGGCACAGTAGCCCGTCAGCATGGACATATCGTGGATGTGCAGATCACAGTTCTTGTGTGCATTGGCGATTTCGTCGTCGTAGATCTCGCTGAGCCAGTAGTTCGCGGTGATCGCGCCCGAGTTCGAAAGGATCAGGCCGCCGACGGAGTAGGTGACGGTGGAGTTTTCCTTCACACGCCAGTCCTGCACCTTGACATAGCTGTCCACCAGCTCCTTATAGTCTAAAAGCGTGGATTTCATATTGCGCAGCTTTTCACGCTGACGGCGGTAGAGAATGTATGCCTTAGCGACATCGTCATAGCCCGCGCGAATGAGAACGGATTCGACGCTGTCCTGAATATCCTCGACGGCGATCTTTCCGTCCTTGACCTTCGGTGCAAAGTCAGCCGTGACCTTTAGTGCCAGAAAGTCGATCACATCGTTGTTATACTGCTTTTCCTGCGCATCGAACGCTTTTTGGATGGCCGCAGCGATCTTGGAAAGGTCGAAATCGACGACTTTGTCATTGCGTTTTACTACCTGATACATAATTGTTCTCTCCTCTGTCATGATATTCCTCTAATCTGTATGTTTGAAAGGTACCTTGCCGCTTCTGCGCGGCAAAGCTCTGTTTTTTCCTTCGTTGCTGCGTGCAGTCCGGCGCAGAGAATGTCGCCGGAATCCACAAATCCTTGTAAATAATACGCCTGTGCACCCGAGAGCCACTGGCCGATAGCAGAAAAATCCTTCGGTTCGTGCAGCTCGTCAACGACGGTGGTGCGAAATTCATAGGGGATAAGCCCTTGCTTGAGCAGCGTAACGCTCTCCTCCACAGCGGGAAGGAAACCGCTTGCGCCTGCGGTCAGGTCGTATTTTTCGCGGGAGTTTTTGATGTCCATTGCGACATAATCCACAAGACCGCGCTCTATGAGGTCGCGCAGCCGCTGCGGGAAGCTGCCGTTGGTGTCCAGCTTAACACGGTAGCCAAGCTCCTTGAACTTTGCAAGGAGTGTACCGATCTGCGCAGACAGAAGCGGCTCACCGCCCGTAACCGCTACGCCGTCGAGCAGTCCCTGCCGCTTTTTCAGAAAGTCGAGGATCTCCGTTTCGCTGACGGCATCCGTCCCGAGGACAAGCGAAGTATTATGGCAAAAAGGACACCGAAAGTTGCAGCCTTGCAGAAAAACAGTGCAGGCGACATGACCCGGAAAGTCAAGCAGCGTCAGCTTTTGCAGTCCACCGATACGCATATCGTACCTCCGAAAAAAGTTGAAAAAAGCACGGATTATCTTGTGGGAATTCTTGTACCGCAGCACAATATCTTGTGTTCTCTGGCTAAGCATACACGAAAAGACAGCCTTTGTCAACAACAAACCGATACTTTTCCGGAAAATATTTTCCTCTTTTTCCTGCGCAAAGCATTGGTATTTACAAGAGGGGAAAAATAGAGTATAATGTCTGCAAAGGCGGTGAAACCATGAAACCCTATGACTATGATAACGATCCCTCATTTGAGGAAGAAGATCCCTATGAGCGCGGTTTTGCAGATAAGCTTTACGAGGACTGCGACGAGCCGGAATACACGGATGGCTCGGACTATTCCGACCGATCGGAGCGGCCTCTTCAGCCGAGACCGAGCGCTGCGCAGCGTCAGGTGCAGCAGACCTACTCGCCGAAAAAGAAGAAAAAGCATCGTTTCCTGCGAGTAATCGGCGTATTCCTTTTGGTCTGTGTGCTTCTGTTCGGCGGGCTTCTTGCGGGAGTACACTTTCTTACGAAAGAGCCGATGGCGGACAATGACCGCGCACGAAAGGACGATTGCTGCACGATCCTGCTTGCCGGCACGGACGAATCGGGAGACCGCACGGATACAATCATGCTCTTGAACATCGACCGCGGGCAAAGGCGTATGAGCCTGATGAGCATCCCGCGCGACACGAAGGTCAACTCGACCTACACGCCCCATAAGATCAACGGTGCCTACGGTGTCAACGGAAAAGGCGAGGAGGGCATGGACAGCCTGATGGACTATGTTGCGGAGTGTATCGGTTTCCGACCTGACGGTTATATGCTGCTGGAATTGGACGTGTTTATCGATCTGGTCAATCTGTTCGGCGGCGTGGAATTCGATGTGCCGATGGATATGAATTATGAGGATCCCTCGCAGGAGCTGTATATACATCTGAATAAAGGAATGCAGACGCTTGACGGCGAACAGGCAATGGGGCTGGTGCGCTTCCGCTACGGCTACACAGACGCTGATATTGGCCGCGTGAGCGTGCAGCGCGATTTTATGCTTGCCGCCATCAATCAGTGGGTATCAATAAAGAATGTTTTCAAGCTGCCCAAAGCGCTGTCTCTGTTCGGAAAAAACACGCAGACCGATCTGACAACGGGCAATCTCTTATGGCTTGCTGAGTCCGTCGTACTCTGTGGGACGGATGATATGTATATGACCACCATGCCGTTTTATCTCAGCGGGGACTATGTCGTTGTTGCCGCGGACGAGGACTATCTCGACCTGCTCAACGAGTATTTCAATCCCTACACCCGCGCGATCTCTTGGGATGATTTGTATATCGCGTATTAACTGAAAAAGCAATATATTTTATTGTGTGTCGTGCAGTGACGCGGCAATTCATTCTTTTATTCCGCATTATCAAGTGAGGAACAGTTATGCAGAAGATACTATATCTTGCCGAGAGAGATAGCGAACGAGACTGTCCGCTGCAAGACGTTTTAACAGTTCGACCGTCCGACACGGAGAGAGAAAAGGCACTTGAAACGGCTGAAATCATATTCGGAAACCCGACAAAAGACGATTTGCACCGCGCAAGGGCACTGCAATGGGTACAGATGACATGGGCGGGAGCGGATCGTTACTTGGAGGGGGATTTCCCGAGAAATGTTCGCCTCACAACGGCATCCGGCGCCTTTGGAGAGACAATCGCCGAGCACGCCCTCGGAATGCTGCTTGCGCTTTGCCGCAGATTGCCCGCCTATATTCGGGCGGGTGAATGGCGCGACCTCGGCGCTGAAAAACAGGTCAGCGGCGCGACTGCGCTGATCTATGGCTGCGGTGACCTCGGCGGGAGCATTGCGCGCCGCCTGAAAGGGCTTGGCGTGTCCACTGTCGGCGTCTGCCGCGACGCAAGGCGCAGCCGCGAGGGTTTTGATGTGCTGACGACATTGGAATGCGCGGAGCTGTTTCTTCCGGAGGCGGATTTTATCCTCTGTGCTATGCCGCACACTGCACTGACAGCAGGCTACTTTGATGCGGAGCGGATTGCACTCATGAAATACGGTGCGGTCTTTGTGAATGTTGGGCGCGGGAGCTTTGCTGACACGGACGCTTTGGCTGCCGCTCTCTGCGAGAATCGGCTGTTTGGAGTGGGCTTGGACGTAACGAAGCCTGAGCCGCTGCCGCAGGAGCATCCGCTTTGGACGCTGCCGAACGCCATCATCACGCCGCACGTTGCGGGCGTGAGCTTCGGACATTTGCCGCAGGTTGAGCAAAAGATTTGGGAAATCTGCGGGGAAAACCTAAGGCGCTACCTGCGCGGTGAGCCGCTGAAAAATGAGGTGAAGCTTCCGTGACGGTCGGACGGTTTGCGCCCAGCCCGTCGGGGCGTATGCACCTTGGCAATGTCTTTACCGCGCTGTTGGCGTGGCTGTCTGTACGCTCGCAGGACGGAAAAATGCTCTTGCGTATTGAGGATTTGGACCCTGACAGGAGTAAGCGTGCATATATCACTGCGCTGCGAGAGGATCTATGCTGGCTTGGGCTGGACTGGGATGAGGAAATGCCGCTGCAAAGCACGCGCGGTGCTGTCTATACCAAGGCATTTTCGCAGCTGGATACCTACCCCTGTTATTGCAAGAGGAGTGAGCTGCACGATGCTTCCGCGCCCCATGCCTCTGACGGGACGTTTATCTACGCAGGCACCTGCCGAAATCTGACGGACGCCGAACGCGCCGATAAGCAGCGCAAACCCGCTTGGCGTGTGCGCGTGCCGGAGGAGACGGTTTCTTTTTGTGACGGTGTTTTCGGCACACAGGAGGAAAAGCTTGCAGAAGAATGCGGGGATTTTATCGTGCGTCGCTCGGACGGCGTGTATGCTTACCAGCTTGCGGTCGTTTGCGACGACGCGCTCGGCGGTGTAACGGAGGTTGTGCGGGGGAGCGATCTGCTTGGCTCGACGGCAAGGCAGATTTGGCTGTATCGAACGCTCGGCTTTCCCGTGCCGCAGTTTTACCATGTCCCGCTGCTGGTTGCGCCGGACGGTAAACGGTTAAGCAAGCGCGAAAAAAGTCTTGACATGGCGCATCTGCGGGAAAAATACACGCCTGAAACGCTGCTCGGCAGGCTGGCGCATATCGCGGGTCTGACTGAAACCGATGCTCCCATAGCCGCAAGAGAGCTGATCAATCAATTCTCTTGGGAAAAGATTGACAGGGAAATGCGGGTAATCCCGACTGATTTTTAGTTTTTTTCTTATTGAATTATTCCGAATCTATGCTATAATTTGAAACGGAAATCTTTGTATTCGCACGAAAGGGTGAATTTCATGTTCAAAATTGTCCGCAAAAAGGAACTGAATTCCGCTGTTACGCTGATGGAGATCGAAGCTCCCTTTGTTGCAAAAAAGGCAAAAGCGGGCCAGTTCATCATTTTCCGCGTCGATGCGCAGGGTGAGCGCGTCCCTCTGACCATCGCTGGCTATAACCGCGAGAAGGGGACCGTCACGATCATCTTCCAAAAAGTCGGCCTGTCCACAAAAATGCTCGGTGAGCTGAACGAGGGCGACTGTATTCAGGACTTTGTCGGCCCGCTCGGCAGACCCACGGAGATGGAGGGTGTGAAGCGTGTATGCGTCGTCGGCGGCGGTGTCGGATGCGCGATTGCGCTTCCCTCTGCACAGGCGTTTAAGGAAGCAGGGTGCGAGGTCGATGTGATTGTCGGCTTCCGCAATAAGGATATTGTCATTTTGGAGGACGAGTTCCGCGCTTGCAGCGATAATCTCTACCTGATGACCGATGACGGCTCCTACGGTGAGCACGGTTTTGTCACCGTCAAGCTGCAAGAGCTGCTCGAGGCAGGCAATCAGTATGATGAGGTTCTGGCAATCGGTCCGGTTCCGATGATGAAATTCGTATGCAAAACGACCGAACCGTTCGGTGTCAAGACGATGGTCTCGCTGAACCCCATCATGGTTGACGGCACGGGTATGTGCGGCGGCTGCCGCGTTACGGTCGGCGGCGAAGTCAAGTTCGCCTGTGTGGACGGCCCCGAGTTTGACGGTCACAAGGTTGACTTTGCCGAGCTGATGAACCGTAACGGCGTCTACCGCGATCAGGAACAGTCGGACGAGCAAAACCATATGTGCCGCATTGAGAAGCTTGGCAAGGCACTGATTCAGTAAGGGAGGAAGAGACAATGGCAAATATGACAATGACCAAAACTCCCATGCCGGAGCAAGAGGCAAACGTCCGCAACAAGAATTTTAAGGAAGTCTCCCTTGGCTACACGGCGGAAATGGCGATCGAGGAAGCAAAGCGCTGCCTCAACTGCAAGAAGCCGCTGTGCGTCGGCGGCTGCCCTGTCAATATCCGTATCCCTGAGTTTATTGCAAAGGTCGCCGAGGGCGATTTCCTCGCGGCATATGAGATTATCACCTCCACCAACGCCCTGCCTGCCCTGTCGGGTCGTGTCTGCCCGCAGGAGAGCCAGTGCGAGTGCAAGTGCGTGCGCGGCGTGAAGGGTGAGCCGGTCGCCATCGGCAGATTGGAACGCTTCGTTGCCGACTGGTATCGCGAAAATGTCAACAAAATGCCTGAAAAGCCCGAATCCAACGGAATTAAGATCGCTGTGGTCGGCTCCGGCCCTGCGGGTCTGACCTGCGCGAGCGAGCTTGCCAAGAAAGGTTACGAAGTCTCGATCTTTGAGGCGCTGCATACTGCGGGCGGCGTGCTGGTTTACGGCATTCCCGAGTTCCGTCTGCCTAAGGCGATCGTCGCCAACGAGATTAAGAAGCTCGAAGCGATGGGCGTCGAGGTCATGACCAACATGGTCATCGGCAAGGTCCTGTCCGTGGACGAGCTGTTTGAGATGGGCTTCAAGGCGGTCTTTGTCGGCTCCGGCGCGGGACTTCCGATGTTTATGCACATCGAGGGCGAGGCACTTAAGGGCGTCATGTCCGCAAACGAGTATTTGACCCGCATTAACTTGATGAAGGCATATAACGAGGAGAGCGATACGCCCGTGATCGCCTCGAAAGCGGTTGCAGTCGTTGGCGGCGGTAACGTCGCAATGGATGCCGCCCGCTGTGCAAAGCGTCTCGGCGCGGAGCATATTTACATCGTATATCGCCGCGGCGAGGCGGAGATGCCCGCGCGTCTTGAGGAGCTGCACCATGCGAAGGAGGAGGGCATTGAGCTTTGCACCCTTTGTAATCCGACCAAGATCCTTGACGATGGCAACGGCAGAGTCGGCGCGATGCAGTGCATCCGCATGGAACTCGGCGAGCCGGATGCCTCCGGCAGACGCCGCCCGATCGAAATCGCGGGCAGCGAGTTTGAATTGCCCGTCGATACGGTCATTATGGCACTCGGTACCTCTCCGAATCCGCTCATCCGTTCGACTACGCCGGGTCTTGAGACAAATAAGAAGGGTTGCTTGATCGTCAACGAGGAGAATATGACGACCCGCGAGGGCGTCTATGCCGGCGGCGACGCCGTCACGGGCGCAGCAACCGTCATTTTGGCTATGGGCGCAGGCAAGAAAGCGGCAGCAGCCATTGACGCAAGCTTTCGGAAATAAGGTATAATCTTCCCGCTTTTTTCCCATACTTCCATAAGACAAACGCCTCTGTCGGCATTCGTCGGCAGAGGCGATTTTTATGAAAGAGGGTACTACAGATGAAGGTAAAGGAAGTTATGTCAACCAATGTCATCAGCATTGCACCGAATGAGAGCGCGGCGGTTGCGGCGCGGCTCCTCTCGCGCTTTAATGTAGGCGCTCTGCCTGTCTGCACGAAGGACGGAAGACTGCGCGGCATGGTGACGGACCGCGACATTGTACTGCGCTGTGTTGCTGCGGATGACGATGCACAGACAGTGAAGGTTTCCGACATCATGACGCGCAGAATCTTTTCTGTGGACGCGCAGGAGAGCATTCAAAATGCCGCCGCGCTGATGGCAAGGCAGCAGGTGCGCCGCCTGCCTGTTGAGGAGGAGGGAAAACTCGTGGGCATGGTTTCTCTCGGAGATGTAGCCAAGCTGCACGATTATTCCACTGAGGCGGCGGAAGCCCTTGGGGAGATCTCCATGAATACAAAGAAGCTATAAAATGAGGGCAGGAAAATTCCTGCCCTGTCTTTCGCTATGGAAGGGATATATAGTTCATGGGATTGACCGTACTGCCGCAGTAATAGACGGTAAAATGCAGATGCGGACCTGTGGTATAGATTCCGGTGGAGCCGACATAGCCGATGAGCTGCCCTTGTGAGACATATTCGCCGGTGCTGACCACGAGGCTCAGCATATGTCCGTAGAGGGTCGAGAAGCCGTCGCCGTGATTGATGACGACGTAATTGCCCAAGTAGTAATCATACTCCGCGCCCGTGACCGTGCCGCTCTTGCTCGCATAGACAGGTGTACCCTGATACGAGGCAAGATCGACGCCGTCGTGCAGCTTATATACACCGGTGATGGGATGCGTGCGCATTCCGTAGGGCGACGTGATGCAGACAAAACCGCTTCGGTCAACAGGGAAGAGGAAGCCGCTCTCGCTTGGTGCGGGAGGATCGGGCTGAGTTTCAATCAGGCGGTTGTATTCCTCCTCTTTTTCCGCAATTTTTGCGAGCAAAGCGCTTTCCTTTTCTTCGGCGGCGTCAATTTCCTCCTTCAGCCGCTGCTTATCCGCGCTCAGCGCAGCCAGCAGCTCATCCGCGCGTTCACGCTTTGCGGCAAGCTCGTCTTCGACCGTCGCCAAATCAGACTTTTTCTGTTCCAGTACAGCCTTTTTTTCTGCAAGTTCGCCCTTTGCCGTTAATATCTCAGTGGATTTTTCACGCAGCGATTGCAGCATACGCTGATCTGCCAAGGCAATTTCCTCAATCATTACGCGGTGCGAGAGCAGATCAACGAAGCTGTCCGATGTAAAAAGAACGGACCAAATGGAAATGTCTCCGTACTCCTGCAGCGTTCGCATACGAAGCTGATACCGCTCCATTAAAACAGACTGTTCGTCCTGCAGCTTGTCGAGTCCCGCCTGCTTCTCCGCAATCAGAAGATTATACTGGTGAATCTGCGCGTTAATATTGTCGCGCTCAGAAATGCAGAGATTGATCTCTCGGTCAATCTGTTCCTTTTCTTCGGCGGAGGAGCGCACCCGGGAATTTGTTTCGGAGAGTTCGGCATTTAACGCTTCCTTATCCGCAGCAATCTGATCCGCTTCTTCTTCCAGACTTTTGATCTCGTCCTGAATTTCGTCCGCCTGCGCGGCGAAGGAGGGCGGGAGCAGGAAAGTAAAAAGCGTAAGCAGCAGGAAAAAGGCAGTGCACCGTTGAAGAAGGCGATGCTTCATTTCTTACCATCCTCCTTGGGAATCCTTGAATTGTAATTATTGTAACATATTGAAAACAAAAATGCAAGACGAGTCAACCGATGAAAGCGTCAAATTCCGAAGTATTTGCAAATTTTATGACTAAACGGTTGGGTAAACAGACGATCGGCGCGCCGTGATCGGCGGGTGCGTGATGAACGCAGTCCTGCGAGGCACAGGAGGCAGCAATCACGGAAATCCTCCCGTCGTGCACGGCAAGAAGATTCCAAGCTTCGCCGCGATCAACGCGATACTCCGTATCCTTTGACAGATCAAGTGTAACAATCAATTCGCCGTCGGAATAGACCTCTGCGTAGCCGGCTTGCTCACCGCCAAGAAGCAGAAGTGCGCTCAAGACTATTAAAATCAGACAAAGGACGGAGAATAACAGAAGCCAAACCTTCGTTTTCACCGTGTGATCTCCTCGAACTCACAGCCGCCGAGGAGATCTGCCGCGCCCTTGGTTGCAAAGATTTTTCTGTCCTGCGTAATGAATATCGCCTCAAAATCATCGCTTTCACGCCAAAGCTCGACGCTCTTCTCCATGCCCATGACGAACAGCGCTGTAGAAAGGGCATCTGCGGTCGTCCCGTCTTGGGTGAGAACCGTCACGGACGCAAGTCCCGTTTCCGCCGGCATTCCCGTTTGGGGATCAAGAATGTGATGATACCGCGCACCGTCCAAATCAAAATAGCGCTGATAGCCGCCCGACGTCACAATCGCCATAGAGCCGTTGAAAGTGAGGGTGGCGATTGCCTCGGTGGGTTCTTCGGGATTCGCGATGCCGATAACCCATGGCTTGCCGTCGGGTTTTGAGCCGAGCGTCTGTACATTGCCGCCGAGTGAAAGCATGGCGGCCTGCACACCTTTTTCGGAAAGCAGTTCTAAACACTTTTGCGCCGTATAACCCTTTGCAATACCGCCGAGGTCGAGCTGCGCGCCGTCTGTCAGCGCGGCGTTGCTTCCGTCCAACCGCAAATGCGCCGCATCGACGGAGGGGAGCAGGACGTTCAGCTCGTCCTGTGTCGGAATGTGCGGCTCGCCCGAGGTAAAGCCCCATGCGCTGACCAGCGGATAGACCGTCGGGTCAAAGGCACCGCCCGTCCGTTCGGAGAGGGCGATCGCCCGCGTGAGAATCTCAGCGGTATCTGCGCTGAGGACGGCCTGCCCGTCGCGATTGAGCAAAAAGATCTCACTCTTCTCATCGGTGACGGAGAATAGCCCTTCCAGTCTCCGTATCTCATCGACGGTATCTGAGAGCAGCTCCCGATCCCCCCAAATACGGAGACGCATATAGGTATCCATTGCGAAAATCTCGGTCTCGGCGGGACCGTCACTTGCACAGGCGGTCAAGCTCAGACAGAGAAACAGGAGGAGCGCGAGAAATTTTTTCATAAGATCACCGAATTCTTAAATATTTGATAAAAAAAGTATACCAAATCCGAAAAAAAGAGTCAAATACTATTTGACAATTTCGAAAAGGAATGTTAGAATAGACAAGCCGCGTCGAAAAGGTCTAAGTTGAGGGATTCCTCACACCTTCAGAGCGAGACTACAAAAAAGGTAGGTGCAACAGAACAATGCAGGCAGTTATCGTTACCGGTGGCAAGCAGTACAGCGTCAAGGAGGGCGACGTGATCTACGTTGAGAAGCTCGGTGCTGAGGCTGACGCAACCGTAACCTTCGATCAGGTGCTGGCAGTCGTGGACGGCGAGAACTCCAAGTTCGGCGCTCCCGTCGTGGCAGGCGCTTCCGTCGAAGCGAAGGTCCTGAAGAACGGCAAGAGCAAGAAGGTCGTCGTCTTCAAGTATCGCCCGAAGAAGGACTCCAAGTCCCTCCGCGGTCACAGACAGCCGTACACCAAGGTGCAGATTGAAAAGATTTCTGTGTAATGACAAAGATAGAAATTTTCAATCATGACGGACGAATCAACGGATTCTCCGTATCGGGGCACAGCGGCTACGCAGAGGCGGGAAGCGACATTGTTTGCGCCGCCGTCACAACCGCTGTAAAGTTTGCCGAATGCACCATCAACGATGTCCTCGGCAACCACGCAAACACGAAAGTGAAGGAAGATGAGCCTCGAATCACCTTGACCCTTCCCGCAGCCTGCGACGATGAGGACGCAGTGCAGGATGTTATGAATGGTTTTATTTTGACCATGCTGTCCCTGCGGGATGATTATCCTGATTATATCGAAGTTATGGAGGTGTAACAAATGCTGAAAATCGGTTTTCAGT
>SFIL01000082.1 GCA_004556205.1 Clostridiales bacterium | reverse complement strand
CAATTATTTCGGAGGTGCGATATGACAATTTTAGACTGGGAAATCAATATTCAGAATACGGCCGCCAGCGTTTCGGCGAAGTACGGCAACGAGGTGGCGGCGTCGGTGTTCAGACGATACGACGCGACCTGCTTCGAGGATCTCAGCCCCGTTTATTACAGCGAGGTCTTCGGCAACCTCATGCTCATCGACGAGGACGGGTGACCGCTGACGCAGACTCTCCTCAGACTAACCTTATATATGATTGAACGTCGAGCTGACGGCACGGGTGCCGCGCTGTCACCTGGGCGCTTAAACCCAAACAACCGCCGTCAGCTGGACGGAGTCATGAACCGTTGCTCAACGGCTCACGGCGGATAAGTAAATAACAACGGCTGCCTTTTGAGCGGGTTGCCGCAGACCGAAACGGAGAATCTCTCTGTCGGGCTGTGGTTAGTTTTCTGCACCCTTTTTGCAGCCGAACCCGGAGTCCTCCGTTTCGAGAAATCGAAAATCGGAGGACTTTTTTATGACAAACAACGAAACCCAGTACACCATCTACATCCGCTCCACGAAAGAGAGCATCCCCGTCAGCAAGGAAGAATTTGATGCCTACTACCATGACATCAACATCTACCGCATCCGTCAGCAGAGGCACGGTCGCTGCGTATGTCCCGCAAGTAAGCGGCTCACCTGCGATATGGACTGTCTGACCTGCCCCTTCCACCGCATGGGCGATATGCGTTCCCTCGATTACACCGAAACCGATGATGAAGGAAACGAAACTGCCTGGGTCGATGAAATCCCGGACGATTCGCCTTTACTCGAAGACATCATCATCGAGGCTTCCGAAATGAAAGCTCTGTACGCTCGGCTTACAGAACTGATGCCGGAGGCAATCAAAATCGGCGAGATGCGGCTTGAGGGTTTATCAGAGGATGCCATCGGCGAACGCATTGGAATCGGCAGAAAGACCTATGCCTACAGATTAAAAAAGGTTAAAGCCGTCCTCGAAAAAGAATTCACGGACATTTTTTGAAAAAAGTTTCCCGGATTTTTTCCGAAATGCACTCCTAATGTTCATGGGAGAGTGTAAGGAGCAAAACGATACCGCTCCTTCGGGAGGTGAAAACGAATGAACGAAGCAAAGAGAGATGCTCTGAAGCCGGAAGAAGAACTCGTTGACGTTCTGCTCGACTTCATCATCGTGTCAGCAACACTGGCGAAGAAAGTCACCCAGGCGGTGAGAGAAAAGCAAATCAAGGAAGGAGCGTACAAAGATGTCAAAAATGAGCGAACTGGATGCCGTGATCAGAGACCTGCGAACTGCGGCTGCCGCCATTAACGATGCGGCTGATACCCTCACGGAGATGTTCAGTGGCGAGACCGCCGAAGCTCCGGCAACACCGACCGAGCCGGTTACTACCAAAGAAGACGTCCGTGCGATCCTCGCAGAGATGTCCAGCCGTGGCTTCACCGCCCAAGTAAAGGAACTGCTCCGTCAGCACGGCGCGGCAACGCTCTCCGGCATTGACCCTTCGGAGTACGCCGCCCTCATCAAGGATGCGGAGGGACTCGGAAATGGGTAATCACGCTCTGCTTTCCGCGTCCTCTTCCCACAGGTGGCTGAACTGCCCTCCGTCCGCAAGGCTCGGTGAGAACTACGAGGACAAGGGCAGCGACTTCGCCGCCGAGGGAACGGACGCCCACAGCCTGTGCGAACACAAGCTCAAGACGGCTCTGGGCATTCCGTCCGAAGACCCCACCGAAAACCTCACCTGGTACAACGAGGAGATGGAGGAATGCGCCAGCGGTTATGCCGCCTATGTGCTTGAACTTCTCGCCGAAGCGAAGAAGGTCACGACCGACCCCATCGTGCTGATCGAGCAGCGACTCGACTATTCCAAATATGTCGAGAGCGGCTTCGGCACCGGGGACTGTGTCCTCATCGCCGACGGCACCCTCAACATCGTGGACTACAAGCACGGTAAAGGCGTGGAGGTCTCGGCAGAACACAATCCGCAGATGATGCTGTATGCCCTCGGTGCTCTGGAGATCTTCGATGCCCTCTATGACATTGACACGGTCACGATGACCATCTATCAGCCCCGCCGCTCCAATGTCAGTACCTACACCGTTTCGACCGCCGAGCTTCTCGAATGGGCAGAGACCGTTCTGAAGCCGACCGCCGAGCTTGCCTTCAAGGGCGAGGGTGAGTTCCATTGCGGCGAGTGGTGTCAGTTCTGCAAGGCGAAAGCGGACTGCCGGGAACGCGCCAGAGCGAACCTCGCGCTTGCTGCCTATGACTTCGCCGAACCTCCGCTCCTCACCGATGAGGAAGTCGAAGAGGTCCTCTCCAAGGTCGATGACCTCGTGTCCTGGGCAAATGACATCAAGGAATATGCCCTACAAGCCGCCATCAGCGGTAAGGCGTGGAACGGATGGAAAGTTGTCGAGGGACGATCCAACCGCAAGTACACAGACGAAAGGCTCGTAGCCGCAGCGGTCATTGCCGCCGGTCATGACCCTTACGAACAGAAACTGCTCGGCATTACCGAGATGCAGAAAACGCTCGGCAAAGCCAAGTTTGACGAAATCCTCGGCCGCTTCATCACGAAGCCCCAGGGGAAGCCTACGCTCGTTCCGATGTCCGACAAGCGTCCGGCTATGAAC
>SFIL01000081.1 GCA_004556205.1 Clostridiales bacterium | reverse complement strand
TCAATAGCTCCGGAGCGATTCTCCGGTAACTCCTGAATTGACATTTCTGCTTGCTCTCATGTATAATTACTTTGATAATTCCCGGAGGTGAAGTCAATGGTCATGATCTTGAGGCAAAGGCTGATCAGCAGTGTCTCTATCGACAAGCCAAGAAGTTCTCCGATGCCCATTGCTTCCATTCCGACGCGCATCTGATCAAGAGTGGATTGGATGTCAATGCTTGTGCTGCCGTGTATTACTCCGGCTGCTCCTGCAACGACATTCTGACCGATGTCAAATACCGCCATCACAATGTCAAAGGTGTTGGTCACGAGGTAGATCGCCACGGCTGCTTTGAAAAACCACTTGAAGAACATCCATGTGTCCATATCGTGCATATTGTTTTTCTCTGTGATCATGGAGATCAGCTCGTAACACAAGACAAAGGTGATGATGATACCGGCAATGGGGACTATCACATTTTCGGACAGCCCCCGGATCATGTTGTAGATGCCGCTGTTCCAAGCAGAGGGAGTTCTGCCGACTTCCGCAGCTATCGTGCCTACCTTGTCATTGACATCGGTGAACATATTGGTCAGGTTACTTTCAATCCACCCGATAAGCAGTTCTTTTATCGCCTCTTCGATTTTTTCAAAAATACTGCCCAATTTTTCACCACCTTTCGGTTAGCTGGAATAGCTGATATTAGAACAGTGTCGAGAGCAACGGGATCAGCGTAGTACCGATGAGAACAACGCCGCCACCAGCCATGAGCTGCTTGATGCCCTGAGACTTCGCGCCGGGGTTATCGTTTCCGTAGCCTTCCATCAGGTTGACTACGCCCCACACTGCCAAGCCAGCACCGAGGGCGATAACGAGAGTTTGCAGTACGGTGACTGCCTGAGTGATAAATGCCATAGGTTAATTTCCTCCTTGAGATAAAAATGAGGGAGAGCGTGTCTTTCAACGCTCTCCCGATGGATCGGGTTTCTGTCGATTAAAACAGAGTGGAGAGCAGAGGGATGAGGGTAGTGCCGATCAGCACAACGCCGCCACCAGCCATGAGCTGCTTGATACCCTGAGACTTCGCGCCGGGGTTATCGTTGCCGTAGCCTTCCATCAGGTTGACCACACCCCACACTGCCAGACCAGCACCGAGGGCGATAACGAGAGTCTGCAGAACCGTAACCGCCTGAGTAATGAATGCCATATAATGTCCTCCTTGACTTTTCTTTGATTTTGGATTTTGAAAATGGGCAAAAAAATAGAAGCCCCGTCGTTGTTCTGCTTCATTGCGCAGTACAAGACGGGGCTTCATCCAGCTTCGACCTCTCCCATGTCATAGAGATCGAACTTGTCAGTGGGCTTTATGACCGCCCTTCGGGATCGGTATTTTTCGATGTCGAAGGCATTTCGCTTGTCGAAGTCAGACAGCAGTTTGTATTTTGGATGGAACGTCAGGAGTTTATGAAAATCGTGGATGAGACGCAAAACACCATAAAATGAAAGGATTTTTACTATGAACTTCGATTTTTCCGCTTTGAACTTTGAAACCATCGACTCCAACATCAACGCCTACCCGGATATGTTCCTGAATCAGAATGGCGTGACTTTCACCAAGAAGGTGCTTGAGGACTTGGGCTATCCTGCCTTTATTTTGTGTCTGCTGGATGCGAAAGCGAGGGTATTTGCGATCCGTTCCTGCAAGAGCAACGAACCGAAGGGATTCAAGTTCTCCAAGCCGAGAGGCGAACAGAAAGGTGTTGTTACGATCTCCAACAAGAATCTGCTTGACCCGCTTCGCGCTGTCACCGGCGAGGACTGGATTCCCGGCAAGCGTTACAGGGTGCGCGGGTTCTGGGTTGCCGATGCAAAAACCATGTGCTTTGACCTCAATGAGGGCGTTCAGGAGGACTTTCGTCCTGTTACGCCGAGCAATGATGCAGAATAATCCCTGATTTTCAGGGAGAAAAGGGAGAGCCAAAGAGCAGCGGCAAGCCGCCTGAGCGAGAAAGCCACCTCTCCCTTTTCTCCCTCGCTGCGGCTATGGAAACCGTGGAAAACCGCAAGCGGTTTACGCACCGTTCCCACAGCCTGCGCTCACCCTCTTTTTCCTCCCTCTTTTTCCTCTCTGGCTTTCTCCCTATACAAAGATAAGTGTCCATTTTCTATCCCGAAAACGCACAGTTGCCACGACGAACAGAGGGCAGCGTGTCAATATGGCAAAGAAAAGCAAACGGCACACAGGCGGTTTTATACTCAAAAAAAGCCCCGAAACATGACAAAAAAGAAACCCAGTACCACTTTAATGGCGTGGTGCTGGGCTTCTTCTGATTACAGCGATTTTCAGCGGGTGAAGCAATGTGCTGTTTGCAGATAGCTCTTTCGCATTTTGCTGTTTGGTGCGGAAATGTACTGTTCCGCAAAATCCTACGCACAGAAGCGTACCGTGTACACTCTATCGCGCTTTGCGTTCTAATATACTTTTTTGCGCAAGAAGAAAGAAATTTGCTGTTTTCACTATGCTCGATTTAAGCACGGCGTTTTTACTGCCTCATAGTCAATTCACTCAGCAATTAAGCCAAAATGCCGCAGCGCATCCTTGATCGCCTCGACCTTCTCAGGCGGGCAGGGATGATACTCATGTTTTCTCTGATCCACTGCGTTCGGCACTTTGTGCATATCCAGTCCGACCATACGCTTGACCTCGGCAATATATGCCGTATGGACTTTGAAGCCGTACTTCTCCTGCACATACTCCTGAATACGCTTATAGGTCGGATGCTCCTTGACCTCGCCGGTTTCCACTTCCATTCTGACCTCAACCGTCAGTGGATTTGTTTCCCGTGACAAGAGGACCACCGTCTCCACGTGCGCGCAGCGGGGGAACAGGTCGAACGCCTCGGCCCGCTTGAGCGCATAGCCGCGCTGTGCGAGCAGCTTCACGTCCCGCGCCAGTGTAGCGGGGTCGCAGGAGACATATATGATGCGCGCGGGCGACATTTTTGCCATCGCGTCCACCACGTCCATGCTCACGCCCTTTCTGGGCGGGTCGACCACGATCACGTCGGGACGGGTCCCCTCGCGGGCCAGCCGCTTTGCGGCCTCGGACGCGTCGGCGCAGAAAAACTCCGTGTTTGTAAGGCCGTTGCGCGCGGCGTTCTGCTTCGCGTCGGCAATCGCGGCGTCCACGATCTCCACGCCGATGGCGCGCCCCGCCTGCCGTGCAAGACACAGCGTGATCGTGCCCGTGCCGCAGTAGAGGTCGAGCACCGTCTGCGTCTTGTCCAGCGCGGCAAACTCCAGCGCTTTTTCATACAGCCGTTCGGCCTGGTCGTGGTTTACCTGATAAAATGAACGCGCCGACAGGCGCAGACGCAGGCCCAGCAGCTCGTCTTCAATATACCCCGGGCCGTACAGCACCTCCTCGCGCATGCCGAGGACGGTATTTCCCGTTCCGGTGTTGTAGCTGACGACGATGCTGGTAATTTGCGGCTCTGCGGCCAGAAGCGTCCGGCACAGCTGCTTTTTCTTCGGCAGCGCTTCACAGTTTGCCACCACGCACACGAGCAGCTGCCCCGTCGCTTCGCCCACACGCAGATAGATGTGGCGGATGTAGCCCGTGTGTGCGCGCTCGTCGTAGGCGCGGATGCTGTATTGCTGCATCCATTCCAGCACCGCCGCGCGCACCCGCCCGGCGCAGCCTGGCTGGATGCGGCAGTTCTTCACGCTAACGACCTCGTGCGTGCGCGCGCGGAAAAAACCGGCGGCCGGGCTGCCGTTTTGCATCGCAACCGGGAACTGCACCTTGTTGCGGTACCCCTCGCAGCACTTCGCGCCGTGCATTGGAAGCTCCTTCAGCGCCGCGCCGCCGATGCGCGTGAGCGCGTCGATGACGCGCTGCTGCTTGAGCCGGCACTCCTCCTCATAGTCCATATGCCAGAAGTCGCACCCGCCGCAATCGAAAAAATCGGGGCAAGCCGGCACGGTGCGCCGCGCAGAAGCCTTCAGCACCCGCACGATTTCGCCGTGCGCGCAGCGCTTGCCCACGTTCACGATGCGCGCGCGCACCGTTTCGCCCGCGATTGCGCCGGGGATAAACACCACTTCCCCGTCTGCGCGGGCCACGCCCTCGCCGTTTGATGCATAGCCGGTCACGGCCAAATCCAGCACGTCGTTTGTTTTCAACTCGCGTTCCTCACTTTTTGTGTTTCACGTGAAACATTTTTATTCCGTTATGATTTTCTCGCCGGTCGCCGCGTCAAAGCGGTACACGCGCGTCGATATGCTTTCAAGCTCCTCGCCCGCATATCGCTCGGTGACGGTGTATTCGACGACGAGCTGCGCGCCGTCCATTGTAATGGAATATGTACCCGCGAGATAGCCTATGGTCTGCTTTTCCTGCGCGGTTTCATAGACCGTTTCCTGCGCGTAGGCAACAAAGCTGTCCGCCAGCGCGGCGAAACCGTCATTGATATATTGCGCGGCGTCTTCGTTGTCCAGCGTCACCTGTGGTACGGTAATCTCATAGCTCACGACCTCTTCGATATCGGCGCGCAGCGTGAGCGGCTCGTCGAAAAACGTGCCGGCGTATGGCTGCGGCTCGGTATTTTCCCCGGCCCCGGCCGAGATTTCCGGCTCGATCTGCTTCGCGGGCTGTTCGGCGGGCGCTTCGGCAGGCAGAACTTCCTGCGGTTCAGCGACGGGTGCAGGCGCTGTCACCGGCGTCTCAGCAGGCGCGGGCGTTTTTCCGCATGCGGCCAGTGCGCAGACCATAATCAGCGCGGTGAGCGCG
>SFIL01000080.1 GCA_004556205.1 Clostridiales bacterium | reverse complement strand
GCGTTATTCATCCGCCAAGATGTAACACAATTATGCGCGTGATTCCACTTTTTGTCACTACTTCTTTTGATCTACCACACAACTTTTTTCATTGAACCTAAATATTCGAAGCACCGGCAGAAATCTCCTGCGTGATAGTTTCGTTTCAGTTTAGAATCCATCGGTATGATAATCACATAGATTACGGAAGAAGGACATCACAAAATGAAAAGCAGACATATCGCAATCGAACGGGAATACGGCAGCGGCGGCACACAGATTGCGCGCCGCTTAGCGGAGGAGTGCGGCGTACCGTGCTACGGCAGAGAAATCTTAGAGGCGGTTTCAAAGCGATACGGCGTCTCGGTCGAGCGCATTGAACGCTATGAGGAGAGCACGACGGGCAGCTTCCTCTATTCCATCATGGCAATGGCAAGGGCGCAGACGGGTAACTCCGACCTGCTCAGCACGGAGGGACGCGTCTTTTTGGCGGAACAGAAGATCATCCGCGAGCTTGCCGCGAAGGAATTAACGGTGTTTCTCGGGCACTGCGCTGCGGAAGCGTTTGAGGACAGAGGACGTGTGGTCAGAGTCTTTATCCGCGGGCAGGCGGAAGACAAAAAGCGCCGCGTGAAGCAGGAGTACGGCATTGCAGACAGCCATATTGAGGAGACGATGCGCCGTTTTGACAAAAAACGCGCGAATTACTATTACGCCAACACTCTGCGCCGCTGGGACGACCGAAACAACTACGATATTGTGCTCGACAGCAGCTCTCTCGGCGTCGAGGGCTGTGTAGCGGTATTAAAACCGCTGCTTTGCGGCAGAGAAGAACCATAAAAATCACGGGCAGTTTCCTGCCCGTGAAGCTGTTATTTCGGGAAATACTCTTCAACGAAGTCAACCTTTTCGACGGTAAAGCTCTTGCCGTTTAAGGCGTTCAGACTGCCCGCGTCAGTCGTGAAGCGGAAGGTTAGCTTGTAGGAATAGAGCGCCTGATATTTGCGGTCGAAGCGCTTGTCGAGCTTGCCGTATTTGCCGTCGCCGAGCAGGGGATGCCCTGCATGGGCGAACTGGGCGCGAATTTGGTGCGTCCTGCCCGTGATCAGCTCGCATTCGACTAAGGACAACCCGTTGCGGCTCTCCAAGACCTCATAGCGCGTCTCGCAGGTCTTCGCGCCCTTCTGCGGCGCGTCTGTCACGAAGACGCGATTTTTCACGGCGTCCTTGAACAGGTATCCGCGCAAAACGCCGGACTTCGGCTTCGGCGTGCCTTCAACGATGGCGAGATAGCGTTTGTCCAGCTCGCGGTCCTTGATTTTCTGATTCATTACGCGCAGTGCCTCGGCGGTCTTTGCCGCGATGACGATGCCGCCTGTGTTGCGGTCGATGCGGTTGCACAGGGCGGGCGTGAATGCGTTTTCTTCGCGCGGACGCCATTCGCGCTTGGCGTAGAGATAGGCTTGAATGTGGTCAATCAGCGTTTTGCCGTATTCCGCGCCGTCGTGCGGATGGACGGCGACACCCGCACGCTTGTCCACGAGCAAAAGATTTTCGTCCTCATAGACAATGTTGAGCTTCGGCGCGGCAACGGTCAGATAAGCGTTGTCCTCGCGCGGCGTGTCGAAAAACTCGTCGTTGATATAAAGCTGTAAAACGTCGCCCTCGCAGAGCCGGTCATCCCGCTGTGCGCGGGCGTTGTTGCGCTTGATGCGCTTGAGGCGGATATATTTTTGCGCGAGCGAGGCGGGCAGCAGCGGGACAGCCTTTGCCAAAAAACGGTCAAGACGCTGTCCTGCGTCGTTTTTGCCGATTGTAAATTCCTTCATATATTTGCTCCTGTGTGCAGAAAACACCGAATTTCTTTTTTCAAAACTACTATGCGGCAGAAAAATCCGAAAGTCAAGCACTTTTTCTGCGAAAAAAGCAAAAAAGCATTTGACAAACGGGGCTTCAGCCGTTATAATATCTCCTGCACGACTATGAAACAGGGGATTGCTATGCTGTTAAGGTTGACTAAAATTATTGAAACGCCCGACAGCGTGCTTCCGTTTGAGACTGCGCTGGATCTGCACGAGATGCAATTCGGCGGGTGTTATCCTGTGCAGGAGCCTGTTTCGGCGAAGGGCACCGTTCGCAATACGGCGGGCGTGCTGCTGCTCGACGCAGAGCTTACCACCGTCCTGCACGGCGTTTGCGACCGCTGCGCGGCGGAGTTTGAGAGGAAGCTTGCCTTTCCTGTCCACGCCGTCCTCACGACTGAACTGGAAAATGAGGATGAAGCGGACGAATGGACGTTTCTGCTTGAAAACGATTCCGCCGATCTCGACGAGATCTTGACGACTGCGTTCGTGCTGAATATGGATTCCAAGCTGCTGTGCAAGCCGGACTGCAAGGGTCTGTGCTTCCGCTGCGGCAAGAATCTGAACGACGGCAAGTGTGATTGCCGCCCTGAGACTGATCCCCGTTTGGCTGTCCTTGGGCAGCTGTTGAAGGATAAGTAATTTTTAGTTTTAGCATCTGACCAAGGAGGTGTCATTCATGGCTGTTCCGAAGTGTAAGGTTTCCAAGGCGAGACGGGATAAGAGACGTAGCTCTCATTGGAAGCTCTCCGTGCCCGGTGTTGTTGCCTGCCCGAAATGCGGCGAACCGCGCCTGCCCCACAGAGCTTGCAAGAATTGCGGTACCTACAATGGTCGCGAGGTTCTTCCTGCCGCTGAA
>SFIL01000079.1 GCA_004556205.1 Clostridiales bacterium | reverse complement strand
CAAAGGACAACGCGCGGCGGAACGGCCTTTCGGATGTGTGTGAATTTCTCTGCGCCGACGCCGGGGAAGCCGCCGCAGAGCTTGCCAGACGCGGCATACGCCCGCAGGTGATCGTTGTCGATCCGCCGCGGCGCGGGCTGGACGAAAACGTCATTTCCCACGCCGCGGGGATGCAGCCGGAGCGGATCGTGTATGTCTCCTGCGATCCCGGCACGCTCGCACGCGATCTCGCCTCCTTCTCCCGCCATGGCTACGCCCCCACCGGCGGCGTCGCCGTGGACATGTTCCCGCGCACGAGCCATGTCGAGACCGTCTGTCTACTAACACATACTTGAGATTAGGGGCCTGAAAAAGCCTGAAAATACTGGGTTTCCGTCAACGAGAGCAGATCGTGCCCGCGGTGATGGAGGCCCTCGTTTATCATCTGCGGAAACTTGTCAAAAAGCAGGGTTGGGTCTACGATTTTACTATTTTTGAAAACGAGACTATGAGATTACTATTTTGAGGGAAACGAGTCAACGATTTTACTATTTAAGTGGGGCGAGACTATGTGTTTACTGATGGACCGCACCCGGAAAATGCGTGCACAGGATGTCGGGACAGAGCATACCCTTTGCCGGTATACTAAGGATGCAATGTGAGGGAGGTGAGCGAAGTGCAAAACTGGATAGAAGGCTTTCAGCAGTCAATCGATTTCATAGAGGAGAATCTGGCCAGCACTCTGGAAATCGTGGATGTTGCTCAGAAAGCAGCACTTTCACCGTTTTACTATCAGCGGATCTTTGGTGCACTGTGTGGAATGACGGTTGGAGAATACATTCGCGCCAGACGCATGACATTGGCTGCGCAGGAGCTTTCCGGCACCGACGGGAAGGTCATTGACGTTGCTCTGAAATATGGATATGACTCTCCAGATAGCTTTGCAAAGGCATTCCAACGCTTTCATGGTATCTCGCCTTCAAAAGCGCGTGAGCCTGGTGCACACTTAAGATCCCTTGCTCCATTGCATATCAAAATATCATTGGAGGGTGGAAAAATGTTGGATTACCGCATCGTAGAGAAAGCTCCGTTTACAGTCATGGGAATTAAGCGCCGGTTCAATTCCGATACCTGTTATCAGGAGATCCCGAAGTTTTGGAATGAGTGGGCTGCTGATATGAAGGGCTTGAAGGGAGTGTTTGGTGTCTGTCTTGATATGGACGGGAAGAACTTTGATTATTGGATTGCAGGCAACTATGTGCCGTGGGATGATATCCCGGAAGGATGTGAGTGGACAGTGATTCCCGGTGGCCTGTGGGCTCAATTCAAATGCAAGGGGCCTCTCCCTGACAGCCTGCAGAGCGTGAACACCCAGATATGGTCTGAATGGCTGCCAACACTGAAAGGGTATTCTCTGGCAGGTAATTATTCCCTTGAGGTCTATGGACCGCCAACAGAGAAACCAGAAGACTACGAGAGTTACATCTGGATTCCTTTGAAAAAAGAATAGTAATTGATAAGTGAAAGCGGCGGTATCAGGATGTAGAGTCCTGGTACCGCCTTTTCTATTTTAGCCATTCATTTTGCGGTATTCCATGCCGATCGTCTTGGCTCTGGCGATCAGCTGATAGACGCGAGGCTGGGAGATTTCCAGTTCTTTTGCGATCTCCGTGACAGAGTAACCCTGCAGTTCCTTCATCTCAAACGCTCTCGCAATTCGAGTGTCCTCTGCATCCATCATTGCCTTGATACACTCGTACTCCATTTTTGCTCCGACCTGCTCATCCACAGGAGCGCTTCCTACTGGCTCGTATTGATGAATGCTTTCCTTTTGCCGGGGATCATGCATCTGACGCTGGCATAACCACGAGAGTGCTGTGTGTCCAGATAGCTCCACTGGTATTCGGCAAAAATGAAAAGGTTGTTTCCATGGGTAAGGTTCTCAAAAGCGCTGATGTGGAGAAGCTGCTCCATAAGCTCGGCGTTTAAGAGAAGGTGGTCATATTATAAATCAATTCCGCTTTCACAATCTCCTCTGCCTGTGCCTTGCAAGCGTTCATCTGACGTACCCACTCCATCTGATTTTCGGCTTTCAGCTGTTCGGTCACGCCGTTTCGCTCTGCCAGTGACCGCACGATCAGCTCCATGCGGTTTCGTGCCGCTTCGTCAATCTCGGCGTAATGCTCAAAGAGCTTGTCGAATAGCACCAGCTCATTGAACAGTATCGGACGGTGCATTTCCAGATACGCCTTGCGAAGTCTGCCGTAGTGTCCGAGGGGCTTGGTCTTGCGGATAATGATGTTCGGGATAAGATAATCTCCGTTCTGTCTGTAAGTGATGTTCAGGCAACCTGCACTCCTTTATCCATCTCTCAGTCAAGGATCCTGCCGTCTGTGGAGATCGTCACGACCTGCCACGGGATGAATTTTCCGCTCTGCTGCAAGGCGGTCTTCGCCGCGTGCTCCAGTCCGCCGCAGCAGGGGACCTCCATGCGGACAACGGTCACGCTTTTTATATCATTGCTCCGGATGATCTCGGTGAGTTTTTCGGAATAGTCCACGCTGTCGAGCTTCGGGCAGCCCACAAGGGTGATGTGTCCCTTGATAAACCGCTCGTGAAAGGCGGCATAGGCATACGCCGTGCAGTCGGCGGCGATGAGCAGCTTGGCCCCATTGAAAAACGGCGCGCGCACCGGTACGAGCTTGATCTGCACCGGCCACTGGGAAAGGCGGCTCTGCGCCGCAGCCGGGGCAGGCTCGGTGCCGGACGCCGTCTCGTGTCGGAAGGTTCTCATCCGAGTTCCGGGGCAGCCGCCGTGAAGGCTCATCCCCGGCTGCTGCATCTTTTTCTGCTTATTGGCGAGCACCGCCTGCTCATCGTAAGCGGCGGCTTCGCGCTCTACGAAGGAGATCGCGCCGGTGGGACAGGCGGGCAGGCAGTCGCCCAGACCGTCGCAGTAATCGTCGCGCATGAGCTGCGCCTTGCCGTCCATCATAGCGATGGCCCCCTCGTGGCACGCTGCGGCACACGCGCCGCAGCCGTTGCATTTATCCCGGTCGATCTCAATGATCCTTCTTTTCATTTTTGTGCCCTCCTTGTGTTTTACGCCTGGATTGTAGTATAATATTTTCAACAAGTCGGTTGAATTTTCAACGAAAGAAGTTTTTATGAAAGAATTTTTGCCAGTTATCCGGTCGTCTTCGCTTTTTTCGGGCATTTCCGAGACGGAGCTTGCGGCCATGCTCTCCTGTCTGGAGACGAGAGAAGAACGCTTTCCGAAGGACACCTTTCTGCTCCGCACCGGTGATACGGCCGAGTCGATCGGTCTTGTGCTCTCAGGCAGTGTTCTTGTCGTGCAGGAGGATATTTGGGGCAACCGCATCATTCTCTCCAAAGCGGGGCCGGGACAGACGTTTGCCGCCGCATATGCCTGCGCGCCCGGCTCGCTGCTGAATGTAAGCGTGCTCGCCGAAACGCCCGTCACGGCAATGTTCCTGAACGTAAAGCGCGTTTTGAATGTGTGTCCGTCCGCCTGTGAGCACCACAGCCGCATCATCCGGAACCTTCTCGGCGAGCTTGCCGAGAAAAACCTGCGCTTCGGCGAAAAGCTCACACATATGGGGCAGCGCACGACGCGCGCCAAGCTGATGTCCTATTTCTCCGCCGAGGCGCAGCGGCTCGGGACGTATGAATTTGACATTCCCTTTTCCCGCCAGCAGCTCGCGGATTACCTTGCGGTGGAGCGCAGCGGTCTCTCGCTGGAACTTGGCAAAATGCGAAGCGAAGGACTTCTGGACTTTCATAAAAGCCATTTTATACTGAAGGTGTAAACGCTTAATCCGAGAATGTGTCAACGAAAACCGTCCCCATTGGCACAAGAGGGACTGCCGGAAAACCGGCAGTCCCTCTTGCTATTTTACTTTCACTTGTAGCACAAGCATTTGTCCGCGAGGATGTTGAACGCTGCGGTCGTTCTCTCGCCGGGGGCCGTACGCTGCTGCTGCCCGCCGGAGAGCTGGGCGGGGTATTTTTTCTCCAGTCCTTCCAATCGGAAACGGCGCAGCTGCTCCTCCGCGCGGCGGCGTCTTTCTGCGCGGCTGCCGGGGCGGATGCCGCACTGAATGTTCTGCAGCACCGTCATGTTCGGGAAGAGGGCGTACTGTTGGAAGAGATACCCCACCCGCCGCTTTTGCGGCGTAAGGTTGATGTGCTTTTCGCTGTCGAAAAGTGTTTCGCCGTCGAGGATGATGTGTCCCCTGTCCGGCGTCATAATCCCGGCAATGCATTTGAGCGTTACGCTCTTGCCGCAGCCGGAAGCGCCGAGCAGCGCCATGCGCATGATCGCCGCCGAGGGGCACGGCTGAGTTTTTTCCCGCCGCGCTTGAAAAGGCGCCGATGTAGCTATATACTGAGGACATCTGCCGCGCCGGAGGTGATTAAAATGGAAAAGGAATCGCTGCGCCACCCCTTTCCGGCGATCTATGCGCCGGATTCGCGGATACTGATCCTCGGCTCGTTCCCCTCGGTAAAGTCCCGCG
>SFIL01000003.1 GCA_004556205.1 Clostridiales bacterium | reverse complement strand
TTGATGAGTACGACGGCGAGAATGATCCGACCGCGCTGCAAATCTGCAAGGGCGGCGAGAATGAATTCGATCTCTTTACCAAGCCCTATGTTCAGATCAACTATTATCCGGATACCAGTATGTATGTCTCCTCGGACTGGTACGATGATGTCGTTGATCTCGAAGCGAAGCAAATCGGCAACTACACCTGGAACGGCTTTACCTGCAATAACATGGGTTATCCGACCGCCGTGCTTTATACGGATGGTGATGTGCAGATCCAGATCACGATAATCCTTGAAAACGAAGGTAACAAGATCGCTCTGGAGGACGCTGATGTGCAGGCGATCATTGCCAGCATCCAAGTGAAGTAATTCAAATTTCATACTGACCACCGATGAAAAATTTCTTTTCGTCAGTGGCGCAAGGATTGATATCAAATAGGGAGGAAACGAAAGATGGGTTTCTTCGGCAAACTGTTTGAAAAGAAAAACTGCGATATTTGCGGCGGTGAAATCGGACTTTTGGGCAACCGAAAGTTAGAGGACGGGAATCTCTGCAAAGAGTGCGCGAAAAAGCTTTCGCCGTGGTTCTCCGAACGCCGTCAGAGTACGGTAGAGGAGATCCGTGCCCAACTGGAATACCGCGAGGCAAACCGTGCGGAGGTTGAGAGGTTCCGTGTCACACGCACACTGGGACTCGGAACCAAGGTTCTGCTTGACGAGGACGCCGGAAGATTTCTTGTGACCTCGGCACAGCGCTGGCAGGAGGCAAACCCCGACATACTGGACTTTTCACAGGTAACGGGCTGTGATGTAGATATTGAGGAGAGCAAGTCGGAGGAAAAGCGTAAGCTGCCTGACGGAAAGGAAGTCAGCTACAATCCGCCGCGCTATCACTACAGCTATGAATTCAACGTGATTATTCACGTTAACAGTCCGTGGTTTGACAAGATCCGTTTTTGCTTGGGTAATGATGTAGAGGTTGATGCCGTCGGCGGGCGCATCGGCGCAAGCGTGAATCCGCGTCAAAATGTCGAATATCAGGAGCGCGAACGGATGGCAAATGAGATCCGTACGGCACTGACGCAGGTGCGCCGTCAGGTGCGCAAGCAGGCGGAGGAGGCTGCCGCACCGAAGCAGGCAGTAACCTGCCCGTGGTGCGGCGCGACAACGACACCTGACGAATCCGGACGCTGCGAATTCTGCGGCGGTTCCGTAAATAATTAAGGGAGATCCATGTGGATCCTCTTAAGAAACGCAAAAGCATCATTCTGTGTTGACCCGCTGCGGCGGTAGACAATATAATTAAAAAACGGAGGTACATTATTATGGAACAGACTACACCGAAGGGCGCGAGCTTCTTGAAGGTAACCGGCATCCTCATGATCATCGGCGGAGGCATCTCTCTGATCGTTGCTATTGTTGCACTGCTGGGCATCGCGGCGCTGGCGGCACTGGGAGCTTCTTCCGGTATGCTGTATGCGGCGGGTGCGCTCACCCTCATCAGTGCGGTTGCGGAGCTGGTGGCAGGCATTATCGGCGTTGTCAATGCGAAGCGCGCTGAAAAGGCCGGCTTATGCATGGCATGGGGTATCATTGTTGCAGTACTGTGTGTTGCAGGCTGCATTCTCACTGTTGTCGGCGGCAGCGCTTTCCCCTGGTTCTCGCTCATTCTCGGTCTTGTCCTTCCTGTGCTGTTTATCATCGGCGCAGCGAAGAATAAGCAGGGCTGATCTATCACATGGGCGGCAGCTTGCTGCCGCCCGTTCTTTTGGTATGGAGGATCAAAATGAAAAAGCATATTGCATTACTGCTTGCGCTTGTTATGGTATTTGCTTTGACCGCCTGCGGCGGAGAGAAAGATAACGATCCGAACTTAGGAAAGTATGTCGGCGCGACGGTTGAGGTATTCGGCGAAGATGTGAATATCTCCGAGATCTACTCCGAGGGCGAAAACTATATTGAGCTGCGCTCCGGCGGGAAGTGCGTGTTCACGCTTGACGGCGATAGCGCAAGCGGCAAATGGAAGCTTGACGGCAATGATATCGTCCTCACCATTGAGGACATGGATTCTACGGGTACGCTGAAGGACGGCGTTTTGACAATCGACTTTATGGGCGAAGGCATAATGATGACCTTTGTCAAGGACGGCGCAACCGCTCCAACGACGGATGCTGCAAGCAAGCCGACGGACGAACCGCAGAGCCTTGGCGATGCATGGTGGGGCGGCGACTGGTACGGCTGGTGGATCGTGAAGAATGCAGGCGGCAACTATACCGATTTGGTAGACAGCTACTGGGATGCCTGTGCGCGCATCTCGTTCTATGAAGATAGCAGCGGCTACATTCAAATTTGGGATGAGGACGGTTCGATTGACGATCGTATGATCGACGTGGATGTCTCCATTGGCGCAGGTACAACGGAAAATGGCTGCATGATGTCTGAAGGCGGCTTTTTTTGGGACGATGAGATCGGTCATGCGGACTGGATCGTTGATCCGGGTGCCTCCTTGGTCAGTTCAATCGAGAACATGATCTGCATCGAGGGTACTTATGAAGATCCTGAGGATGACGGCGCGAGTTGGTTTGATTATGCCTTCTATCTCCGTCCTTGGGGGATGGACTGGGAGGATGTGTATTACGCTGATACAGCGGACTTTCCTTATGAGGACATGATGCCGAAACACTATGACGACTGGTATCTGCCGCTGATTGAAGCCGGAAGCGAATCGGCACCCAATTCTTTTGAGCTGAATGCTGTCGGGGAACCCGATGACAATGACTTGGAGGGAAACGGGACTGTTGTCACAGACGCGGAGTATGATTATAACAACAGCGGTGCGATTTTCTTCTCCTACCCCTCTGATATCTTCACTTTTGATGCCAGCTTCGGTATTGACGCCTTGGAAACGGCAGACGGCGATCTGCGAATGACCTTCTATGCCGATCGGACGCCGGAGGAGTTCCAGACCACGCTGGGCAATTATGACAGCTATTCCGACTATGAGGACTTCGCAATGCAGGATATAATGATCGCGGGGTACAAGGCTGTCCAAATCACCTATAACTGCTGGGGAGACTACTATGTTGATACTTGCATTGACTTCGGCCAGGACGCCGGGGAATATGCGGGTATCTGCATCAGCGTACGCTCTTACAACAGCTTTGAAGAGTGCCACTCGCCGGCCGTCGAGTCGATCCTCTATTCGATCGAAGTGGTAAATTGACAAAAAAACATCGGGGCAGCGACTTAAGCCGCCGCCCCAAAAGTACTATATTAGTGAACGGAGAAATTCCGATGAAAAAGCTTACCGCACTGGCACTTGCCTTCCTTTTTTTGTTTTCCCTAACGGCTTGCGGTAAAAAAGAGCCGACAGTCAGACCGTTTGAGAATATCACGCTGCCTACCACAGAAACGACCAAGTCAACCGAAGCCCCTACTACGGTACAAACTACTGCACCCACGGAGACGGAAGAACCCACGGCGCCTACGCCGGAAGAACCGACAACAGGCGTGGAAGAGCTTGTCAGTGAGTATTATAGCGATGCAGGGGAATATGAGTACTTTTACGACGATATTACCAGCGATACCTTTTACTATTCCTATCATTTACCTGCCATTGCATCATGGAGTGATGGTGCGCAGGCAATCAATCAGTCGATCATTGAGACCTTCGGTGCGCTGATCGATGAGCAATACAAGGCAATGGAGGAAGGGTGGTTTCTGGATTATAACCTTGTTAGTTGGTATCCCACCTTCTATAACGACCTGTTAATTATCACGATCGTCGCAGAAAGCATCAGCGATTTTTCGGATTACGGCGTGTATTGCTACAATCAGACGACAGGCGAATGGCTGCAGGGCAGTGCGCTTTTGGATTATCTGTATATTGAGGAGCAGAGCTTCCTGGAGGCTACGCGTGAAGCGGCAGCAGAGTGCTTTATTTCCTACTTCGGTGATATCTCCGAGGAGGACAGGGAGTTATATGGCTATAACGAATGCCTTGCATGGACGATCTCCGACGATAACATCAATTTGGACAATCTCATGTTCTATCCGGATGAACAGGGAGAGATCGTTGTGATCGCGCGTATCGGCTCCATGGCGGGCGCGGACTGGTATTATCATTATATCTATCCGGAGGTCGCTTTCGGCTGATCCGGACCATATCTTAACGCTGACGGCAAGCGCAGCCGCCGTTACAGTTTATACCGTTTCTTATGACACGGCTGTCTATTGTGGCGGAACCTATGATATTGTGGTCGGTGCGACCGGCACGAACCTGAGATATCAGTGGGGAGCCGCTGTCAGCGGCGCAACGGATTGCAGTTTTGTCGTACCGACGCAGACCGTGGGAGTAAAATACTACCGTTGCCATATTACGGCGGAGCTGGACGGAACGGTGATCTCGACATCCGTGGAGAAGTTCAAGTGCGTGAAGGTTACAGTCGAAGCGGCTCCGATGAAGCCGATGTCCTTTACCGATGTGAAGAATTCCGACTGGTTCTATGAGGATGTGCAATATGTCTATGACCGCGGACTCATGGACGGTGTCGGTAACAACAAATTTGATCCGAACGGAAAATGCACGCGTGCTATGATCGTGACGATTCTCTACCGCATGGAGGGAAAGCCTGCGCACAGTGGCTCAAATCCGTTTACCGATGTCAGTGGCGGACAATGGTATACGGATGCCGTCATTTGGGCGGCGGAAAACAAGATCGTCAACGGCGTCGGCAAAGGCAAATTCGATCCGGAGGCGGATGTCACCCGCGAACAGCTTGCAACGATCCTGTGCCGCTATGCGTCCTATAAGGGATATTATAACAAGACAGACGGTGTGATGCTCGCGGGCTTCAAGGATCAGGACAAGGTTTCCGACTGGGCGCTCGACGCGATGCGCTGGGCGGTCGGCGTCGGCCTGATCGGCGGCAGCAGCGAGAAGGATGGCGTGTACCTGATGCCGGAGGGCAATGCCCTGCGTTGCCAGGTCGCTGCGATTCTGCACCGCTTCTGCGTCTCGTTTGAAAAAACCTGAGCATAGTTGAAAACGATCCACCATACGAACAAATCAAAGGAGGATAACCATGAAACTGAGAAAAATGATCTCCGCGCTGCTGGCATTTTGCCTGCTGCTGTCCCTGTTGCCTGCGCTTGGCCTGAGCGTCGCTGCCGCAGATACGGAGACGCTGTTCTTTTGTAGCTTTGAGGCTGCTGAGGATATGAGCGGCTGGCAGTTCCGCGATGCCGACGGTGACGGCTTCAATTGGGAAATGCATGATGATAATGAGGAAGGAGACCGCTTTGGACATACGGACGGAACGGCCTCTCTGTTCAGCTTTTCGTATGATAATAGTACCATGCAGGTATTGACACCGGACAACTGGGCGTACACTCCGGAAATCACGCTTCCTACGCTGGGTGAAATATACCTCTACTACGACGTTTTTGCACAGGATCCCGAATGGTATGGGGAACACTACAGCGTTTATGTTTCCGTACCCGGCGAGGGTGAGACCCTGCTGCGGGAGGAAACCCTGAAAGAGGGCGAGGACTTGGAATCGCCTGCGCACCGTTCGATCGACTTATCCGCCTATGCAGGCCGGACGGTTCGAATTGCGTTCCGGCATCATAATGTCAGCGATATATTCGCCATTGGCATTGACTCCGTGAAGGTAGAACGGGTCCTGCCTTACGATATTGATAAGGTGTCGATCTATGTTGAAGAGCCTGTGCTTGATCTGTCGGTCTCGAATATGTTTGACATCGGCGAGGGCTGCATGGGCTTTACCGTTGCCAACGTGCAGTGGGAGCCGAACGACACGAAATTTGAAGCGGATAAGGCGTATACCGTGGTTGTAACTTTGGAAGCAAACAGCGGCTATCGCTTCACCCAGTATGTCGAGCCGTATATCAATGACAAGCCTGCGACCGTGATTTCGAGAACCGAGGAGGAAATGAAGATCTCTCTGACCTTCCCCAAGCTGGTGCCCGCAATGCCTTTGATGTATTTTGATGACGTCAAGACTTCCGACTGGTTCTATCATGACGTGGAGTATGTGTATTACAACCGTTTGATGGGCGGCGTAGGGAACAATCTGTTCGACCCGAACGGGGAGTGCACACGCGGCATGGTCGTCACGGTGCTCTACCGTATGGAGGGCAGCCCCAAGCACAGCGGCGAGAATCCCTTTACCGATCTGAAATATGACTGGTACAAGGACGCTGTCATCTGGGCTGCGGAGAACAGCATCGTCAATGGTGTCGGTAACGGTAAATTTGCGCCCGATGAGAATGTCACCCGTGAGCAGCTTGCGACCATCCTGTGCCGCTATGCGGCCTTTAAGGGCCCGTATAACCCGGATGACTGCGCCATGCTTGTTGGCTTTAAGGATCATGATAAGGTCTCCGGCTGGGCGCTCGACGCGATGAGCTGGGCAGTCGGCGTCGGCCTGATCGGCGGCAGCAATGAAAAGGACGGCCTGTACCTGATGCCGCAGGGCAACGCACTGCGCTGCCAGGTCGCTGCGATTCTGCATCGCTTCTGTGTAACATTTATGTAATCTGCCGTCGAAAAAACAATATCGGAGGTCAGCTATGCTTGTTACTTTTTCCAGTGTCCCTGCTACTTTTGCGGAATTCAGCGCACTGCCGCAAACGGATCTGAGCAAGCCCGAAAATACCTGCGCGATGTTTCTTCTGGCGCTCAACCTCTATACAAAGGACAAAGACGCAGGTGTCGAGGCAGTCAATCTGCTCCGTGGTCCGCGGCCGCTGAGCAACTACGATATTCAGTTCCTGCGCGACCGCCTACGCGACAAGGCCTATCTGCCGCTTGCCTATTTTGACGGCGCAACACCTGAAAACAATTACACGCCTTCGCAGCCGCTGACGCTTCAGGTTCTGACCGATCCGCGACCGCAGGATGTGGAGGACGGCTATCTACGTGTCTTCCTCAAAACAGCCGGCGCGGACTCGCCCAGACCGATCAAGCTCCGCAGAAAAGGGGAGAACTGGTATCTTTGGGAGTATTCCTCGATTCTCTCCGGCATCCGCATTCCCGTAAAGGACGATCCTTGGGCATAATAACAACCGCCGCTCCTTGCAATTTCAGGGAGCGGTGTTTTTTTGCATTTTCGATTGGAATACTTAAATAGAATCAACGAATACTACCGATGCGGTGAACCCATCGAACCGGCTTCATCAGAATAAAATCGTCCATTTAACAAAATGGACGAAAAATTGACCATGGTTAAAATGAAATTATCCCAAACGGGCTTGCTGCAAAGAGAAAAGGCTTCCGGCAAAAATCGTCGGAAGCCTTGATTTATAAGGGTTTGAGGATTACTTGAGTGCTTCAGCAACAGCAACCGCGACGGCGACAGTAGCGCCGACCATGGGATTGTTGCCCATGCCCAGGAAGCCCATCATCTCGACGTGCGCCGGGACAGAGGACGAACCGGCGAACTGGGCGTCGGAATGCATTCTGCCCATGGTATCGGTCATGCCGTAAGAAGCGGGACCGGCTGCCATGTTGTCCGGATGAAGGGTACGACCTGTGCCGCCGCCGGAGGCAACGGAGAAGTACTTCTTGCCCTGTTCAATGCACTCTTTCTTATAGGTGCCGGCGACGGGATGCTGGAAGCGGGTGGGGTTGGTGGAGTTGCCGGTGATGGAGACATCAACGCCCTCATGGTGCATGATGGCAACGCCCTCGCGGACATCGTCAGCACCGTAGCAGCGGACGTTTGCACGCTCCGTCTCGGAATAGCGGATCTCACGGACGATCTTCAGCTCGCCGGTGAAGTAGTCAAACTGCGTTTGGACATAGGTGAAGCCGTTGATACGGGAGATGATCTGCGCGGCGTCCTTGCCGAGGCCGTTGAGGATAACGCGCAGTTCTTCCTTGCGCGCCTTGTTCGCGTTACGGACGATGCCGATTGCACCTTCCGCAGCGGCGAAGGACTCGTGACCTGCGAGGAACGCGAAGCACTTTGTCTCGTCACGCAGGAGCATAGCGCCGAGCTTGCCGTGACCGATGCCGACCTTGCGGTCGTCAGCGACGGAGCCGTCGATGCAGAATGCCTGCAGACCGATGCCGATCGCTTCAGCGGCGTCCGCAGCGGACTTCACACCGGACTTGATTGCGATGGCAGCGCCGACGCAATATGCCCAGCAGGCGTTTTCGAAGCAAATGGGCTGAATGCCCTTGACGATCTCGTAGGGATCGAAGCCCTTCGCCTTGCAGATTTCGCGGCACTCCTCGACGGAGCTGATGCCGTACTGCGCGAGGACGCCGTTGATTTTGTCGATTCTTCTTTCGTAACTTTCAAACAAAGCCATTGTGATGTCCTCCTTTTTATTCCTGACGCGGGTCGATGTACTTGACGGCGTTGTCAAACTGACCGTAATGACCCTTTGCCTTTTCCAGCGCGACATTGGCGTCGTCGCCCTTCTTGATAAAGTCCATCATCTTGCCGAGGTTGATGAACTCGTAGCCGATGATTTCATCATCCTTATTCAGTGCAACGCGGGTGCAGTAGCCTTCTGCCATCTCAAGATAGCGCGGGCCCTTTTCCTTGGTGGCGAACATCGTGCCGACCTGGCTGCGCAGACCCTTGCCGAGGTCTTCGAGCGAAGCACCGACGGCAAGACCGTTCTCGGAGAACGCGCTCTGGGTACGGCCGTAGACGATCTGAAGGAACAGCTCACGCATCGCGGTGTTGATGGCATCGCAGACGAGGTCGGTGTTGAGTGCCTCAAGGAGGGTCTTGCCGATCAGTATCTCGGATGCCATTGCGGCGGAGTGAGTCATGCCGGAGCAGCCGAGCGTCTCAACGAGAGCTTCCTCGATGATGCCGTCCTTGACGTTGAGGGTCAGCTTGCAGGCGCCCTGCTGCGGTGCGCACCAGCCGACACCGTGCGTAAAGCCGGAAATGTCGCTGATCTGCTTCGCCTGCACCCATTTTCCCTCTTCGGGGATGGGAGCGGGACCGTGGTATGCGCCCTTTGCAACCGGACACATATGCTGTACTTCTGTTGTGTAAATCATTGCAAAAATCCTTTCCGTTGCGCTCCGCGGGAACGCAAAAAATTAACAAATTCATGCAGGAACTCGCAAAAAGCCGATTTTCACGAATTCTATGGGTATTATACAAAAACCGACGGCAATTGTCAACGCGCTTTGCGGGAAAATTCCGTGATGTTTTTGGCGCGAACGACAGGGATTGACATTTTTCGATACATAGAATACAATAAATATAAATGCATTCTGCCGTGCTGCGAAATGGGGGCGGTCGTTTGAAAAAACTGCTTTTTCTGTACCTGCTGATGTGTTTTGTGTTGCTCTTAAGTGCCTGTAAAGCGGGCGCACACTACATAATTGAACCGATGAATTCCGAACCTTCCGAGACAGCTGCCGCTTTTTCTTCGCCGCAAAGCACAGTAAAGGACCGCGAGAGTGAGAATTGCCCCGCGACAAGTGTGCCGGAGGAGTTTTCGGACAGCAGTTTCAGTGACCTTGCAGGCAGTGACGTGTCGGCCTCGGAGGCAACGCATGACTCCGATGTACAAGTCTCAGAGTCAGTTTCGGAGAAGCTCTCTACAAATGAATCCGATGTACAAGCTTCGGAGCAAGATACAGAGACGCTCCATGCGCATGACTACCGTGTACAGGTCTTTGCGCCGACCTGCGAAAGTGCGGGCTATGCGGTCTGTTCGTGTGATTGCGGCGAGACCTACATCGAAGAACGAGAAGCTCCGCTCGGGCATTCCTATATTGAAACGGTTATTCTGCCGACGGCGGACAGCGAGGGCTATACGGAGCATGCCTGTGAAATCTGTGGGCAGAGCTATGTGGACAATTTCACGCCGAGGCTTCCACGTGTTTACGACACAGGGGAGGCTGCGTCTGTAGGCAATGCCTACGCAAGTGCGTGCGGCTTTTCGAATGATCCCGCGCTTCTGCTTGACGGGGCTTCGACGGTGTGTACCATGCCTGCGGAGATGCTGCATCAGAGCGGGGGACAGTCTGCGCTCAACAGCGCGGTTGTGCGGGAGGTCAATGCAGCGGTCATGCTGCTTGCGCAGGAGGATCCAAATTTGGGATACGTGATTTTCTGCGAGGTTGCGTACAGCGCGGCGGAAGATACCTATTTAATTACCGTATTTTACGGTGCAGAGCGCTGAGTGCTTTTATTGCGATGCGGCTTTTTACGGAACGCGACAGGTTTCTCGAAAAAACTGAAAAAAGGGCTTGCATTTCCGCAGGAAGTGTGTTAATATATTCGGGCATTGAAAAAAACGGGGCAGACTGCCCTTTTACGACGACAAGAAAGAGGTGAATGCGATGAAGGAAGGTATCCATCCGAAGTACGAACAGACGACGATCCGCTGTGCTTGTGGTGAGGTTATTGCGACCGGTTCCACCAAGAAGGACATCAAGGTCGAAATTTGCTCCAAGTGCCACCCTTTCTATACCGGCAAGCAAAAGCTGGTTGACACCGGCGGACGCGTTGACCGCTTCAATAAGAAGTTTGGCCTGAAGTAATGAGTAAAGTCTGCATCGTATCGGTGCGGACTTTTTTCATTATTTGTCATTTTTTGGGAGTTGCGAATGGAAAAGAACGAGCGTGTGGTTTGTGAAAAAGCGGTACTGGTTGGACTGAATGCAGATTGCTTTAAGCCGGAGGATACCGCCACATATGAGACGTTGGACGAGCTGGAGGCGCTTTTGGAAACAGCGGGCGGCATTTGTGCCGCCAAGGTGCTGCAAAACCGCCATGCACCCGACCCGCACAGCTTCATCGGCGAGGGGAAGGCGCAGGAGCTTTGCGAGCTTTTGCAGGCGACAGAGGCAAATATGGTCATTTTTGACAATGACCTGTCGCCCTCACAGATCAGAGCGCTCGAGGAGATCACGGGCGTGACCGTGCTTGACCGCAGCGCGCTGATTTTGGATATTTTTGCGCAAAGGGCAAAGACGGCAGAGGGACGTTTGCAGGTCGAGCTGGCGCAGTATCAATACCTGTTGCCGAAGCTTTCGGGCATGGGCAAGTCTATGTCCCGTCTCGGCGGCGGCATCGGCACGCGCGGTCCCGGCGAGACGAAACTCGAAACCGACCGCAGGCATATTCGCGAGCGGATCGACCGTTTGCGGCAGGAGCTTGCGGAGGTTCGCAAGGTGCGCGCTGTGCAGCGCGAACGCAGGATCAAGAATTCCGTGCCTGTTGTGGCGCTCGTCGGCTATACGAACGCAGGAAAATCCACCCTGCTCAATCAACTGACGGATGCGGGAATTCCCGCAAATAACCGCTTATTTGACACGCTGGATACGACAACACGGCGTTTGAAGATTTCCGACCATTTGGAGATCCTTTTGACGGATACCGTCGGTTTTATTGCAAAGCTGCCGCATCAACTTGTCGAGGCATTCAAGGCGACGCTGGAGGAACTGGAATACGCCGATCTGCTGATTCATGTGATCGACGCGTCCGACCCGCAGCGCGAGGCGCATATTGAGGTTGTGGACAGGCTGATTGAAAAGCTGGCAAAGCCCGATGTTCCGGTTATCCGCTGCTATAACAAGGCTGACCTGCTGGAGGATGTTACCGCCTGTCCGACAGGGGAGGCTTGCGTGACGACCTGCGCAAGAAACGGCGTCGGAATGGAGGCGCTGCTTTCGCGCATTGAATCAGTTCTGACAGGAAAGCTGTATCATGTTACGCTCTTGCTTCCCTATGCAGAGGCGGGCGCTTTGGAGCTTCTGCACGAGCAGGCGCAGGTGCTGAAAACCGATTATACCGCAGACGGCGTCGAGGTTGAGACGATTTGCTCGGAGACGCTTTACGGTCGGCTTCGCCGTTTTATAAAGGAGCAAAAAGCATGACGGAATACTTGGTGCCGACAAAGGATGCCGACGCCGAATTTATTGAGCGCCGCTCGCGATTTATCGGGCATATCTTCCGTACCGAGACGGAAGAGGAGGCGCTTGCGCGGCTCAAGCAGATGCGGGAGAAATACTGGGACGCGACACATAATGTCTACGCCTATATCATCAAGGACGGCGCAACGCGGTTTTCCGACGACGGCGAGCCTGGCGGCACCGCCGGAATGCCCGTTTTACAGGTGCTGCAGCGTGAAGGAATCTTCAATGTGACTTGCGTCGTGACACGCTATTTCGGCGGGATTCTGCTCGGCGCGGGCGGTTTGGTGCGCGCCTATGCACACAGCGCAAAGATCGGCTTAGACGCAGCAGGACGGTCGATGAAGCGCGTTTGGACAAATGTCTATCTGCCGTGTCCCTATAGCTGGTATGAACGGATCAAGCTGGAGACATCCGCATTCGGAGGGATTATCAAGGATACCGATTTCGGTGCGGATGTCAGCTTTGACCTGTTGCTCCCGGAAGCGCAGACCCAGCCGTTCCTTGCCCGTGTGTTTGATCTCTCCGCAGGCACAATTGAGGGGCTTGCCGGCGACAGCGAATACCGCGATTTTCCAATTCAGAAGGAGGACATGCTATGACGATCCGGGAACAGTTGGAACATGAAGAGCATCTGCGCTTTTCTGATAAGGCGCAGTTTTCGGATCAATCGCGCGGACGCCCGCGCTTGGAGGCGGAGACGGAAAATGATGTGCGTACCTGTTATCAGCGCGATTCCGACCGTATTCTGCACAGTAAATCCTTCCGACGCCTGATGCACAAGACGCAGGTCTTTTTACAGCCGGAGGGCGACCACTACCGTACCCGCATGACCCATACCTTAGAGGTTGCGCGGATTGCACGCACGATTACACGTGCTTTGCGGCTGAACGAGGATCTTGCCGAGGCGATCGCTTTCGGACACGATCTTGGCCATACCCCGTTCGGCCACGCGGGCGAGGTTGCGCTGTCCGAGGTCATGGGGAAGCCCTTCCACCACAATGAGCAGTCGCTCCGCGTGGTGGACTACCTCGAAAAGGACGGACTGGGCTTGAATCTGACTTATGAGGTGCGCATGGGCATTTTGGGGCATACGCGTTCCAGCCGTCTGCCCGAGACGCTGGAGGGACAGATTGTGCGGAAGGCAGATCAAATTGCCTATATTAATCACGACATTGACGACGCGATGCGCGCGGGGATCCTGACCAACGCCGACATTCCCCAGGAAATATCCGATATATTGGGAACGAATCACCGCGACCGTATCAATTCGCTGGTAACGGACATGATCTTTCAAACCCTTGACACAGGTGTACTGGGTATGACGGCGGAGGTCGAACATACAATGGAGGCGTTGCGCAGCTTTATGTTCGAGCGCGTCTACAAAAACCCCGTGGCAAAAGGCGAGGAGGTAAAGGCGCGGCGTATTTTGCAGGAGCTTTATGAATACTACATCAAGAATCCCGATGCGCTTCCGCCGGATTTTCAGCCGCAGATCGACTTCGACGGCATGGAGCGCGTTGTCTGCGACTACATCGCGGGCATGACGGACAAATATGCCATGTATAAATACGACGAGCTGTTTATTCCGACAGCATGGCAGGTGCGCGGATAGAAAGGAGCGGGACGGATGGCATTTCCCCCGGCGTTTTTGGACGAACTGAATAACCGCAACCCGATTGAGGATGTGGTCGGGCAGTATGTCGCTCTGACGCGCAAGGGCAGCAATCTGTTTGGACTCTGCCCCTTCCATGGAGAAAAAACCGCGTCCTTCTCTGTTGCGCCCGATAAGGGAATATATTATTGCTTTGGCTGCCATAAGGGCGGCGGTGTCATCAACTTCATCATGGAGATTGAAAACCTCGGCTATCCTGATGCGGTGCGCTTTTTGGCGAAGCGTGCCGGGCTTGAAGTGCCGGAGGATGGCGCGGATCGGTCGCAATATAAGAAAAAGGAGCGCCTTTGGGCGCTGTGTAAGAAAGCGGCACGCTTCTTCCATGACCAGCTCAAAGCACCTGAGGCGGACGAGGCGCGTGACTATATCGTCAAACGCGGTCTGTCGCGCGCGACTGTGACGCGCTTCGGACTCGGCTTCGCGCCAAACGCATGGAGCGCCCTGCTTGACGCAATGACTGCGAAGGGCTTCACAAAAGAGGAGCTTTACGATGCGGGGCTTGTGCTGCAAAATCGGGAGAAGGGGACGTTTTACGACCGTTTCCGCAACCGCTTGATGTTTCCAATCATCGACGTGCGCGGCAATGTGATCGGCTTCGGCGGACGCGTTATGGATGATTCCACACCGAAGTATCTCAATTCCCCCGAGACAATTATTTTTAATAAACGGCGAAACCTTTTCGCCATGAATATCGTCAAAAAAAGCAAACAGGGCTTTATCATTCTGACCGAGGGCTACATGGATGCCATCGCGCTGCATCAGTATGGGTTTGACTGCGCTGTCGCATCGCTCGGCACCTCGCTGACGCAGGAGCACGCGGATATGTTATCCAAATATACCAATGAAGTAGTGCTGACCTACGACGGCGATGCGGCGGGACAGAACGCGACGCAGCGGGCAATTCCAATGCTGGAAAAAACGGGACTGCGCGTTAAGGTGCTTCGGATGCAGGGCGCAAAAGATCCCGATGAGTTTCTGAAAAAATACGGCGCGGATCGCTTCAAGCTGCTGCTCGAAGGGTCGGAAAATCAGGCGGAGTACCGTCTGCGCTCACTGCGCATGAAGTTCGATCTGACGACCGACGAGCAGAAGGTGGAATTTGCCAAGCAGGCTGCGGAACTGATTTCAACCTATGGGACCGCTGTAGAGCGCGAAATCTACGGTGCACGAGCGGCGGAAATGGCGGGCTTTTCGCCTGAAGTCATAAAGCTCGAGATCAATAAGGCCTTCAAGCGCCGTGTTGCGACGGAGAAAAAGGCGCAGGAGAAGCGCGATTTGGAAGCCGCTGCTGCAAGACAGCCGAAAACAAGGGAAGTGCGTTACGATAATATGCGCTCTGCGATGGCGGAGGAGGGCGTCGTGCGGATGCTGCTGCGCGAGCCGCACTTGTTTGCCCGCGCCGAGTGCCTGACGGAGGAAGAATTCTCTGTCCCAATGTTCGGGAAGATCTTTGCCGCGTGGCGTGAGCGATGGCAGGAGGATCTGTGCGTCACTCCCGCGTGTCTTACGGAGACGTTAACACCCGCTGAGATGGCACATCTGACCGCCGTGCTGCAAAAACAGGATGCGCCCTTGTCGGACGATGCGTTTGACGACTGCGTGCGCATCATTACAGAGGAGCACCGCAGAGCGCAGATTACGAACGCGGACGATCTGAAGGCAATGCAAGAGAGACTCCTTAAGAAGAAAGGTTATGGAGGTACATAGCATGGACGAAATGCAGAAGGATGTACGGCTGCACGAGAAGCTGCAACAGCTTTTGGAAACTGCAAAAAAGGATAAGAAGCTTGCGTCGAAGGACCTGATTGACGCACTGGATGCCATTGATGCGGACGAGCAGCAAACAGATATGATTTACGACGCGCTGGAAGCGGCAGGAGTCGAAATTGATGTTTCTGATGTTGTGGAAATGCTTACTAAGCCCGACGACATGGCGCCGAGCGAGGAAGAACTGGAGCTGATCGAGGAAGAAAAGCTCATTGATACCGAGGAGATGTCCGAGGCGATGAGCGTCAACGATCCCGTCCGTATGTATCTTAAAGAGATCGGGAAAATTCCGCTTCTGACGAGTGAGGAGGAGATGGAGGTCGCCAAACGGCTTGCGGAGGGCGATGAATCGGCGCATAATACGATGGTTGAGGCAAATCTGCGCCTTGTCGTCTCGATTGCAAAGCGGTATGTCGGCAGGGGGCTGCCCTTCCTCGATCTGATTCAAGAGGGCAACCTCGGGCTGATCAAGGCGGTCGGGAAATTCGACTATACCAAGGGTTATAAATTCTCTACCTATGCTACATGGTGGATTCGGCAGGCGATCTCCCGCGCGATTGCGGATCACGCCCGCACCATCCGCATTCCCGTCCACATGGTTGAGACGATCAACCGTGTTTCGCGTGCGTCGCATGAACTGGTGCAGGATCTCGGGCGCGAGCCGACTTCGACGGAGATCGCGAAGCGCCTCAATCTTTCGACGGAAAAGGTCGAGGAGATCATGCGCGTTGCGCAGGAGCCTGTCTCGCTCGAAACACCCGTTGGCGAGGAGGATGACAGCCATCTCGGCGATTTTATTCAGGACGAGGATGCCTCTGAGCCTGCCGACGCCGCCACCTATGCGATGCTGCGTGAGCAGCTTGCGGGGGTGCTGAAAACGCTGACGCCGCGGGAGGAAAAGGTACTGTGCCTCCGTTACGGTCTGACCGACGGCCGAATGCACACGCTCGAGGAGGTCGGAGACGAATTTGAGGTCACGCGCGAGCGTATCCGCCAAATCGAGGCAAAGGCGCTCCGCAAGCTGCGCCATCCGTCGCGTTCGAAGATTCTAAAGGACTTCCTGAACTGAGAACCTGAAAAATTTTTCTTGACATTGGCGAAAAAAATCGTATCATATGGAGTAGAAAGACACAGCATACTGTGGAGGGAAACAATATGTACGAGAGAATCAGAACCTACCTTTCCGAGCAGCTCGATATTCCCGTAGAGGAGATGAGCCGCGAGACGACTTTCGAGAGCCTGCATTTGGATTCTCTGGATATGGTCGAGATGGTGATGGATATGGAGGAGGAACTCGGCGTCGATTTCGAGATGGAGGGCGAGATGAAGCTCGAAACGCTCGGCGACCTTGCTGACTTCATTGAGGATAAGCTGGCGGAAATGGAATAAGCGTTCTACATAGCTTCGACCCGTGACAAGGTCGCACTAGTCGGGGAGATAGCGGTGCCCTGTAGCCTGCAATCCGCTACAGCAGGGATGAACTCCCGCACCCGGGTCTGCGCTGTGCCGCCTGTCCGCGTAAGTGGTGTTGAGGGATCGGTCTTGCGCAACGAGCTCCCGTGAACCATGTCAGGCGGGGAACCGAGCAGCATTAAGCGGATCTGCTCGTGTGCCGCAAGGCAGCCGTTTCTGAGCCGGCTGCGCGGGTAACGGGTATGGTTGCAGATTCAAATGCGGGTGTGCGATCTTGTCATGGGTCGAAGCTTGTCACACGGAGGTCAAAACGGCCTCCGTGTGTTTTTTGTTGCTTTTTTTGCGAAGATCGTTTATACTGATCAAGAAAGGGGTGAACAGAATGTATCAGGCACTTTACCGTAAATATCGCCCGCAGACCTTTGATGATGTTGTCGGGCAGACGGCGGTCACGCAGACGCTTAAAAATCAGCTTATTAATCACCGCATGAGCCACGCATATCTGTTTACCGGCACGAGAGGCACGGGTAAGACCACCTGCGCGAAAATCTTGGCGAAGGCGGTCAATTGTGAAAACCCCATCGACGGCAATCCGTGCAACTGCTGTCCCTCCTGCCGCAGCATCGCTTCGGGTGCGTGCATGGATGTGTTGGAGATCGACGCGGCGTCAAACAACGGCGTTGACAATGTCCGTGCCCTGCGGGATGACGCGATTTATACGCCTTCCGAGGTCAAGATGCGCGTGTATATCATCGATGAGGTGCATATGCTCTCCATGAGCGCGTTTAATGCCCTCCTGAAGATTATTGAGGAGCCGCCCGAGCATTTGCTGTTTATTTTGGCAACGACGGAGCTGCACAAGGTGCCTGCGACGATTCTCTCGCGCTGTCAGCGTTTTGCATTTCGGCGGATTATGACGGAGGATATTGTCGATCGGCTGAATTATATTGCCTACCGTGAGCAGATTGATCTGGAGCCGGATGCCGCCGCGTATCTTGCTCGTTTGGCGGACGGCGGTATGCGCGACGCGGTAAGTCTGCTCGACCAGTGCGCCTCGGCTGCCACCGGAACGATTGATACAGAGCAGGTCTGTAAGACGCTCGGCTTGGCAGGAGAGCGCAAAACGGCGGAGTTGATGTGCGCCGTGGGTGCGCACGACGCTGCAAAGGCACTTTCTATCTTCAGCGCGCAGTATGCGGAGGGAAAGGATCTCGCCGCCATGCTCGATGAGCTGTGTACCGTTGCGCGGGATCTCTTAATTCTCCGCACTGCCGCGAAGGATGCGGGAATGCTCTCCGGCATCTGTACACAGGGAGAGCTGAAGGAGCTGCTGTCGATGTTCTCTGCGGAGGAACTTTTGCGCATGACTGCGATCCTGCGCGATGCAGCAGCGGGCTTCAATACCAGTGCAAACCGCAGAATTGACGCGGAGCTGTGCCTGCTTCGGCTTTGCAAGCCCGAAGCGATGACGGATACGCAATCACTCCTCGCACGCATCAGTCGTTTAGAAGAAAAAATGGCGAGTGGCGCGTTTGTGTCGCAAAGCACGCCTCCTGCCCAGCAAAAGGAGCAGGAGACGCCTCCGTGGGAGGATGATGAGGAGGACGAGCGCCCGCCGCTGCCCGATGAGCCGCCGCCTATGGAGACGGCGCCTGTGGATGAAGGCTTTTGGGTCAGCTTGGTACAGCGGCTCAGGACGGCGCTCAAGCCGCCCGCGGTCGGAATGTTTGCCGCCTCGGAGCAGTCGCCCGTAAAAGGGAATCTGCGCGGTGGCGAGTTAGTGCTGACTCTGCGTGACGATATGACAAAGCGTTTTGTGGACAAACCGGAGGTTTTGCAAACAGTTGCCGAATGCGCAAGCGCGGTTGCCGGCAGGCAGATCCGCGTGACGGTTGCTCGCCCGGGCGAGGAACGCCAAAACAGCAGCGGTCTGGATCGCTTGCTTTCTTTCGGTGCGCAGCACCCCGATATTGTAGAATTGAAATAAAAGGAGATTATTACGATGGCAAAAGGCGGATACCGCGGCGGTATGGGCGGCGGAATGAACATGAACATGATCAAGCAGGCACAGAAAATGCAGCAGGATATGCTGAAAATGCAGGAGGAGATGGAAGCGAAGGAGTATGAGGCAACCGTCGGCGGCGGAATGGTGACCGCGCGTGTGAACGGTAAGCATGAGGTGCTCACGCTGACCATTAATCCCGAGGCTGTCGATCCCGAAGATGTCGAAATGCTGCAGGATATGGTTGTCGGCGCGGTCAATGAAGCGATGCGCAAGGCGGAAGCCGAGGCAGCGCAGAATATGTCCCGTCTGACGGGCGCACTGAATCTCGGCGGTCTGTTCTGATGCGATATTTTCCCGCCGCATTAGAGCGGCTGACAGAACAATTCGCTAAGCTCCCGGGTATTGGCGGCAAGACGGCGCAGCGCTTGGCGTTCCACCTTCTGAGTCTGCCGCAAGAGGAAGCCGAGGAATTTGCTAACGCGATTTTAGATGCGAAAAAGACGGTGCATCTGTGCCCATGTTGCCGCAATCTGACCGACCGTGACCTCTGCCCGATCTGCGATGACGAGAGCCGCGACCATGGCGTGATCTGCGTGGTTGCCGATCCAAAGGATGTTATTGCAATGGAGCGCGCGAGAGAATATACGGGCGTTTATCATGTGCTGCACGGCGTAATCTCGCCGCTCAACCACATCGGACCGGATGATATCTGCATCCGCGAGCTGCTCGCGCGGGTCGGGAAGGGCGGCGTCCGCGAGGTCATTATGGCGACGAATCCCGATACGGAGGGAGAGGCGACAGCAATGTACATTTCGCGTTTGCTTCGCCCGATGGAGGTTCGTGTGACGCGGCTTGCTTACGGCGTACCCGTAGGCAGTCAGCTTGAATATGCCGATGAGGTAACCCTTCTCCGCGCCCTCGAGGGCAGACGAGATATATAATGAAGAAAACCTTGCGTCTTCTCTGCGCAAGGTTTTTTGCATGAAGCGTTCTTTATTTTGCTAAAGTAAAATGGTAATGACAGAGAATTACCTAATGAGGTATAATCTGTAAGTCAGATATTATCCATCCTCATACGAGAACTGCCGCCTGTATACAGATCAAATCTAAGAGTTTTTCTTAAAGGTCTTTACTGAATTTTTCCTTCCATTGCGCAATTAGTTCTTTTCTATAAAGAATACTACTATTAGAGAAACAGGGACATGATTTCCACCCGTCTGCGCATAGAATCAAAGAGACAATGACGCGGAGGGATGAATATGGAAGAGGGCTTGGCGCGTGCGGGAGCGTTGGTTTGGGGCTGGCCGATGATGATACTCTTTGTCGGCGTGGGCGTGCTGTTTACGGTGCGGCTGCGTTTTTTGCAGTTTCGGAAGCTGAAGGTGGCGCTCAAATCTATTTTTTCGCGACAGGAGGGGGAGGGAATCTCTCCGTATGCCGCGCTTTGTACAGCGCTTGCCGCGACGATCGGCACGGGAAATATCGTCGGTGTGGCGACGGCACTCTGTGCGGGCGGCCCGGGAGCGCTGCTGTGGATGCTGATCGCGGCTTTTTTCGGGATGGCGACGCAGTACGCAGAGGGATTTCTTGCGGTTAAATACCGTAAAAAGACCGAAAGCGGTTGGTTCGGCGGACCGTACTGCTATATCGAGCAGGGCTTGGGGAAAAAATGGCGCTGGCTTGCCGTAATGTTCGCGGCGATCGGTGCGGCGGTCGGAATTTTGGGCGTCGGGACGGTCACGCAGGTCAACAGCATTACCACGGCGGTCGATGCCTTTTTTGACACGAAAACGGCGTTTTCTCTCGGCGGCAGGGACATTTCATGGGCAACTGTCGTCAGCGGCGCGGTCGTGACCGCCGCCGCAGCGCTTGTCCTGCTCGGCGGAGCAAAGCGAATTGCGAGCGTCTGTGAAACGCTTGTGCCGCTCATGTCGGCAGCGTATCTGCTCTTTTCCGCCGTACTGTTGGTGCGGTATGCGGACAGAATTCCGGCGGCAATTGCTTTAATTGTTAAAAGCGCGGTTGCGCCGCGGGCAGTTTTGGGTGCCGCCGCAGGCATCACGCTGAAAAATGCCCTGCGCATGGGAATCGGACGCGGCGTGTTTACCAATGAAGCGGGACTTGGCTCATCGCCTATTGCGGCAGCGGCGTCAAACGAGCGTGATCCTGTGCGGCAGGGCTTGATCTCCATGACGGGGACATTCATTGATACGATCGTCATTTGCACGATCACCGGTCTGTGCCTTGTCGTGACAGGCGCATGGCAAGCGCCGCTTTCGGGCGTCGAGCTTACGGACTACGCATGGCGCGTCGGACTTCCGTGGCAGCAGAGCATTTCTTCGTTCGTTCTGATGTTCTGCCTGATCTTCTTCGCTTTTGCCACGATCATCGGCTGGAACTTTTATGCTGAGCAATGCCTGCGATATTTGACAGGGGAGCGGAAGAAGGTGCGGACGCTTTATCGCGTAGCATACCTTTTGGCAATTGCTGCCGGACCGTTTTTTACGGTCGGCGCTGCATGGGAATTAGCGGATATCCTCAATGCGCTGATGGCTGTCCCCAATCTTTCGGCGCTTCTCCTGCTGCAAAACGAGGTCGTCTCCGACACAAAGCGACGGCTTATGGCATGGAAGAAAAAATAATTTCGGTATTATGTAAAATAGTTGTTGAAATCCGTCAGTTTTTCTGATAGAGTTGAGATGGATTTTTCGGCAAGAGGTGGCACTATGGAATTTTCTAATCTCTTTTTCCTTTACATATTCTTACCGCTGACGATCGCGGTTTACTTTTTAGTCCCGCAGATGCGCGGCAAAAATTATGTGTTGATTGCGGCAAGCCTGATTTTCTACGCAATGGGGCAGCCCTATTACCTTCCGCTGCTCCTTCTGACCGCTTATGCGAACTATGCGTTGGCCTTTCGCGTGCAGAGCGGCAGCCGCGCGATGCTTGCCGCAGCGGTCGGCGGAAATTTGGCGATCCTCTGCCTCTTTAAGCTTTTGGGACAGTTTACGAGCGTTGTACTGCCTATCGGTATCTCGTTCTATACCTTCCAGCTCATTTCCTATCAGGTCGATATCTATCGGGGAACGACGCGTCCGGCAAAGTACTTTTCCAAGCTGCTGCTCTATGTTTCAATGTTCCCCAAAATGGTGATGGGCCCCATCGTGCGGTATGAACAGATTGAAAAGCAGCTTGACCGCCGCCGCACAAACCCGAAGGCAGTCTTTGAGGGCGCGGTGCGTTTCGTCGTGGGTCTTGCCAAAAAGGTGTTGATTGCCGATTATGCCTACGGCGTTTACGACCAGCTTTCCAAACAGGCATTCGGCGGAGCGGCATGGCTCGGCGCGCTGATGTTCATGTTCTATATCTATTTTGAATTCTCCGGTTGTACGGATATGGCAATCGGCTTGGGCAGAATCTTTGGCTTCCGTTATGCCGAAAACTTCGACATTCCCTACGCTTCAAGCTCCATTACGGAGTTTTGGCGCCGCTGGCATATCACACTCGGAAGCTTCTTTCGGGACTACGTCTATATCCCGCTCGGCGGCAACCGCAAGGGAAAGGCGCGTCAGATCCTCAATCTGCTGATCGTTTGGGCACTGACGGGACTGTGGCACGGGACGAGCCTCAATTTCCTCCTGTGGGGCTTGTATTTCTTCGTCCTTCTCGCGATTGAGAAGCAGCTTGTGCAGAAGTTGGAGCGCGTACCCTTTGTGGTGCGCAATCTCGTGACAATGTTCTTCGTACTGATTGGCTGGGTGCTGTTCGCCCATGAGGATATGGCGGAGCTCGGCAACACCTTTGCGATGATGTTCGGCAAGGGCGCGTTTTGGAGCAGCTCTGTTACGGTCATTTTGAAGAATTCCGTTCCGCTGCTCCTGCTGTGTCTGCTCGGCTCGTCGGTCCTCCCGCGCTGGTTTGCCTCGCTTTGGTCGATCCTGCTGGTGCGGCAAAAGAAGCAGGCTCGTTTCTCGCTCCTGCAAACGCTCCACGCGGTCAGCCTGTTTCTGTTTGCGGCGCTTCTTCTGTACCTTTGCACCGCGTCGCTCGTCGGCGCGAGCAGTAAGCCCTCGCTCTATGCGTCCTTCTGATCGGGAGGTGGAAGCATGAAAAAAGTATATACCCTGCTCTCTGTATTGTTTGTTCTCTTGCTGCTGACGGTCGGAATCGTGTCGCTCTTTTCCTTGGACGGTACGGCTCAGAAGCCGAAGCTGTCTTTCTCAGGCTTGGTGGACGGCAGCTACGCCGCCGAACAGCGCGCTTATTACGCAGAGGCATTTCCACAGTCGGAAAGCCTGAAAAACATGAACACGCGCTTGAACGGCTTTTATAAATTCAGTGGTCTTTCGGGCGAAAACGATGTCTCTCTGATCATTGATGCCAATGGCAACGCTGCGGATCACGGCGCTTCTCTGGATAACCCGCAGCCGACGAAGCCGCAGAGCAGTGAGGCAAGCAGCACACCGTCGTCCTCTGTGGAGAATCCGACCGAGCCGCCCTCAACCGAGCCGACGCAGCCAAGCTCCTACGTAGAGGATGGCGCTGTCGTCGAGAATCTCGGTGCGGCGCTGCTGATCGGCAATCGTGCTGTAGAGGTGCCCTATGCCGACTATGATTCTTTGGATGATTATTCTGCGGCGGTTACGGGGATTGCAAGTGCCCTCGGGAGCTCCGTGCGTACCTTCAGCATTGCCGTGCCGAACGGCGCGGAATTCTATACAACGGAAGAGTATCATTCGGGTGTTTCATCGCAGGTGAATATGATCGACTATGTCTATGATAAAATGGGGAGCAATGTCAAGACGGTTGATGCCTACACCAAGCTGGCGGCGCATATCGACGAGTACATTTATTTCCGTACAGACCATCATTGGACACAGCTCGGCGCGTACTATGCCTACACTGCCTTCTGCGAGGAAGCGGGGTTCAAGGCAGAGCCGCTGAGCAAATTCGAGACAGGAGAGTATTCGAACTTTGTCGGGTCGATGTACAATTTCCTCGCGGATTATCCGCAGGCGCAGATTCTGCGCAATGATCCCGATACGATCTGCTATTACAAGCCGTTTGTTGAGACAAAGACGCGCTATTATCCCGATGCGACCCTGAATGAGGAGTATCCGATCGGCGTCATTAGCTATGTCGGAGACGATGTTTCCAATAAATATCTCTGCTTCCTCGGCGGTGACCATCCCGTCACCATTATCCGCACGGATGTCACGGACGGACCGGTGTGCATCCTGCTGAAGGAATCTTACGGCAATGCTTTTGCGCCGTGGCTGACGAGCCATTACAGCAAGATCATCGTGATCGACCCGCGCGAGTTTAACCGCGACGGCAAGCCGAGTCTCGACCTTGTTGCCTTCGCGAAGGAGCAGGGCGTAAACGACTGCATCATTCTCAACTATCCCATGATGCTCAGCTCTGATTCGTATATCGAGTGGCTGAATCGTTTGGTGAAATAAGAAAAAATCCGAAGGACATGAATCCTTCGGATTTTTCATTATGTCAGCTCGGTCATGTTGGTATAGAGTCGATAGTATGTACCCTTTTGCGCGATCAGGTCATGATGATTGCCGCGCTCAATGATCTTGCCCTTTTCCAAAACCATGATTGCGTCTGCGTTGCGCACGGTCGAGAGGCGATGTGCAATAACAAACACCGTCCTTCCATGCATCAGTGCGTCCAAGCCGCGCTCGATCAGCTTTTCCGTGCGTGTGTCAACCGACGAGGTTGCCTCGTCGAGAATCAGCACAGGCGCTTCGGAAACCGCAGCGCGGGCGATTGCGATCAACTGACGCTGTCCCTGACTTAAGTTTGCGCCGTCGGAGTAGAGAACCGTCTCGTAGCCGTCTGGCAGATGTGAGATAAAATAGTGCGCGTTGGCGATCTTTGCGGCGCGAATACAGTCCTCATCCGTCGCCTCCAAACGGCCGTATCGGATATTTTCCATGACCGTGCCGGTGAAGAGGTGCGTATCCTGCAAAACGATGCCGAGCGAGCGGCGTAGATCGTCCTTTTTGATCTCCCGCACATCAATGCCGTCGTAAGTGATCTGACCGCTCTGAATATCATAAAATCGGTTGATGAGGTTGGTGATCGTGGTCTTGCCCGCGCCCGTTGAGCCGACAAAGGCGATCTTTTGCCCGGGCTTTGCGTAGAGCGACATCCCCTGCAAAACGGGCTTGCCCTCGACATAGGAAAAATCAACATCGCGGAAACGGACATCACCGCGCAAGGGAACGGTTGAGCCGTCTGCCATGACCCAATCATACTCTCTGCCGCGCTGTTCCAAACGCACTGTGCCCTCGTCTGTTTCGTTGGGCATATCCAGCACGCCGAAGATGCGCTCTGCGCCCGCGAGTGCGAGCATGATAGAGTTAAACTGCTCGGAGATCTGACTGACGCGGTTGGCAAAATTGCGGATGTATTGCAGGAAAGTAATCAGAATGCCGCCCGCGCCTTCGCCCGTAAGCCAAACGACGCCGATTGCGCAGGTGAGGGCATAGAAGATATGGGAGAGGTTGTTTAGAATCGGACCGATCATCGAGGTGACGGTCGTCGCCGTGGTCGAGGCGTCGTAGAGCGCCTCGTTTATGACGGAAAAGTCCTGCATGACCTGCTTTTCATGCGTGAAAACCTTGACGTCGCGCTGGCCGGCGATCATCTCCTCAATGTAGCCGTTGACTGCGGCTGCATTTTTCTGCTGTGCGCGGTAGCTGCGAGCGCTGATTTTTGTTGTGGTACGCACTACGATGACGACGATTGCGCCGAGCACGACCATGATAGCAAAAAGCTTCATGGAAAGTACCAGCATCATGCCGATCGTACCGACAAGCGAAATGACCGAAATGAGCATCTGCGTAATGCTGTGCTGCAAAAGCTCGTTGGTTGCCTCAATGTCGCTGGTGTAATAGCTCATCAGACTTCCGTTTGTGTTCTCGTCATAATAGCTGACGGGAAGCTTCTGCATCTTGCAAAACAGCTCCGTGCGCAGTTCGCGCATAATGACGGCGCTGCATTCAAGCATCAAGCGGTTAAGCAGGTAGTTCGTGACCGCGCTCAGGAGATACAGTCCTGCAAGCCCGAGCAGCAGGGCGAGGTATTTCGCATAGACCTCGTTTTGCGGGAGAAGACTGCTTTCCAGCAGATCGACCAAAGGACGCATGACATAGGAGGAGGCAATCGTCGCGACGGTATAAACGAGAATGGAGACAACCGCGCTGATCAGAATCATGCGGCAATGCTTGAAGTAACGAAACAGACGCAGGAGCGTACGCATGGGCGTCTGCGCCTTGCGGTAGTTCCGAAGTTCAACCTTCGCCATGCACACCCGCCTCCTCTCGCATCTGACTGTGATAGACCTCTCGATAGATATGACTGCGCGCCATCAGCTCCTCATGTGTGCCTATGTCCGAAAGACGACCTTCATCGAGCACAAGAATACGGTCGCAGGACATAATGGAAGCGATGCGCTGTGCAATGATGATCTTCGTTGTTCCTTGCAGCGCGGTTCGCAGTGCGCGGCGGATATGTTCGTCGGTTGACATATCGACGGCGCTGGTCGAATCGTCGAGAATCAAAATTTTCGGCTGTTTGATGACCGCACGGGCAATCCGCAGGCGCTGCCGCTGTCCGCCCGAAAGATTGGCGGCGTTCTGCTCGAGAACGGTTTCATAGCCCTCGGGAAAGCGGTCAATAAATTCATCTGCACAGGCGACAGCGCACGCCTCGCGCATTTCCGCCGCTGTCGCGTCGGGCTTTCCCCAACGCAGGTTGTCCGCGATTGTGCCGGAAAAGAGTGTGCCGTTTTGGAGGACCATCGAGACGCTGTCACGCAGGACCTCGAGCGTATAATCTTTTACGTCGCGTCCACCCACGCGCACCGTACCGGAAAACGTGTCATAAAAGCGCGGAATCAGATTTACGAGCGTGGATTTTCCCTCGCCGGTTCCGCCGATAATGCCGATCGTCTCTCCGGCACCAATATGGAAGGAAATATGCTTGATTGCGAGTTTGTCGGGCGATTTGGAGTAACTGAAGCATACATCTTCAAAATCAACGCTTCCGTCGGCAACCGCCTCGGCGCAGGAGCCGGCGGCAATGTCGGGTGTCTCGTCGAGGACCTCGTTGATGCGCACAAGCGATGCCTGCGCACGCGACATCGACATAATCAGCCATGTCAACATCGTAAGAGAGTTGACCGCTTGCGTGGCATAGGAAACGATGCTGACAAGCTCGCCCGTCAGAAGTCCCGTTTTTTCGAAAATGATCTCTCTGCCGCCGAATAGGAGAATCAGAATCGTGCAGCCCCACATAATCAGCATTTGAATCGGACCGGTCAACGTGAACAGGCGAGAAGAGGAGAGCGTCGCCCGACGTAATTCCTCTGCGGTGTCACGGAAGCGCTCGGACTCGTAGTCGCCGCGGACATATGCCTTGACAACGCGGCTGCTGACGAGATTTTCCTGCACTGCGCGGTTCATAGCATCAGTTTTTTGCAGCATTTTTCGAAAGCGCGGCTGACCAATCTTCATTAGGATGGCAAGCACACCTGCGAGAAGAGGAATGGCAAGCAGGAAAAAGAGTGCGAGGCGCGGCGCGATGGCGAACGCCATGACGGTTGCCATGATCAGCATGATCGGTGAACGTGAGAGCGTCCGCAGAAGCTGGTGCATCGCGTTGCGCACCGTGTTGACGTCGGTTGTTCCTCTTGTAATCAGGCTGGGCGTGGAGAAACGGTCGATGTTCGAGAAGGAAAAGCTTTGAATCTTTTCGAGAAGATCAGAACGCAAATTTCTGGCGAAGCCCTGACTTGCGACGGCGGCACAGCGTGCGCTGAGCAGTCCGCATACCATCGAAAGACAGGCGACAAAGACCATGAGTGCGCCGACAATAAGAACAAAGCGGTTTCGGTTTGCGATGAGCGCTTCGGGAAAAAGAGAGTGCAGCATAAAATCCTCTTCGCGATAAAGTCCGCCGTCTACAATGACGGACATTAAGATCGGAATGAAGATTTCAAGCATGACCTCCGCACCGCCGAACAGCGCGGCGGCAAATGTCCAGCGGCGATAGTTTCCGAGACTTTTCCCGAGATGACGGAAAAGCCGCTGCTTTTTCGGATGTTGAATAAAAAGCGCCTCCTTTTGAGCGAAAACACAAAAAATCCGTGCGCTTGCGACGCACGACGCGTTTTCTATACATAGTTTGCTGTATATTTAAACAAAGCAATTATAACATGTTTTTCAAAAGAAAGCAAGCTCCGCCGCGCCGTTTTGCGAGAAAAAGGTTATTCTTGACAAACTGTGGGAAAACTGTTATAATCGCGTTGTTAAGAGGGAGTAGTTAAAATCGCATGGTCAACATCCGCCCGATTTTTCGGTGGTCATGCGCCTGACTTTGTTTAGGAACGAGACTTTTGGCATAATGCGCCGAAAGTCTCGTTTTTTATTATGAAAGCCCTGAACAGAGCGGCTGCGGTGCTCGGTGAAGCGTTTGTTGTGTCTTTTGGTTTGAAAACTTGAGATTCACAATGTATTTCTGCGGCTTTCAAGCCCTAATTTGTAACAAAATCTCTCACCGACCGCTTCTACAGACGGATTCGGAGCTTTCTCAGAAAAAGATAAGGAGGATTTTTATGACTTGGGAAACGGTTTCCGCAATTTTTTTGTTCCTGCTCGGACTTGGCCTGATTATCAAGGGCGGTGATGTCTTTGTTGATGCGGCGACATGGATGGCAGAGGCGTCCGGCATTCCGAAATTCATTGTCGGTGCAACAGTCGTGTCGATTGCAACGACGCTCCCGGAGGTTTTTGCATCTGCTATCGCGGCGGCAAACGGAAGCACTGAGATCGCCATCGGAAATGCCATTGGCTCTGTTACGGCAAATACGGGTCTGATTATGGCTGTGTCGGTGATCTTCATGCCAATGGCGATCAAGCGTGCGCAGATCGGCGTCAAAGCGGGCATGATGCTCACAAGCATTCTCGCGCTGCTCTTGGTCTGCTTGGACGGTGCTCTGACGCTTTGGGATGCCGTGCTGCTGATCATGCTATTCCTTGCCTTTATTGCAGAAAATGTCTACTCTGCCTCGAAGAATAAGGAGCACGGCGAGCGCCCGCAGGTAACGAAAAAGATACTGCTGATGAATCTGCTCAAGTTTGTCCTCGGCGCTGCCGCGCTGGCCTTCGGCTCGAATCTGCTTGTGGATAACGGCAAGTATCTGGCGAAACTGCTGGGAGTTCCCGAACGCATTATTGCTATTACACTGATCTCAATCGGCACTTCGCTGCCCGAACTGGTCACGGCGATCACGGCGCTTATTAAAAAGCAGGGGAGTATGTCCGTTGGCAATATTATCGGCGCGAATATCATTGACATCACAATGATTCTTCCCATCTGTGCCTTTATTTCCGGCGGAACCTTGCAGGTGCCTGTGGACAGCTTCGCGCTGGATATGCCCGTCTGTCTTGCTATTGCGGCGGTCGCGCTGATACCGACACTGATTTTTAAGAAATTCCACAGAGCGCAGGGAATCATCATGGTCGGCGGCTATGCGGCGTATCTGATTTATTCCGTTCTGATGTGATAATAACGGCTGCTGCAGAAATGCTCTGCAGCAGCCGTTGGCTTTTATGGTTTGGTATGCCACTTCTGACAGCGGCGCGCCTTGCGGCGGCGCTTACGCACCTTGAAGAAAACCCATAGGAAAACTACCGCAACGATCGCGACACCCGTCAGAATCAGATAGAAGGTTGTCGAGGCGTCGGCGGTCTTGACGGCAAGCCAAAGCTCGTTCATCTTCTGCGTGCCCTCTTCGGACAACGCGCTGAAGCTTTTCCCGCGCGCGAGTGTTTCTTCGTCGGGATAAGCAACGGGATTCCCAGCAATCTCGGGATCCGTGTATTCCTTTGCGGCGGAATAGGGAGAGGAGTAACCGAGATAGTCCAAATTTTCACCGCAGATTTCCGGCGAGATCAGGAAGTTGATGAACAGTTCTGCCTCTTTTTTATGCTCGCTGCCCTTCGGGACGCAGATGGCATCAACGAAGAGGTTAAAGCCCTCTTCGGGAAGGTAGAACGCAAGATCGGGGTTTTCCTGCACCATGTAGAGATAGTCACCTGCATAGTAGGGAGCAATCCATGCCTCACCGCGCTCCATCTTGTCAAAGATCTGATCCATGACATACGCCTGCACCAAATTCTTTTCCTGACGCAGCTTTTCCGCAGCGACGGCAAGCTCTTCGGGATCCTCGGTGTTGATGTCGAGTCCTTCCTCAAACTGCGCAATGGCAAAGGCATCACGAGGGTTGTCAAACATCAAAATCTTCCCCGCGTAGGTCGGATTCCAAAGCAGCTCCCAGCCCGTAACATCCGCTTCGTTGACATACTGCGTGTTGTAGATAATGCCGACGCAGCCCCAAGTATACGGGACGGAATAGCGGCCTTCAGGGTCGTAGGAGGGATTGCGGAAGCTGTCGTCAAGCAGAGCGGCATTTGGAATATTCTCAAAATCAAGCGGTTCGAGCATATCCTCGGCAATCAGCTTTTCCACCATATAGTCTGACGGGAAGATGATGTCAAACGACGAGCCGCCAGTCTTGAGCTTGGTGTACATGCTCTCGTTGCTGTCGAAGGTCATATAATTGACCTTAATATTGGGGTAGGCCTTCTCAAATTCGTCTATGATGTCCATATAGCCGTCTGTGCCGTCGGCGATATACTGTCCCCAGTTGTAGACGTTGATCGTTACTGTCTCGTCTGCGGCGCTCGCCGTGAGCGGGAGGGCGGAGAAAAGAACGAACAGCAGAAGCAGAACGGAAGTCAGTCGTTTCATTTTGTGCCGCGCCTCCTGACTGTGTGGAGTTTTTGACGCTTGCGCTTGTCTCGTGCCTGCAGAAGGTTCATCGTGACCATAAGCACGAGAATGACAATGAAAATTAACGTGAACATCGCATAGACCTTTGGCTGAATCGGCTTTTTCGTGTAGCTGTAAATCTCAACGGGCAGGGTGACAAAGCCCGAGCCGGTAACGAAATAGGAGATCACGAAATCGTCGAGCGACATCGTAAACGCCATCAACGCGCCGGAAACGATGCCAGGGAAAATCTCATGCAGCGTGACCTTAAAGAATGCCTGCATGGGCGTGCAGCCGAGATCGAGCGCCGCCTCGGTCAGATCGGGATCCATCTGCGAGAGCTTCGGCATGACGTTCAGAATGACATAAGGCAGATTGAAGGTGATGTGTGCGATTAAAAGCGTCCAAAAACCGAGAATCGAGTTAATGCGCAGCATCATGCCTGCAAAGGCGAACAGCAGCGCCATCGAAACACCCGTGACGATCTCGGGATTTGTCATCGGAATGTTCGTGACGGTCATGACTGCCGAACGGAGACGGCCGCGCATTTGGAAAATGCCCAAAGCGGCAGCGGTACCGAGCACAGTGGCAATCAGGCTGGACAGAACAGCGATGATCAGAGAGTTGCGCAGCAGCGCAAGCAGGGTGTCATCTCGGAACAGCTCGCGATATTGGTCAAAGGTGAAGCCCTTAAAGACCGCGATGTCCATACCCTCGTTGAACGAGGCAACGGCAAGGACAACCATCGGGATGTAGAGGAAGATGAACACAAGAATGGTGAAATACTTATTGAGTCTTCTCATAATGTCACCATGCTTTCTTCATCTTCCTCGTCCGTAAACCGATTCATAATGCCCACACATACAAAAATGAGAAGCATCAGAACGAGGGACAGGGCGGCACCGAGGTTCGGGTTATAGGCGGCCTTGAACTGCGACTCGATTACGTCACCGATCAGAATTGTGCCGGGCGAGCCGAGCTTTTGGGAGATATAGAAGGTCGAAACGGCAGGCACGAACACCATCGTGATACCCGATACGATGCCGGGAACGGACAGCGGCAGCGTGACCTTGGTGAAGACGCGACGGCTGTTACAGCCTAAGTCCTCCGCCGCCTCGATCAGGCGCGGATCAATCTTCATTATGACCGTGTAAAGCGGCAGAATCATATACGGCAGATAGTTATACACCATGCCGAGAATGACGGCACCGTTGTTGCGGATCAGCGGCAGGGGAGACAGACCCAGCGAGCGGATGATGTTGTTGATGATGCCGGTATCATCCAACAGGGCGACCCATGCCAGCGTGCGGAGCAAAAAGCTCATGCACATCGGCAGCATGATGAGCATCTGCAAAAGCCTTTGCGTTCTCGGCTTGCAGTGGGCGATAAAATACGCAACGGGGTAGCCGATCAGAAGACAGATCAGCGTTGCAAAAATACTCAGCCAAATCGAGCGGAGAAAGATCGGCCAGTAGTCAACAAAGTTTGCAAAGTTGGACAGCGTGAACTCACCCGTGATGGAATCGGTGAGCGCGTAGTACAGCACGACGCCGAGCGGAATGATGGTAAACAGCACCATCCAAAGGATATACGGACCGGAAAGCCATTTACTCTTCATCTTCGCCGCCCTCCGCGTCCGCGATTTCGTCATATTCCGCGGAATAGGAGCTGTAGTCGCCGAACATACCGGAGTACTCGCTCTTATGCATGATGTGAATATCCTCGGGGTTCAGACGAATTCCAATATAAGAGCCGACAGGGCAGTAGTCTGTCGTCTGAATGAGCCACTTAAAGCCCTTGAAATCGACGATGGTATCATAATGTACGCCCTTAAAGGTGACAGACGTGACCGTGCCGCAGAGGTGTCCCTCATCGGCGCTGACAATGTCAATATCCTCGGGGCGGATTACGACGTCAACCGGCTCGTTTTTCTCAAAGCCCTTGTCCACACATTTGAACTGTCTGCCAAAGAACTTTACAAGGCAGTCTTCAAGCATGATGCCGTCCAAGATGTTCGACTCGCCGATAAAGTCGGCGACGAACGCGTTTTTCGGCTCATTGTATATATCCTCCGGCGTGCCGATCTGTTGGATTTTGCCCTTGTTCATGACGACGATGGTGTCGGACATAGTGAGCGCTTCCTCCTGATCGTGCGTGACGTAGATAAAGGTAATGCCCATCGCCTGCTGGATGCGCTTCAGCTCGTTCTGCATATCCTTACGCAGACGAAGATCAAGTGCGCCCAGCGGTTCATCAAGCAAAAGCACCTTCGGCCGGTTAATGAGCGCACGCGCGATTGCCACGCGCTGCTGCTGACCGCCGGAGAGGGAAGTGACCTTGCGGTTTTCAAATCCCTTGAGTGAAACGATCTCCAGCATTTCCGTTACGCGCTCGTCGATCTCCTGCTCCGGATGCTTCGCAATGCGAAGCCCGAAGGCAATATTATCATAGACATCGAGGTGCGGGAAAAGTGCGTATCGCTGGAAGACCGTGTTGATTCTTCGCTGGTAGGCGGGCACATCGTTGATGCGCTTGCCATCGAACAGAACATCGCCGGATGTCGGCGTTAAAAAGCCTCCGATGACACGAAGTGTGGTGGTCTTACCGCAGCCGCTTGGACCCAGTAAGGTAAGGAATTCCTTGTCGTTGATGTAAAGATTGATGGAATCTAAAATTCGCTCCCCGTCAAACTCCATCACAAGGTCTGTCAAACGGATCAGCTCCTGGGACATTTATCCTCCCCCATTTCTAATATAGTAGCCTCTCGGCACAGGCCGAAAAAACTCTATTTTGAACTATATATGCGGGAGCTTGGAATGTCAATGATTTTTTCGATATTTTGTGGCTTTTTTTGACTACTTTTTGGAGGGAGTCGGCCTTTTCGGAGTTTTTTGAGCGGCAGCAAGTTCCACTGCTGAGTCAATACGCCGAAAAAGGGCAGAATCGGGGAAATAAATGTAGATTTTTCAGGGCTTTTGTGCTATGATCAATAAGTATATTTATCATGGGGTAGGCACACGAAAATCGGCAGACTCGACTGCCTTGGGAATGGGTCTTACAGAAGAGGGGTACGGCTTTGAAAAATACAGATCAGAACAAAGTGCCGTTGGTATCGGTTGTGGTACCGGCATATAATGTGGCAAATTATATTGAAAAGGCGGTTGAATCCGTTCTCTCGCAGTCGTTTTCCGATTTGGAACTGCTGATTGTCGATGATGCCTCCACGGACGAAACCGCCGCTGTTGCCGAGACACTCGCGGCACGGGACGGGCGGGTGCGCGTGCTTACCAATGAGTCCAACTGCGGTGTGGCGCTAACACGCAATCGCGGCATTGCGGCGGCACAGGGCACCTATATCGCCTTGCTGGACGGGGACGACTACTGGTATCCTGAAAAGCTGGAAAAGCAGCTCGCCCTGGCGGAAGAAACCGACGCGGATATTGTGTATTGCTCCTATGACCTTGTGGAGGAACGTGAGAATCCGCGGCAAAGGGCGTTCATTGTGCCGCCGGAAACAAACTTTACAAAAATGCTTTCAAGCAATGTAATAAGCTGCTCGACGGCACTGCTGAAGGCCTCTGTGCTGGGTCCGGAGCCGTTTGGCACCGCAAAGGATTACTCCGAGGACTTTCTCCTTTGGATGCAGCTTTTACAGGAGGGCAAGCGTGCCGTCGGATGCACGGAGGTGCTCGGCGCATACCGCCTGATGCCGCAGTCGCGTTCCTCAGATAAGCTGCGCTGTGCGCGGTATCATTGGAGAATTTACCGCAAGCAGCTTCATTTGCCGTTTTTCCGCGCTGCGCTCAGCTTTGTGCAGTATGCCTGCTGCGGCATGAAGAAGTATATCGGACTGCGGAGATAAACGCGCCGCTTTTGCGGAACGACAATAGTTTTGGTGGGGAAAAATGAGACTACGCTTTATCAATTTTTTGAAAAGACACGCCTCGCTGCTCAGCCTCTGCCGCGCTGTCATACGCGGTGCTATGAAAATTACATATCTGTTCCCGATTCGGCAAAAGACAATGCTCTTTTCCTCCTTCGGCGGGCGAAACTTTGACGACAGTCCCCGAGCACTTTACGAGGAAATCTGCCGCAGAAAGGAATTTGACGACTGGAAACTGATTTGGGCTTTTGTCGAGCCGGAACGCTTTTCACTGCCGCGCGGCGAAAAGGTCAGAATAGATTCCCTCCGATTTTTCCGCACGCTGTTCACCTCCCGTGTATGGGTGAGCAATTCATGCATGGATCGCGGCTTTGAATTGAGAAATCCGAAGATCCTGCGTGTGGAGACGTGGCATGGTACGCCGCTCAAAAAAATTTGCGGTGAAGAGCATATCAACGCAGTAAAGAAAAACCGCTATGTAGGGTCAAAGGATAAAACGGCGATCCGCTGTGCGCAGAGTGCTTATGACCGCGAGATCCTTGCGCGGGTGCTGCTCGCGGAGGAAAGCACATTTATGCTGTGTGACCTTCCGAGGAACGACGCGCTTTTACGTTATTCCGACAAGGAAAGAGCTGAGATTCGCAATGCGCTGGGTATCCCGAAGGACAAAAAGGTGCTGCTCTATATGCCGACTTATCGGGAGTATTTGCTGAACGAGAGGAAGGAAACCTACCTTGCTCCGCCGATGAATCTGAAAAAATGGGAGAGGGTCTTGGGTGGAGAGTATGTGATCCTAATCCGTGCGCATTATGCCGTGAGCGCCGCGCTTGCGCTGACGGAAAATGAATTTGTTCGCAATGTTTCCTCATATGAACGGCTGAATGATCTCTATGCCGTTGCGGACGTGCTGCTTTCCGACTATTCCAGCGCGTTTATCGATGCCTCCATTCTGGGCATTCCGATGCTTTGCTTTGCGTATGATTTGGAGGAATACAAGGAAAAACGCGGACTGTATCTCGATTTGGCGGAGAACCTTCCTTGTCCGGTTTGCAAGACGGAGGACGAGATCCTGGACGCGATAACGCATTTGGATAAGGCTGAAGCTTCGGCGCAAACAGAGCGATTCCGCCGCCGCTTTGCGCCGTATGCGGGTAATGCGACGGATGCCGTTGTCGATGAAATGCAAAGGAGACTGAAGCTATGAAGAGGGTAATTACATACGGCACTTTTGACTTGCTGCATTACGGTCATATTAATCTGCTCCGCCGCGCAAAGCAGCTCGGCGATTATCTGATTGTTGCCCTTTCAACGGACGAATTCAACCGCGAGATGAAGCACAAGACTTGTTATTTCGGTTATGCGCAGCGCAAGGAGCTGGTGGAAGCCATCCGTTATGTTGATTTGGTCATACCGGAGGAGAGCTGGGAGCAGAAGAAGACCGACATTGCGCTGTACCATGTAGATACCTTTGTCATCGGGGATGACTGGAAAGGAAAGTTTGATTTCCTCAAGGAGCAATGCGAGGTTGTGTATCTGCCCCGCACGAAGGAGATTTCCAGCACTAAGATCAAACAGGACTTAAATCACTGAACGGAGAAAACAAAATGCGACTGACGGTGCTGTGCGCGACGATGGATCAAACAGATCTGTCAAAGTTCAGAACGATGAATATACAATCCGATGTGATTTTTGCGAATCAATGCGGCAGGAACGAAACAAGGGTGACATCGCTCGAAGGACACAAGGTGACAATGCTCTCCACGGCAACACGCGGTGTCGGCTTAAACCGCAACCTTGCGCTGCTGGCGGCAGAGTCCGAACTTGTCCTTTTTGCCGATGACGATATTACGTATTATGACGGTTATGCTGAGGCTGTCACGCGGGCATTTGATGAGTTGCCGCAAGCTGACCTGCTTGCATTCAGCGTCGATCTTATCAAAAATGGACAGATCATAGAAAAAAGGCGCAATCCGGTGAAGAGACTGCACTATTGGAATTCTCTTAAATACGGAACATATGTTTTAGCGGCAAGACGGTCTGCGCTTATGCAGGCGCGCGTCTGCTTTTCCCATATGTTCGGCGGCGGCTGCATCTACGGCAGCGGAGAGGACTCGCTGTTCCTTCTCGACTGTCTGCGAAAGGGCTTGAAGCTTTACGCCCACAGCTTTGTTTTGGGCGCGTGTTCCAAAGATTCCTCCTCATGGTTTACCGGCTATCACGAAAAGTATTTTTATGACAAGGGCGCGTGGATCGCAGCCGCTTTCCCACGGGCAGGGGCGCTTCTGCGGCTGTATTTTTCGTATCGGTATCGTGAAAAAACGGAGATTTCCGGCCGAGAAATACGCCGTCTCATGCGCAGCGGTGCAAAGGGTTACCGAAGGCTTCAGCCTTGGGATAAAGGATGTGTAAGTCGTGAAACGGATTTTGATTCTGGCAAACAACTGCCTGTCTGATACAAACGCCAACGGAAGGACGCTTGCTAATATGCTTGTCGGCTATCCGAAGGAATGCATTGCGCAGTTTGCTCTGCGGGCGGACAATCCGAATTTTGACTGCTGTGAAAACTATTTCTGCGTTTCCGATTCAGAGGCGCTGCGCGCGTTTGTCAAGGGCGCACGCGTCGGCAGGCGGCTCGAAAAGCAGGAGGGTCGAACGGCGGTGGCGGGTGCGGAAAAAAAACGCGCACGGACTGCCCTGACGATGCTGCTGCGCAATCTTGTGTGGAACAGCGGCTGTTGGAAAAAGGGCGGGTTTCTGGCGTTTATAGAGAACTTTTCACCCGAAGTGCTGTTGCTGCAGGCGGGAGATTGCGCTTTCCTGCTTCGTTTGGCAAGAAGGCTTGCAAAGGAATACCGTATCCCGCTTGTGATCTATAACAGCGAGGGCTATTATTTTAAGGATTACGACTATTTTCGCGCGCAGGGCTTGGCGCATCTGTGCTATCCGCTGTTTCGACGGCAGCTTTGCAGACAGTTTCGCAAGACAATGCGTGCGGCTTCCTATGCAGTCTATAACTGTACGGCACTGCAAAAAGCTTATGCCGCTGCTTTTTCAACACCCTCCGAGGTCATCTACACAGCCACGCAGTTGCAGCCGTGCGCAGCACCTTCGGAGAACCACCCGCCGCGCATTTCCTATTACGGGAACTTAGGTGTCGGCAGGCATGAAACGCTGCTTGCGGTTGCAAAGACCCTGCGCGAGCTTACTGACGACTGCTGCATAGATGTTTACGGGAAAGCGCCGAGTGAGGAGATCGAGCAGGCACTCAAGGCGTGTCCGCAGATTCGGTTCCACGGCTTTGTCAGCTATGCGCAGGTGCGGGAGGGAATGCACGGTAGCGATATCCTTCTGCACGTTGAGAGCTTTGACAGCTTTTACCGTGAGGATTCCAAATATGCTTTTTCAACGAAGATTGCGGATAGTCTTGCCTGCGGGACTTGCTTTCTCCTTTTTGCGCCAAGCGAGTTTGCCTGTGCGCAGTATTTGCGGGAGAAGAAGGCGGCTTATGTTGTTTCCGATCTGTCTGCTTTGAAAGAAACGCTGGACAGGCTTCTTCATTCGCCCGATGAACGAAAGCGATACGTTCGAAATGCCTTGCGGCTGGCGGAGAAAAACCATTCGGCGCGGGCAAACGCGGCACGGTTTGCCGAAATCCTGAATAATGCTGAAACGGAGGACAAAACGTGAAGGTTTTGCAGGTCAACTGCGTCTACGGAAAGGGCAGTACCGGGAAGCTTGTCCGCGATATCCACATGGCGCTGCAAGCAGAGAAAATCGCGTCTGCTGTCTGCTACGGGCGTGGGGAAAAAACTGACGAACCGAATGTTTTTAAGACCTGCGGGGAGCTATATTCCAAGTGCAACAATCTCTTGACGCGGTTTACGGGGCTGATGTACGGCGGCTGCTTCTTTTCTACAAACAGGCTGATTTCCCGGATTCAAAAGGAGCGTCCCGATGTGGTGCATCTGCACTGCATCAACGGCTATTTTGTCAATATTTATCGTCTGCTCGCTTGGCTGAAAAAGCAAAGAATCAAGACCGTGTTGACGCTGCATGCCGAGTTTCCGTACACGGCAAATTGCGGGCATGCGCTCGAGTGTGAAAGGTGGAAAACAGGATGCGGGAGCTGCCCGCGCTTTCGGCAGGAGACGAAATCCCTGCTGCTTGACCGCACACATCGGTCATGGAGCAAAATGTATGCGGCGTTTGACGGCTTTGACCTGCTGACGGTTGTCTCCGTCTCGCCTTGGCTGCGCGCCCGTTCGGAGTGTTCGCCGATGCTGCAGGGCAAGCGCCATGCGGTGATTCTTAACGGCGTGGATATCACCGTATTCCGTCCACGCGAGACGGACGAGCTTCGCAAGCGCCTCGGCATTGGGGAGAAGCGTGTTGTCTTTCATGCGACGGCATCGTTTTCGGACGCACCTGCACACCTGAAGGGTGGATACTATGTGTTAGAGCTTGCGAAGCAGATGAAGAATGTTGTATTCCTTGTTGCGGGGAAGCATGGGTCAGAGCTTCAGCCGCCGGAGAATGTGAAGCTGCTCGGCAATCTCTCTGACCAGGAAGAACTGGCGCGCCTGTACAGCCTTGCGGACGTGACTCTGCTGACAAGCAGGCGCGAGACATTTTCCATGCCGTTGGCGGAGAGCCTGTGCTGCGGTACGCCGGTGGCAGGCTTTTGTGCGGGCGGACCGGAGTCTGTTGCCTTGCACGAGTATTGCAGCTTTTCCGAATACGGCGACCTGCGCACTTTGGAGCAGAACGTAAAAGCGTATCTGCGAGAAGCCCCGGCAAAGGACGCAATCGCGGAAAAAGCGCGGAACAGCTATTCCAAGGAAGAAATGTGCCGAGAGTATATAAAGCTATACCGCGATCTTTGCGAGAGGTGAGTGTGTGACTGTTTATTTTGCGCTGTACGGACTGTGCGCCGTATTTACGCTGGCAATGTATCTGCGCTGTAAGGACGAGAAAAAGAGAAACCGCATCCTCTGCTGGGCTTTTTTCGCGGTGATATTTCTCCTGTTGGCGCTTCGACATGAGTCGATGGGCGTTGACCTCGGAAACGGACGAGACAACGGCTACCTGCGCTCCTTTGAGAAGCTTTCCAAACTGCCGTGGCGTTCGGTTCTCAACAACAGCTTCCTGAATTATGAGGTTGGCTTTCGAATCTATTGCAAGCTGATCGGCGTCCTGAGCGGTGCGGATCATCAGGTTTTTCTTGCTGTGACTGCGCTGGTGTCTTTGCTGCCGATAGCCGTTGTATACCATAAGCTGAGTCGCTCGCCTGCGTTTTCTTATGTTATTTATCTCGGCTTGCCCGTATTCCTTTTGCAGTTTTCCGGGCTGCGTCAGGACATTGCGATCGGGCTTTGCGCCCTGTCCCTGCTTTGCGTTGAGGAGAAGAAACCCGTGCGGTTTCTTCTGCTTGTTGCCGTGGCAACGCTGTTCCACAAGAGCGCATTTGTTTTCCTGATAGCCTATCCGCTTTACCATATCCGCCTGAATCACAAATTGAAGATCGTCTCTCTCCTATTGCTCCCGCTGATTTTCGTGCTTCGAACGCCGCTCTTTCTCTTTTTCAGCGTTCTTTTCAAGCCGAACGCAGTGCCGGATGACAACGGAGCGCTTACCCTGTTTTTGGTGCTTTGCGCGGTTTATTTCTTCTGCTTTGTATTCTCGGACGAAAGCGAGGAACAGAGCGGGCTGCTCAACATTTTTTTCGTTGTCTGTGCCTGTCAAGCGTTCGGCGGGGTCTACACGGGTGCCCTGCGTGTGGGGTACTATTTTATGCTGGTGTTGCCGTTGCTCCTGCCGAAGGTGATCGCGGGAATGTCCGCACCGCAGGATCGTAAGGTCTGCACCTATCTCATTTCGCTTGCGTTTGTCGCCTTCAGCCTGTATTCCATTGCAAACAGCACATGGGCGGAGGCAAATCCGTATTATTGGTTTTGGGAGCAGATATGAATAAGGTTATTTATATTGCACATTATGATACCCCGAACAGCACGGAGCGGCGGAGCTATTCTCCCGCAGCCGCAGCGAAAATCGGTTATATTGCCGATGCAATTGCTGCCTGCGGGCATCGCGTGGAGTTGATTTCCGCAAGCAACAGCCTCGAAACGCGCCCTTGCAGCGGCGGCAGCAGAGAAATATCCGAGAATGTCGTGCTGACGACCCTGCCTTCGCGCGGACGCGGCGGACGGCTGCACAATCTTGTGGATTCCGCGCTGTTTGCGCTCCGTCTGCATCGCTATCTGATGCGGTATGTGCAGGACGGCGATACGGTGCTTGCCTATCATTCCCTCGTGCTGATGCGGACGGTAAAGCGTTTGAAAAAGCGAAAAAAAATCCGCCTCCTCCTCGAAACGGAAGAAATTTACGGCGATGTGACAGGAAACCACGCCTGCGTTCGGCGCGAATTGCGCTTTTTTGACTGCGCCGACGCTTATATTTTTCCGACCGCCCTCCTGGATGAGAAAATCAACCGCGAGCGGAAGCCGTCGGTGCTGATTCACGGGACATACCGTGCCGAGCAGCGGCGAGAGGAACGGTTTGACGATGGGAAAATACATTGTGTCTACGCGGGAACGCTCGATCCGAGAAAGGGGGGCGCCCTTGCCGCAGTGGGCGCGGCGCAGTTCTTGCCCGAAACATACCATATCCATATTCTCGGTTTCGGCAGTACGGCACAGAAAGAGACGCTGCTTGCTGAGATCGGAAAGCTCGGCGGTAAAAGGGTCAGTTTTGAAGGGGAGAAAAAGGGTGAGGAATTTGTTCGCTTTTTGCAGAGGTGCGACATCGGGTTGAGCACGCAAAATCCCGACGCGGATTTTAATGCGACCTCCTTTCCGTCAAAGATACTCACCTATATGGCAAACGGACTCGGCGTGGTCAGCATCCGCATCCCCGCCGTTGAAACCTCGGCAGTCGGAAGCCTTGTTACCTATTATGATTTGCAGACGCCACAGAGCATCGCCTATGCAATTATGAGTGCTGCGGAGAGAAAAAGGGATAACCGAAACGAGATTAACGCCTTACATGAACGTTTTCTCGGAGAAATGAGTGAGTTATTGCATGAATCAAACGCCGAAAATCAGTGTGATCGTGCCGGTTTATAACGCCGAACGACATTTGCGGCAGTGCATTGACAGCATACTGTCGCAGAGCTTTTCGAACTTTGAGCTGCTGCTGGTCGATGACGGCTCAACCGATACAAGCGGCACACTTTGCGAGCAGTACGCGGCAAAGGACGCCCGTGTTCAAGTACTGCATCAAAAAAACGCAGGGGTGAGCGCGGCGAGAAACTGCGGACTTGACGAGGCGTCGGGGGAATTTTTCACGTTTGTGGACAGTGACGATTTCCTTGACGAGGGCTTTTTGCAGGCGGCGCTGGAGGGCATCGAGCGGGAAAACGCGGACGTATTTCTCAGCGGCCTGCAGATGGAGACTTATGCGGGCGGAAAGCGCACCCAAACCGATGTCTACCGCATCGCTGCGACGCGTGTGTATTCTATCAAGGAGCTGCTGGACGCTTTGGAGCAGGACTATCCGCAGATCTGCATTTGCGGACCGTGCTGTAAGCTGTATCGCGCAGAAATATGCAGAACGCTTCGCTTCAACCGGAAGCTGAATTTCGGGGAAGATACCGATTTTAACCTTGATGTTTTCGCGGCTGCAAAGAGGGTGCTCTTTTCTGAAGAGGTTTTTTACCACTACCGCCGCGAGGGAACGGCTTCGCTTTTCGGACGCTTTCATCCCGATACTCATGAGGTGCATTCGTTGGTCTACGGGAAAATGTATGCCCTTATGCGGCAGATCGGCTGCGAGGAGGAGACGCTGCGGCGCTTCGGGGCGCTGTACTTTGCGATGTCCGTTGGACAGCTTCATGAGTATTTTCGATTTAAGCCGCAGAATTCGCGGAAGCAGCGGAGAATGCTGCTGAAAAAGATCGCCGCCGATCCGCTTCTCCGCGGCGTACAGCGAGGTGACGTTCGCGACGCAAAAAACCGTGTGGTGCTTTTCCTCTTGAGGCGGAAGCTCTACACGCCAATCCTGCTCCTTTTTGAAGCCTATTATTTTTTAAGGAGAGCACATGAATAACCGAAGGAAAAGTCATAAGAATTTTTGGTATTCCGTGCTGGGTGAGACGGTCACAATCGTAATAGGACTGCTTCTGCCGCGGCTGTATTTGGTCAATTACGGCTCTGAGGTTAACGGACTGCTGAATTCGTTAAATCAGTTTTTGGTCTATCTCGGGCTGTTTGAAGCGGGAATCGGTGCCACGACTCTGCAGGCGCTCTACCGTCCCGTGGCTGAAGGGGATTGGAACGGCATCAACGGCATCCTTTCCGCGACCGATTTTTATTATAAGCGTGCGGCGAGGTGGTATTTTGCGGCGCTGCTCTGCCTCTCTGCGCTCTATCCGCTCTTTTTTGAAAGCACACTGTCTTATGCAACGGTCAGTTTATCGGTTTTTTTCAGCGGACTCGGCAATGTCCTCGTTTTTGCCGTGTTGGGGAAATTCCGCGTTCTGCTCGAGGCAGAGGGAAAAAAGTATATTACGGTCAATCTTGCCTCTGTCATAACGATCCTTGTTAATCTGATAAAAGTTCTTTTAATCCTGCTCGGATGCAATATCGTTGCGATCTTGGCGGCGGCCTTTGTCCTCCAACTGCTGCAATCAGCATATATGCTGTGGTATATTCGCAGAAACTATCCGTATCTTTCTCTGCGTGTTGCGCCGAATCATGCGGCGATTTCGCAGAGAAATTATATGCTGATCCATCAGATCAGCGGTATGATCTTCCAAAACACGGACGTTCTGATTTTGACGGTTGCCTGCGGTCTGCGGGTCGTCAGCGTCTATGCGATGTTTAAGCTGGTGATTACCTATATTGAGCGGGCTTTGGCGATTCTGACGAATAGTGTCAGCTTTGTATTGGGGCAGACGTTCCAGACCGACCGAAAGAAATACATCGAGCGGATTGATTTGTTTGAGACGTTTTACAGCGCAATTGCGTTTGCGCTGTTCTCCGTCGTGCTGTATTTGCTGCTTCCGTTTATACGTCTGTATACTGCCGGTGTCACCGATGTGAATTATATTGACGCGAACCTTCCGCCGCTGTTTGTTGCGATTGCACTGCTGACGGCAATGCGCACGCCGATGCTTTGCACGATCAACTATGCAGGTCATTTCAAAAAGACGACGCCGCAGACGGTTTTTGAATCCGCTCTGAACTTGGTCGTGTCGCTGATCGGCGTACATTATTTTGGCATTTACGGCGTGCTGGCAGGTACGATCGCTGCGCTTCTTTACCGCACGAACGATGTGATTATCTACGCGAACCGAAAGATCCTTCATCGCACACCGTGGAGAACCTACGCGATCTATCTTCCGAATATTGCAATTTTTGCATTGCTGAGCTTCCTTTATCCGTATCTGTTTCCCTCCGTGGACAGCTACGGAACGCTCCTGCTTTCCGCAGCAGTGCTGACGGTTCTGTCGGTGACGGTTTTCCTTTTGCTCCAAAGCCTCCTTCAGCCGCAATGCAGAGCGATGCTGCGCGGCATTTGCCGTGCAAGGAGAGAGAAAAAGGGAAATACGTCCGAACGAATTCAATCAAATGGGGGTGTGAATATGCTGGATGAGCAGCAGCGAGGCATTATCCTGCTGATTCGCAGTGCGCTGACAGAGCGGGAGGAAACTCTTCCCGACAGCTTTGCGCCGGAGAAAACGCAGGAACTGATCAAACAGCATCAGATTGCCCCGCTGGTCTATTACGGCGCGGTCAATTGCGGTATTGCACCGCGTAGTGCGGCAATGCAGCGCTTTTTATCTGCGACGGCGAAAAATGTCTCCCTCGGAGAGAGTCAAATGCTTGAGCTTGAAGCACTGACGCGGCAGTTTGAGGCGGCAGGTATTGATTATATGCCGCTCAAGGGCAGTGTGCTCAAGCTCCTCTATCCGAAGCCCGAGATGCGTACCATGTCTGACATTGATATTCTCATCCGCACCGAGCAGTATGCAAAGATCAAGAAGATTATGCGCGCACTTGGCTATCGTGAGGGAACAGAGAGTGACCACGAACTGCATTGGAGCAAGCTGGATGTGCATATCGAGCTGCATAAGTGCCTGATTCCGTCCTATAACGAGGACTACTATGCCTATTTCGGAGACGGCTGGCAGCGAGCGCGCCTCTGTGCCGCAGGCAGCAGCCGTTATCAAATGACTCCCGAGGACGAATTCATCTATCTGTTCTGCCATTTTGCAAAGCACTACCGCGACGGCGGGATCGGTATCAAGCATTTAGCGGATCTGTGGGTCTATCGCAGACATTATCCGAACTTGGACGAAGCCTATCTCCGCGCGGAACTGGAAAAGCTCAGCCTCGCGGTGTTTTATGACAATATTACGGCAACCTGTGCGGTTTGGTTTGAAGCGGCCGCGCCGAGCGCGATGACGGAGTTTATCAGCGAGGTGATTTTTAGCAGCGGTGCTTACGGGTGCGAGGAGAACCATCGTGTCGCGTGGGCAATGCGGAACTGGGGAGAGGGGACTTCGGGAAAGAAGGCTCGTCGGCGATGGAACTTCGAGCGTGTGTTCCCGCCTTATCAGAGAATGTGCCTCAAATACCCGATTCTCAAAAAGCTGCCCTTCCTTTTGCCGGCCTTTTGGGTCATACGCTGGATGTCCGCACTCCTGTGCCACCCAAAGAATATTGTAGCGCAGCAACAACACGCAAATCAGATGACGTCCGAAGCCATGAAACGCTATCGGGAGTCATTGACCTACGTCGGATTGCGTTACCATAACGGAGGAAAGCGTTTATGAACATTTTGGTTACCGGCGCAAGGGGCTTCGTGGGGAAAAATCTATGCGCTACGCTCAAAAACATTGCGGAGGGGAAGGATTGCTCCTTTGCAATTGACTCTGACGTGACTGTTTGGGAGTATGATCTGAACACCGACCCTGCAAAATTGGACGAATGGTGCGCCTCATGCGATTTTGTTTTTCACCTTGCGGGCGTCAACCGCCCGAAGGAGCAGTCGGAATTCATGCAGGGCAATTTCGGTTTTACCATGACCCTCCTTGACACGCTGGAGCGGCACGGAAACGCTTGCCCTGTCATGCTCAGCTCATCCGTGCAGGCGGAGCTTGATAACCCTTACGGCAAGAGTAAGCTGGCAGGGGAACGGCTCCTTCGCGCTTACGGTGAGCGCACGGGCGCGAGAGTTCTGATCTACCGTTTCCCGAATCTGTTCGGCAAGTGGTGCCGTCCGAATTATAATTCTGTCGTCGCGACCTTCTGCTACAATATTGCCCGCGACCTGCCGATTACGATTCGTGACCCGCAGGCAGAGCTGACCCTCGTCTATATTGACGATCTTGTTGCGGAGCTGATCGCTGCGCTTGCGGGACGGGAGCACCGTGCAGGTGAATTCTGCCGCGTGCAGACGGAGCATCCTGTCACGCTCGGAACTTTGGCGGAACTGATCCGCTCTTTCCGCGCCTCGAGAGAGCTGCGCAGTGTTCCGAATATGGCGGACGAGCTTACGAAGAAGCTCTATGCGACCTATCTGTCCTATCTGCCCAAGGAGAGCTTCTCTTACCCGCTGACGACGCATACGGACGCCCGCGGGAGTTTCACCGAGATCCTTCGCACGGCGGCTTGCGGACAGTTCAGTGTGAATATCTCCAAACCGCACATTACAAAGGGAAATCACTGGCATCATACCAAGAACGAGAAATTTTTGGTTGTCAGCGGGCGCGGTGTGATTCGCTTTCGGGGAATTGACAACGGCGAGATCATCGAGTATTATGTAAGCGGAGAGAAGCTCGAAATTGTGGATATTCCGACGGGCTATACTCACAATATCGAGAATCTCGGGGATACCGACATGGTGACTTTTATGTGGGCAAGCGAGTGCTTTGATCCGCAGAAGCCCGATACCTTTACACTGGAGGTGTAAGATGGGAAAGCTGAAGCTGATGACCATTGTCGGAACAAGACCGGAGATCATCCGGCTTTCCGAGGTAATCAAAAAATGTGACCGCTATTTTGAGCAGCTTTTGGTGCATACGGGACAGAATTACGATTATGAGCTGAATCAGATATTTTTCGAGGAGCTTGGACTGCGCGCCCCCGACGCTTATTTAGATGCGGTCGGTGCGGATCTCGGGGAGACGATCGGAAACATTATCGCAAAGTCCTATGCATTGATGGCCAGGGAGCGACCCGATGCGCTGCTGATCCTCGGAGACACCAATTCCTGCTTGTCCGCGATTGCGGCAAAGCGGCTGCATATTCCGATCTTCCATATGGAGGCGGGCAATCGCTGCTTTGACGAATGCTTGCCGGAGGAGACAAATCGCCGCATCGTCGATCATATTTCGGATGTGAATCTGTGCTATTCCGAGCACGCCCGCCGCTATCTCAACGCAGAGGGCACTGCGAAGGAGCGTACCTATGTCACAGGCTCTCCGATGGCGGAGGTGTTGTCGAAGAATTTGGCACAGATCGAGGCTTCCGATGTGCTGATGCGGCTCGGCCTGGAGCAGGGGAGGTACATTCTCCTGTCTGCACACCGCGAGGAGAACATCGACAATGAGGAAAACTTCTTTTCCTTGATGCGCGCGGTCAATGCAATGGCAGAGCAGTATGATATGCCGATCCTCTATTCCTGTCATCCGCGCAGTGCGAAGTTCATTGAACAGCGCGGCTTCGTCTTTGATTCGCGCGTCCGCCGCAGTAAGCCGCTCGGATTCCATGACTATAATCGCTTGCAAATGAGCGCGTTTGCCGTCGTCTCGGACAGCGGGACACTGCCGGAGGAATCGAGCTTTTTCCTGTCTGTCGGAAAGCCGTTTCCGGCGGTTTGCATTCGTACGAGCACCGAACGCCCCGAGGCAATGGAAAAGGGGAACTTCATCCTCGCGGGCATCACTACCGAGCAGGTTCTGCAGGCAGTGCAGACTGCGGTGGAGATGAATGAAAACGGTGATCTCGGTATTCCTGTGCCGGATTATTTGGATCAAAATGTGTCGGATAAGGTCGTTAAGCTCATTCGTTCTTATACGGGGATCGTCAATAGAATGGTTTGGAGAAAGCCGATAAAGTGATGAATCTCAGAAAGAGAGGGAAACAATGAACAAACAAAACTCACCAATTCGCTACTATGTCAGCCGAAAGAATCCCTTGACATGGCTCTCGGCACTGCTGGCAATCGGCGCGTTCGTGCTGCAGATTTTGGCACTCTGCTTCGGCGAAGCGCGGGTGATTTCCACCATCAACGTGTGGTTCCAAAAGGTGCTGCCGATGGCGATTGCCCTCGGCATTGCGGAGATCGTCCTTGTGCGCGGACCGAAGGAGTTTTACCGCATCTCAAAACCCGTGTTTTGGGGCTGCGTATATTTTGCACAGATCGCCCTTGACTGGCATCTGCGCCTTGCCGCCGATCCGAGCCTGATCGGGTTAGTCGGAGGGGCCTATGCGCTGTTCCAATACAAACGCTATGTCGCCGTTTGCTGGATTCTGTATCTTGCGTTTTATGTGATCTACCGCCTGTTTGTCACGGGAAAATTTCGTCAGGTGTTCATCCTGCAGCTTATCTCCCTGCTCCCCTTTGCGGTTCTGCTCTACGATTTCGTAGCGGAATGCAGCAGAATCTCTACTTATGAACTGTTTGATAAGCTCTCCAATGTTCTTCTCGCCGGCTCATTAACCGCTGCAACACTTGCGATGCGTGTGTTTAATGACGGGAAATACCATCGCACATGGGGTGATCGTGCGGACGGAAGGCGTCTTCGTACGATCAACGGTATGTCGGTCGTCGCGGGATATATCATGCCGGATCGTAACGATGCCTGTAATAATATCAAAGATACAATCGAAATCTCTGCCGTTGAGCGCTATATCCATAAGAAGCGTGCCGAGGGGCTGAAGAACTTTGGACTGATGCATGTCTTCCTTGCCGCCTATGTGCGCTGTGTGGCAAAGTATCCGGGACTGAACCGTTTCTTCTCAGGCCAGAGAGTACATCAGCGCGATGACGATATTGCCTTTACTATGACGGTCAAGAAGGATATGTGCGTTGATGCGCCGGACACGACCATTAAGCTCCATCTTACGACGACTGATACAGCAGAGGATGTTTATAACAAGCTCAATGCGGTGATTGAGGATGTTAAAAATACCCCGCTTGACAGCAGCTTTGACAATCTTGCGGCGCTGCTCGCAAGTTTCCCCGGGCTTATCCTGAAATTCGTTGTTTGGTGCTTAAAGGTTGCAGATTATTTCGGGAAACTGCCGAAATTCCTGACTGAGCTCAGCCCGTTCCATGGCTCCGTGATCTTCACCTCAATGGGTTCACTTGGAATTCCGCCGGTCGTACATCACCTTTATAACTTCGGCAATCTGCCTGTGTTTGTTGCCTTTGGCAGAAAGTATCGCAAGACGGAGCTTGACCCTGAGGGAAATCCTGTCACGCGGCGATATGTAGATTTTGTGATGAACTGTGATGAACGCACTACGGATGGCTTCTATTATGCAACGGTGCTGAAGTATTTCCATAAGATCATGCGCGCGCCGTCCCAGCTTGATAACCCGCCCGAAGAAGTCCTTCGCGATATTGATTGATAACAGAAGACCGCCTCTCCGTGCGCATGTGACGGAGAGGCGGTTTTTGAATGGTATTAAAGATGTACGATGGTGCCGGATTCGCCTTTGACGGCTTTGCCCGCGTTTTCCAGCGAGGCAATGATCGCCTGACCGCCGGTCTTTGCGAAGGAGATCGCAGCCTTGACTTTCGGCAGCATGGAGCCGGGGGCAAAATGACCTTCGCCGCAGTACTTCTCGGCTTCCTCGACGCTCATTTCACTGAGGCTCTCCTGATTGGGCTTGCCCCAGTTGATGCAGACGCGGTCAACGGCGGTCAGAATGACGAGCGCGTCTGCATGTACCAGCTCGGCAAGCTTCGCGGAGGCGAAGTCCTTGTCGATGACGGCGGGAGTGCCGTAAAGCTTGCCGTCTCTGCGTACGACGGGAATGCCGCCGCCGCCGACCGTGATGACCACGCAGCCGTCCTTGATCAGCGCGTTCACGGTGTTCTTCTCAATGACGTCAATGGGCTTCGGGGAGGGGACGACCTGACGGTAGCCTCTGCCGGCGTCCTCGACCATGGTATAGCCCTTTTCCGCCGCGATGCGGTCAGCAGTTTCCTTGTCGTAGAATGCGCCGACGGGCTTGGTGGGATTTTGGAAAGCAGGGTCGTTCTCATCAACGAGCACCTGCGTCACGACCGTGGCGACATCCTTGACGATCCCGCGCGCGGCAAGCTCGTTGCCGATAGCGTTCTGCAGATGGTAGCCGATGTAGCCTTGGCTCATCGCGCCGCACTCGGGGAAGGGCATATCGGACTTAATTGCCTTTGCTTCGGCGGCCGTTGCCATGCCAAGGTTGATCATGCCGACCTGCGGGCCATTGCCGTGGGCAATGATGACTTCGTTGCCCTGCTCAATCAGATCGACGATGGGCTTTGCCGTCTCGGTGACGAGAGCGAGCTGTTCATACGGGGTATTGCCCAAAGCGTTGCCGCCGAGGGCGATCACAATTCTTTTAGACATGATTTCTTTTCCTCACTTTATTACAGCGGAAGCATCCGAGGATACTTCCGCTGTGCATTTTTAGCAGTGGGCAGTTGTACTGCCAACTTGTTTTTAGAACATCTTTCTCTTGTTGTCGGAGGCGTCGAGTGCCATCAGGGTGCCGACGGGATCCTTGACCTGCGACATGAAGATCATCGCAGCGATGATATAGGGCTTGTAGGAAGCCTGCTTATACAGCGGAACAAGATAACGGTCGAAGACGGAGTTGTCAACCTCGCCCTCGGGGCAGCTCAGACCGGAGATGTCGGCGGGCAGGCAGTGCAGGTACAGCGCCTTGCCGTCCTTCGTCAGCTTCATCATCTCTTCGGAGCAGGTCCAGTCCTTATGCTCGGCGTTCTGCGCAAGCAGGCGCTGTTCCAGCTCGTCGATGCCCTTCTGGTCGCCCTTGACATACAGCTCGGAGCGCTCTTCCATTGCCTTGAACGGTGCCCAGGACTTCGGATAAACGATATCGGCGTCCTTGAAGGCTTCCTTCATATCGTTGGTCTTGTGGAACTTGGAGCCGTACTTCTCGCAGTTCTTGCGGGCAACCTCTTCAACCTCTGGGAAGACATCGTAGCCTTCCGGATGTGCCAGCGTGACATCCATGCCGAAGCGGGTGAACAGGCCGATGACACCCTGCGGGACGGACAGCGGCTTGCCGTAGGACGGGGAGTATGCCCAAGTCATGGCGACCTTTTTGCCCTTCAGGTTCTCTACGCCGCCGAAATAGTGGATGACATGGAGCATATCCGCCATGCACTGCGTCGGATGGTCAACATCGCACTGCAGGTTGACAAGGGTCGGGCGCTGCTCGAGGATACCGTCGCGGTAGCCTTCTTCGAGGGCGTCCATGAAGGTCTTCTGATGTGGGCGATCTGAGACTTCTTCTCGTCGAGCACCTGCTCCTCAAGACCGAGGAGGTTGCAGGCGGAGGCGAAGGAGAAACGGGTACGGGTGGAGTTGTCACGGAAGAGGGAGATGCCGAGACCGGAATTGAAGATCTTCGTGGACTTGTTGCGCTCGCGCAGGTCACGCAGCGCGTCTGCTACGGTGAAGATTGCGTCGATTTCGTCGTCGGTCTTGTCCCAAGTCCAGTAGAAGTCGGACTTGTACATATTGTTGATGTGCAGGGTTTCGAGGTGTCTTGCAAGCTCTACGGTTTTGCTCATAATAATTTCCTCCGTTTTTTTATCTTACTTGATGTCGTTGCCGGTCAGCTCCTGACGGAACTCGGCTTCGGTGATCTTATTTTCGGGCTTATACAGACCGGGAACTGCGGCGTACAGGGCGGCGCAGACAACAAGGTCCTGTTTCCAAGTGATCTCGTTCGGGGCGTGTGCCTGGGACTCCGCACCGGGGCCGAAGCCGACACAGGGGATGCCATAGCGGCCCTGAATGGAGACACCGTTGGTGGAGAAGGTCCACTTGTCGGTCAGCGGACGGCCGACGCGCTTTTCCTTCGCGGTATCGTCGGCATAGAGACGCTCCTCACCCCAAAGTGCATGGTGCGCGTCGATAAGCGCCTGCACATGGGCTGCGGATTCCTTGTTGATCCAAGTCGGGAAGAAGCACTCCGTCTCATAGACGTGACCGTTCCATGCGGGGCGGTCATACATATACATAGAAACCTTGACGTCCTTCGCATACTTCTTGCAAGCGGGAAGATCCTCAATCTCCTTCAGGCAGGACTGGTAGGTCTCGCCGGCGGTCATGCGGCGGTCAATGGAGATCGCGCAGGAGTCTGCCACGGCGCAGCGGGAGGGAGAGGTGTAGAAGATCTGCGAGGTGGTGCAGGTGCCTCTGCCGAGGAAACGGGCGTCTTCGTAATGCTCGGGGTTGTACTTCGGATCGAGCATCTTGACAAGGCCCTTGATCTCGGTGCCCTCTTCGGCGTCATTCTCGTTGAGGTCGCGGACGTTCTCGATGATCTCTGCCATCTTGTGAATCGCGTTGTCGCCGCGCTCGGGAGCGGAGCCGTGGCAGGAGACACCGTGTACATCGACGCGGATTTCCATACGGCCTCTGTGACCGCGGTAGATGCCGCCGTCAGTCGGCTCGGTCGAAATGACGAACTCGATCTGATTGCGTGCGTCCTCGGGACCGTTGAAGTATTCGTTAACGATGGACTGCCAGCACATACCGTCGCAGTCCTCCTCCTGCACGGAGCCGACGACCATGATCTTATAGCCCTCGGGGATGAGGCCCAGATCCTTCATGATCTTTGCACCGTAGGTCGCGGAAGCCATGCCGCCCTCCTGGTCGGAGCCGCCGCGACCGTAGATGATCTCGTCGGTCTCATAGCCCTTGTAAGGGTCATGCTCCCAGTTGTTGATATTGCCGATGCCGACGGTGTCGATATGAGAGTCGATGGCGATGATCTTGTCGCCGCTGCCCATCCAGCCGATGACATTGCCGAGCTTGTCGATCTCAACCTTGTCATAGCCGAGCTTCTCCATCTCCGCCTTGATGCGCATGACGACGCCCTCTTCCTCACAGCTTTCGCTGGGGATGGCGATCATGTCGCGCAGGAAACGGCTCATGTCTGCGCGGTAGCCCTCCGCCGCTTTCTTGATTGCCTCAAAATCCATGAAAATACCCTCCAAATTATTCATTCCACACCGCGATTTCTGCGGTTCTGCTTCTATATTATCATATCTGTTTCAGATGTCAAACAAATTTTGATAATTCCTAAAAATTTTTTTGAAAAAAGATTGATTTCTACTGAATCTGTGATATGATAATGATAGAATACGAAAGGAGAGGAGCGGATATATGCTTAGGGAAAGCGAACGTGAGACGCTGTGCCGTATTGCCAAGGCGCTTGCCGCCCAGTTCGGGAGCAACTGCGAGGTTGTTGTGCATGAGATTTCCGATTGCAGCACGTCCCATTCGATCATCGCGATCGAAAACGGTCATGTCAGCGGAAGAAAGCTCGGTGACGGTCCGTCACAGGTAGTTCTCGAACAGCTCGGAAAGGACGACTTATGTCCGGAGGATCATCTCTGTTATCTGATGCGTACGCCGGACGGTAAGCTTCTCAAGTCCACCTCCGTCTATATTCCTGACAGCGAAGGGAAGGTCGCCGCCATTTTCGGCGTGAATTTCGACATCTCTGCGCTCGTGATGGCGGAGCAGGCATTGAATTCGCTGACCTTAACAATGAACCACGATCAGGAAACTCCCGCCCGCATTACACACAATGTCAACGACCTGCTGGACGACCTCATCGAGCAATCCGATCGTCTCGTAGGAAAACCTGTCGCTTTGATGACCAAGGAGGATAAGGTTCGCGCCATTCGCTTCTTAAACAATCACGGCGCCCTGCTTATCACCAAGTCGGGTGACAAGATCGCAAGTCATTTCGGCATATCCAAATACACCCTATATTCTTATTTAGACGTAAAAACAGGAGGAAAAAACAATGATTGATCTTCGCATCAACAAGGAAGGCCTTGCACACAACATCCAAAAGGCAAAGGAAAACAACATCATCATCCCGACGTTCGCACAGATGCAGAACCCCGAGCTTGTCCCTGAGAAGATTAAGGAAAAGCTCACCCACACCGGCCTTTGGGACGTCGATCCCGTCAACCTCTTCCGTGTCACTTGGAAGAATGAGGCAAAGGAGTCCGGCGGCCTGTTCCAAGAGACCCCGAACTACATCGAGTTCCCGTCTGCGCTGACCGGCGTTAAGGCCCGCATCGTCGCGATGGTCGGCAAGTGGTTCCCGACCGGCTGCCACAAGGTTGGCGCTTCCTTCGGCTGCTTGGTGCCGCGCCTTGTTACGGGTCAGTTTGATGCTACATATCATAAGGCCGTTTGGCCCTCCACCGGCAACTACTGCCGCGGCGGCGCGTTCAACTCCAAGCTGCTTGCCTGCGACTCCATCGCCATCCTGCCCGCAGAGATGTCCAAGGAGCGCTTTGACTGGCTCAAGACCATCGCCGGCGAGATCATCGCCACTCCCGGCTGCGAGTCCAATGTCAAGGAGATCTTCGACAAGACTTGGGAACTGAAGCAGCGTCCCGACGTTATGGTCTTTAACCAGTTTGAAGAGATGGGCAACCCCGTTTGGCACTACAACATTACGGGCGAGGCTCTTGCAAAGGTCTATGAGTCCATCCGCCGTCCGGACGATCGTCTGGCAGGCTGCGCCTTCACCTCCGGCTCCGCCGGCACGATGTCCGCGGGCGACTACCTGAAGGATCACTATCCCACTGCTAAGGTTGCTGTCGGCGAAGCACTCCAGTGCCCGACCATCCTCAACAACGGCTTCGGCGGCCACCGCATCGAAGGCATCGGCGACAAGCACATTCCTTGGATCCACAACGTCAAGAACACTGACATGGCGATTGCTATTGACGACGAAGACAGCCAGCGCCTGCTGCGCCTGTTCAACAAGCCCGAAGGCAAGCAGTACATGAAGGAAGTTCTCGGCATGAGCGACGAGCAGGTTGAGAAGATGAGCTGGCTCGGCATTTCCGGCATTGCGAATATGCTCTGCTGCATCAAGATGGCGAAGTACTACGAGCTGACCGAGAACGACGTTCTCCTGACCGTCCTGACCGACTCTGCTGTGATGTATCAGTCCCGTATCGAGGAGCTGGATCAGATGCACGGCGAGTATAACGCACATGAGGCTTCGCTCGATCACAACCTCCATATGCTGAACCTCAAGACCGACAACCTGCTTGAGCTGACCTACGCGGATCGCAAGCGTATCCATAACCTCAAGTATTACACTTGGGTTGAGCAGCAGGCGCGCGATGTCAAGGAGCTCAACGCCCTGTGGTACGACACGAAGGGCACTTGGGACGCCGTCCACGCGCAGGCTAAGGAAATGGACGAACTCATCAACGAGTTCAACGAGGCGACCGGACTGCTCAAGTCGCTGTAAGAAACAATGAAATGGGGCTGTTGCAAAAGTGAATTTGCAACAGCCCTGTGTATCATTACGCTTTTATGCTTGCTTTTATTCTGCTTCTATGTAGAGTGATTCCGTTTTTTGCTGTGCCTGTTGGAGAAGCTCGTTTGCTTCTCCAATATTGCAGTTTTGAATCGCCGCTGAAGCGTCTGTGACTGCGTTGAAAAGAGTAAAATACATCTCTTTATAATCCGGCACATTTCTCGCCTCCTCAATGCCTATTATTGAACAAATTGGTCAGAATGTAAATAGAACATTTTGTTCTTAGGTATGATTTTTTCGGTGATGAAATATGCGATACAGAAGGCTTCGCGATCTACGCGAGGATAAGTACCTGACGCAAGAGCAAGTAGCGGAGGCGGTCTGTGTTGGACAAAGAGCCTATTCATATTATGAGAATGGGCAACGGATGCTTCCACCTGAGGTGCTTTCCGTGTTGGCGCGTTTCCATGGCGTAAGTGCGGACTATCTGCCGGGTTTGACCGATGTAAAAAAGCCGTACCCGCCGGCAAAAAGAAAAATTATAATCTCGGATGATGAAATCCCTTGAGATAAAAAAGGAGAACTGTTATGCGCAACGTAAAATGCGGCCGCTGTGTGAAATGCGGCAGAGAATACGAGGCTGTGCCGAATCTGACGAATTGTGAGTGCGGCGGCATCCTCGACATTATTTACGATTATGACTACATCAAGACCAATCTGACGAAGGAAAAGCTTGCCGCGCGTGAGGATCGCTCCATGTGGCGCTATCGCGAGTTGCTGCCCGTTGAGGAGACAACGCCGAATACGCCGCTACGCGTCGGCTGGTCGCCGCTCTACGAGGCGGACAGACTGGCAAAAGAATTGGGCATTGCAAAGCTTTGGGTCAAGGACGACGGACAGAATCCGACCGCCTCTCTGAAGGACAGAGCCTCCGCAATGGCAGTTGCCAAGGCGCAGGAGGCGGGCGCAAAGGTTATTGCCTGCTCGTCTACGGGCAACGCTGCTTCGTCCCTTGCGGGCAACGCTGCGGCGGCGGGCTTGAAGACCTATATTTTCGTCCCGTCCCGAGCCCCGAAGGGCAAGGTGGCGCAGCTTATGACCTTCGGTGCGACCGTCGTCTCCGTGCAGGGCAGCTATGAGGATACCTTTGAGCTTTCCAAGCAGGCAATCGACAGATGGGGGTGGTACAACCGCAACGCGGCGATTAATCCCTACCTCTCCGAGGGCAAGAAGACCGTCGGTTTGGAGATCATGGAACAGCTCAATTGGGAGGTTCCCGATTATATCGCGATCTCCGTCGGCGACGGCTGCACGATCGCGGGTCTGTGGAAGGGCTTGAAGGATCTTTACGCTATCGGCTTTATCGACAAGCTGCCGCGCCTTATCTCCGCGCAGGCAGAGGGCTGCTGCCCGTTGAACCGCGCCATTGCCAACAACGAGGACTGGTATCCGATGGAGGAAAACACCCTTGCCGACTCGATTGCCGTCGGTGTTCCGCGCAACGCGGACAAGGCGCTCATGGCGATCCGCGAATCGAACGGCATCGTCGTTAATGTCTCCGACGAGGAGATCATGGCGGCGCAGAAGCTCCTCGGCCGCACCTGCGGCGTGTTCGGCGAGCCTGCGGGCGTGACGGGTACGGCAGGCATCAAGAAGCTCTGCCAGCAAGGCAAGCTTCCTAAGGACGCGAAGATCGTCTCTGTTGTTACGGGCAACGGCCTGAAGGATGTTGCCAATGCCATTAAGGCGTGCGGCGAGCCGATCTCTATCCCGTCCGACATGGAGCTGCTGCTCAAGGCGTTTGCGGAAAAGGGAATTCACGTCGAAGAATAAAGTATTTTTTGCAGGAATCGCTCCCATAGAATACCTATGGGAGCGATTTTGCGGTTCAAAGGGAGAATCCAAGTGAAAAAAGAACGATTTGTAAAAAATTCATTGCGTATCCGCGCGGTCTGTAGTAAAATAATGATGGGTACATTTTCTCACGCCGAAACATAGAATGGCGTGAGGTGATAAATGTGGTATTGACGATCATTGTCACAACACTTGCCGTGTGCGGGTTCCTGCTGATTGTGCTGACGCTGTTTGATGCGTTGCTTTTACCGCAGGCAGAGGGTGCCTTTTATGTTGTGTTTTTGCAGGGCGATGCGGCAAAGGTCGAACAGACAGTCCGCGCCGCACTGCGGTTGCGTCACCGACAAGGGCTACGTGCGTGGCTGATCTTTGTGGATGACGGCATCGACACCGAGGCGCAGATCGCAGTAGAGCTCCTCCTGCGGCGGCAGAACAACGCACTGCTTTGCGCACAGTCACAGCTTGCGGAGATTATACGAACGGAGAACGAGAGGATTGGAACAAGAGCTGATTAGCGGGACAATCGCCGCTGTGGTATATCAGAATCAGGAAAACGGCTATGCGGTAATCCGTCTCGACAGCGAGGAGGGCGCGACCGTTACGGTTGTCGGGACAATCCCGTCTCCGATTGCGGGTGAACGTCTGATTGTCACGGGAAAGTGGACAACACACAGCACTTACGGCAAACAGTTCGAGGCGGAATTTCTGGAACGCTTGCTGCCGGACTCCGTGAATGAAATTCGTGCGTACTTATCCTCCCGTGCGGTGCGCGGCATCGGCCCGAAGACGGCAGAGAAGATCGTCGCGCACTTCGGGGAGGACAGCTTAAAAATTCTTGACCGCGCGCCGGAGCGCCTTGCAGAGATCAGCGGCATTTCCCTGAAAGCGGCGCTCGAGATGGGAGCGTCCTTTCGCAGACAGGTCGGCGTCCGCCGCTTGATTGAATTCTTGACCGGTTATCGCATACCAGCGGAGATTGCCGTCCGACTGTATAGGGTCTACGGCGAGCAGTCTCTCGAATTGATTCACGAGAACCCCTATCTTCTGACCCAGCCGCAGTTCGGCGCGCCTTTTGCCGCGACGGACGCGATGGCGATTGAGTTGGGCTTCGACGGCGATGACGACCGCCGTATTGAGGCGGGCGTGATTTTTGAGCTGCGATATAACCTGAATAACGGGCATACCTTTTTGCCCTTGGACAAACTTGCTGCTGCAACGGCAACAATGCTTGAACTTGAAACATCTACCGTCAGTGACGCGATTGACCGCCTTTGCGAATTGGGCGGCGTCGAGATGGATGAGATCGCGGGACTGAAAGCGGTTTATCTGCCCGAATACTACGAGGCGGAGACGTATATTACAGAGCGCATCGTCCGTATGGCGCGCGAGCCGTCGGACGAGCTTGCCGATGCGGAACGCGTGCTTTGCGGCATTGAGCGCAAGTGCGGTCTGACCTATGCCGTGCGGCAAAAGGAGGCAATTCGCTGCGCAGCTGAGCGCCGAATCATGATTTTGACAGGCGGTCCCGGTACGGGTAAGACGACGACGCTTGCGGGCATTTTGGCTTTGTTTGACCTGCTGCATCGGAAGACGCTTTTGGCAGCGCCGACCGGTCGTGCGGCAAAGCGGCTTTCCGAGCTAACCAACCGCGAGGCTTCGACTATCCACCGTTTGCTGGAGGCGCAGATCTCGCCCGAGACGGGGGAGATGTATTTCCGACGCGGCGAGAATGAGCCGCTCGACTGCGACGCAGTGATCGTCGATGAGATGTCGATGGTGGACGTGCTTCTGATGCACAGCCTCCTGCGTGCACTGCCCGAGAATGCGGCGCTGGTTATGGTCGGCGATCCCGACCAGCTTCCGTCAGTCGGTGCAGGAAATCTTTTTGCCGACCTGATCCGCAGCGGCGTGGTACGCACGGTGTGCCTGACTGATATTTTCCGACAGGCGCAGGAAAGCCTGATTGTGATGAACGCCCATGCAGTCAACCACGGCGAGCTTCCGATCCTGACCGCGAAGGACAGAGACTTCTTCTTTATGAAGCGACATTCGCCCGATGCAGTTGTCCAGACAATTACGGAGCTTTGCGCGACGCGTCTTCCGAAAAACTTAGGCATCCCGATTGATGAAATTCAGGTAATCTCTCCGACGCGCAAGGGGGAGACGGGGACTTTCCGCCTCAATCAAGCCTTACAGGAGGCGCTGAATCCGCCGCAGCCGAAGAAAAAAGAGCGGTTTTGCGGTAATACGTGCTTCCGTGAGGGTGATCGCGTGATGCAAATCCGCAACAATTATGATATACTATGGAAAAAAGCGAACGGCGGCGCGGGAACGGGCATATTTAACGGCGATATTGGAATCATTGAACGGATTGAGCCGCAGGAGGATGCCATATATCTCCGCTTCGATGATCGGCTGGCGGTCTATGACTCCGATATGCTGACTGAGCTGGAGCTCGCCTATGCCATTACCGCGCATAAAAGTCAGGGCAGCGAGTACCGTGCTGTGATCTTTGTGCCGTTTGCCGGTGCGCCGATGCTCCTGACGCGCGGCGTGCTCTATACGGCGATTACGCGCGCGAGAGAGCTTCTGATCCTTGTCGGCAACGAGGAAATCGTGGCGCAGATGACTGCAAATAACCGCCGTAATAAGCGCTACAGTGGTTTGCGGCACCGCCTGACAGGATGTGCGGCGCAATGAAATTTATCGGATGGCTTCTCGATCTGCTCTATCCGCCGCGATGCGTCTTTTGCAGAAAGCTTCTGAAGGACGATGAGACGGATATTTGCAGGAAATGCCGTGCCACAGTTCCAATGATGGACGGTGCGGTCAAACGCGGCAGCTTCTTTAAGCGCTGCGACAGCCTGTATGAATACACGGGCGACGTTGCTGCCTCTCTGAAACGCTATAAGTTCGGCGGGATGCGGCAATATGCAACGGTCTATGGGCGGCAGCTTGCCATGCTTCTGCTCCGCGAGGGCGCAGACTTTGATGTTCTGACATGGGCGCCAATCAGCGCAAAACGGCGGCGACAACGCGGCTACGATCAGACGCGTCTGCTTGCCGAAGCGGTGGCAAAGGAGCTTGGTGTTTCGTGTGTGCAGACGCTCAAAAAGAAGCGGGACAACCCCGCGCAATCGTCACAGAAAAACGCCGAGGCCAGACGCGCAAATGTGTTGAATGTCTATTGCGCGGTGGAGCCTGAGCGCTTTGCGGGCAGACGGATACTGCTGATCGACGATATTATTACCACGGGCGCGACTCTGAGCGAGTGCAGCCGTGCGCTTTTAACAGCGGGCGCGGAGAGCGTTCGGTGTGCAACGATTGCGGCAACGCAATTCTCCGAAAAACAGACGGTAGGTGAATGAGAATGTTTTTGTTTTCCAAGGATCTGGGAATTGACCTCGGAACCTCGAATGTATTGATCTACGCCGCAGGTAAGGGTGTCGTGCTGCGCGAGCCTGCGGTCATCGCGCTGGACAAGAACACAGGAAAGGTTTTGCAGGTCGGCGCGGCGGCACGCAATATGCTCGGTAGAACGCCCGGGAATGTTGTGGCGATCCACCCGCTGCAGGACGGCGTGATTTCGGACTATGAGCTGACAGCACGGATGTTGACGGAGATGATCCGCCGCGTCATTAAGCACGCACTTATTAAGCCTCGCATGATCATCAGCGTGCCGAGCAGTATTACCGAGGTCGAGGAGCGTGCGGTCATTCAGGCGGCAATGGAGGCGGGCGCCAGACGCGTCTATCTGATTGAAGCGCCACTTGCTGCTGCGCTCGGTGCACAGCTCGACCTCACGGCACCGGAAGGGCGTATGGTTGTCGATATCGGCGGCGGTATAACGGACATCGGTGTTCTGACGATGAACGGCGTTGCACAGTCCTCCTCCGTCAAGATTGCGGGCATGGAGTTCGATGAGGCGATCATCAAATTTGTCCGCAGGCGGCAGGGAATTGTGATCGGCAAAAACACCGCGGAGGAGATTAAGCTGACCATCGGCTGCGTTCTCCCTCGTCCCGAGGTGCAGACGATGCGCATTAAGGGCAGAGACTTGAAAACGGGTCTTGCCCGCGAGGTCACGGTAACGTCCGAGGAGGTCATGGAAGCGCTCAAACGCCCTGCTCGTCAGATCACGGACGAGGTGCTCGATGTATTGGAGCAGACGACACCGGAGCTGGTCGCGGACATCTCCAAGAACGGTATTGTTCTGACCGGCGGCGGCAGCCAGATCTACGGCATGGACGCGCTGCTGCAGGAGCGTACGGAGATTCGCTGCATGCTTGCGGACGACGCGGATTCCTGCGTCGCTTACGGTTGCGGCAAAAGCCTTGCATGGATGAACCATATGCAGGAGGATACAATCAATATCGCAAGAAAAAGGCTCCTGAAAGAATAAAAGAGACAGAAAAGGAAGGCGAGTATTCATGGCGGATACAAACAGAACTGATCCACGGTATGAACGCCCGACTGCCTACGATTTTGACGCAGAGTGGGACGTTGAGGCAGTGCTTCGGCAGCGTCAGACGGCGCGGCAGAATGCACCGGTGCAAACGGAGCAGACCCGCGAGCCGGTAAGAAGACCTGCGCCGCAGACGCAAAACCGTCGGCAACAGCAGCGTCCTGCGGGCAAGCGGAGAAAAAAGCGCAGAGCGAATATACGCGGCTGGCTGATTTTGATTGCACTGGCGCTGGCAGCACTTCTGATTGTCGGCGGGCTGATCTACGCGGTCGTCGGCGCGATTTTGCCTGATAGTGACGCACAGCCCTCCTCGTCTTCAACCGAAGCGACCGAGCCGACCCTGGCGCGGGAGGAGGTCATTGCGGGACTGCTTGAACGGGCGGACTTCTTGGCGGCAGGCTATGACTATGACGCAGCGATTGCGGTTCTGTCCGAATACGGCACAGACTGGCAAATGCAGCCCGAGCTTGCGGAGGCAAACGAGCGCTATCTTGCGGAAAAGGCAAAAACCGTCCGCTGGGCGGATACAACGCAGATCACGCACGTTTTCTTCCACAGCCTGATTGCGGATACGAGCCGTGCCTTTGACGATGACTATACTTCGGCGGGCTACAACCAATATATGACAACGACGGGGGAATTCCGTGCGATATTGGAGGAATTGTACCGTCGCGGCTTCGTACTTGTGCGGATTCACGACATTGCGACACTCAAAGCCGATGAAAGCGGCAACATGGTCTATGAGCAGGGAGACATCTTCCTTCCGCCGGGCAAAACGCCTATTATCATCTCACAGGATGACGTGAATTATTATGAGTACATGGTAGACGGTGACGGTGACCGCGTTCCCGATGCAAAGGGCGACGGCTTTGCCAATAAACTTGTTATCGGCACGGACGGACATCCGACCTGCGAGTACATCGATGCAGAAGGGCAGACGGTCTACGGCGAATATGACATTGTGCCGATCTTAGAGTCTTTTGTCCGCGAGCATCCCGATTTTTCCTATCGCGGTGCGAGAGCGATTCTTGCGGTGACGGGCTATGAAGGCGTGTTCGGGTATCATACCCACCCCGAGTGGGAGAGTATTTTGGGCAGCGATGCCTATGCGCAGGAGATCCGCGACGCGCAAGAGTTGACCAAGTGTCTTAAGGAGCATGGCTACGAGATCGCGAGCCACAGCTTTGCGCATTTCAGCTACGGTGCGAAATCCGCTGAGGATATTGCCTCCGATGTGCAGAAATGGGAGAATCAGGTGCAGCCCGTCGTGGGCGACAGCGATATCTTCATCTATCCCTACGGCAGTGACATTGCGGGTGTGGAGAGCTACTCCGGCGAAAAATTTGACGCGATGTATGACGCTGGCTACCGATTCTTCTGTAATGTCGACTCAACACAATACTGGGTGCAGATTCATGACGGCTATGTTCGTCAGGGCAGACGCAATTTGGACGGCTACCGTATGTGGTGGAATCCGGAACTGCTGGATGACTTGTTTGATGTTGAGAAAATCTTTGATCCCGCAAGACCCACGCCTGTGCCGTCGATTGTTTGATATTTGATATAGGTAAATCAGGCTCTATGTCAATAGTTGGGGTAGAGATAAGAAAGAAATAATTGCAAGTCGTGTCGGGGAGAAAGCTCCGGCACGATTTTTATGTACGGGAGAAAAGGATTCTGTTTCTGAAATTGCGGAAATTACGCATCCCAAAGCAGACCCTTTTCAGGACTTTGGTCTTGTTGTTGCAGCCTTCAATAAAACCGTTTGACCAAGGGACATCCATAGAATTCAGGATTTCAGTGAACCAGTTGTGATATGCCTTTGTGCAGTCATGGAATTCATACTAAAACCTAATTAAAACAAGACACAATCCATTTGCGCGCAGTAATGCTGCGGATTGTATCAGCCGAGAGAGAGCATATCACATCGCAAAGGCGAT